>JAMOBH010000011.1:0-34157 GCA_039908085.1 Magnetococcus sp. YQC-5
GATGAATCCCCCAGACCCCCTCTTTTTTTTAATAATTTTTTAAAAAAAAGGGTGGGGGGTTTGGGGGGCGGTTCACCGCCCCCCAAGGTTTTGATTTTTTAAAATATTTAAATCATAAACAAGGATCATTCATGCTCAAAATGAATTTTCAGATAGTCAGGAAATGGTGTTGGATTGCTCAGATCGTTTTCCAGTAGTGTCAAGCCGGTTTCACTGCTCTCCAGCTCACGAAAATGAGCAAACTTATAAGTTATATACATCATCCGGTTGCGGTCTGTGGAAACAAATTCCGCCAACAAACGAACCCCCTTTTTTTTCGCCTCATGCCGAATATGGCTGATCAGGATGGATCCAACTCCTCTGGACATCACTCGACAAGACATCAACAATAATTTAATCGTCCATACGGTCGCTTGTGTTTCAATCAACACCAGACCAATTGTGCCGTAAGTGCCATATTTGTCATCAAGACTGGCAATCCACAAAAGATGCCGGTTAGAACGACGAAAACCATCCAACTCTTCATAGGAATAGGTATACCCGGTGGCGTTGAGCTGATTGGTGCGAACGGTCAATTCCTCTGCCCGCTGGAGATCTTCCTCAAGGGCCGGTCCAATGGTGAGAACCATCTCCAGGCTGGCCAGAAACGCATCTTTCGGCCCGACAAAACTCTTTTCCACCTGATCACGCACCATGTCGTTCTGATACATCTCCCGACGTTGTCGCGCATCGCTGGTGATGAATCGGGGATGCATCACGGGCATGGCCAGTATCTGATCCACATGCGCAGCATCAATACACAGCACGTCCGGCAAAACAAACCGCACCTCATCCCGCTCAAAGGGCTGGTCATCCACAAAAGCCAGGGTATCGATACCAATATTGAGTGATTGCGCAATTTGTTCCAACGAGGAGGCTTTCGAATTCCAGTTGATTTGCGGATAGAGAAAATACGCTTCCAGACCAAACACCCTGAGCTGCTCCATGGCCTGATCATGGGTGTTGCGACTGGCAATGGATTGCAGAATACCCCGTTCATCCAGGGTTTTGATGACATGTATCACATTCTCTTTCAAACAAATCTGGTCGTTTTCCGCCAGGATGCCATCCCAGAGAGTGTTGTCCAGATCCCAGACCACACACTTGATTTTCTTTTCCTTGGTATTTTTCATGGTTTTAAACTTTTTTCTTTCTGTTCCGAATGCGTTGATCCTTGATGAAATCCAGATGACCATATTTGGCAATAATGGTCTGCTGAATCTGATTGCTGCCTTCGATGATTTCCATGATCTTGGCATCACGGAAATGGCGTTGCACCGAAAAATCCTGGCCACAACCATTGGCTCCATGAATCTGCACCGCATCCGAGGCTGTCCGGGCCGCCATGGTGGAGGCAAAATACTTGGCCGTGGAAGTTGCCATGATCGAACGAGGGTTGCGGTCATCTTTCATGCGACCAGCATGCAGACACAGCATACGAGCCGCTTCGATGTGAGTGATCATGTCGGCGATCATGCGTTGAATCAAAGCATGTTCCCGTAAAGCCACACCAAACTGTTTCCTCTGGTCCGTGTATTCCAGACTGGCCTCCAGACAGGCGCGCGCCAATCCCACACACCCACAGCCCACACAAAAACGACCGTGATCAAGTGCCGCCCCAGCCACATGGGAAAATCCGAATCCAGGACGCCCCACCATGTTTTCTTCCGGGACCACACACTCAACCATGCTCAACGAAGCCAGCATGGCCGCACGAAACCCCAACAACCCGGTCATCGGTGATCTGGAAAACCCCAAACACGCCTTCTCCACCAAAAATGCGACCGGCTTGCCGTCCAATTGGCCAAACACCAAAAACAGATCGGCAATCTGTCCACAGGAGATCCATTTTTTTTCGCCATTCAATATATAAGATCCTGCCTGGAGTTGAGTGACACGGGTTTCCACATTTTTGGCATCGCTGCCAATGTTGGGTTCGGTCAGGGCAAAAGCAGCAATGAGTTCACCTGCGGCCAGTCTGGGCAACCAGGTTCGCTGCTGCTCTTCGCTCCCCCAAATCACCAGAGCCTGACAAACCATGCCATGGACCGTCAACAGGCTTAACAACGAGGCACTTCCCCGGCCAATCTCTTCACACAACAACCCGAAAGTGACACTGTCCATACCTCCGCCACCATGCTCTTTGGGAACCATGGCTCCCAGATATCCCTTGGCAGCCATGGCCTGCACCGTCCCGGTCGGCAACTTTTCCTCCAGATCCCATTGATTGGCATAAGGAATGATTTCAGCATCCACAAATGCCTTGAATTCTTCCTGGGCTTGCGTCTGTTCGGTTGTCAGTTCCATGGTTGGCTCTCAAGCAGTAATTGCTGTGAAAAAGAATTCAGCGGTAACCATTCATTTTGCTTCCATGGACCATGTTAATATACGATTCAACAGCAATAGTCAACTATGGATCTGCACATGACTAACTCGATGCAGCATACACTAGTATCTATGTTATAAAATATAATTGACTGATGCATTTCACCACCCATGGAGAAAGACTTCGCCCTGAAATCCACCAGGGGCACAAGCCCCTGGATCCAACAACACTACCGACTGACCAGCTTGTTTCAAACGTTGCAATGGAGCAGCTAATTCAGAGTTTTCAATGCTTCCTTGGTGTAGGGCAACAGATCCGCGCTGCGTCCTTCCCTGATCTTGCGTGCCCAGGCATAATCCGCCAACAAGGCACGACCCACGGCAATCAAATCGAATTCATGACGCCCCAGACGTTCCAAAAGCGGTGTGATGCCAGCAGGATTGGCCCCAGACCAGGATTCACTATCCAGGCCAATGCTACCCACGGTGATGGTGGGACATCCGGTGATCATTTTGGTCCAACCGGCCAGATTCAGGTTGGAACCAGGAAATTCCGGTTCCTGATAACGACGATTACTGGCATGAAAAATCGTCACACCAGCCTCTTTCAAAGGCATCAGCAAATCCGACAAGGCGGCTGGAGATTCTGCCAGACGTGCCCCGTAATCCTGAGGTTTCCACTGAGAAAAACGAAACACAACCGGAAAATCAGGACCGACTGCCGCCCGAACTGCAACAGTCACCTCAACGGCAAAACGCAAACGACGATCAAAACTCCCCCCATAACGATCACTCCTCCGATTGGTCCGTTCCCAAAGAAACTGATCAATGAGGTATCCGTGGGCACCATGAATCTCGACACCATCAAAACCGATCTCTTTGGCATTGCGAGCTGCCGAGGCATACCCGTCAATGAGGCGGTGAATGTCCGCTTCTGTCAGGGCACGCACCAACAGACGATCCCCTTCCACCACATCCGAAGGTCCGACACCGGGAAATTCCGGATTGGGAGGTTCCCCCAAACGATGAATTTCACCCACATGCCAAATCTGGGGCATGATCCGTCCTCCAGCCGCATGCACCGTCTGAATCACTTCCCGCCAGCCCTGCAAGGCTGCTGCACCGAACAACACCGGGCAATCGGGATAACCGCCAGCAACCGGATCATCGATCAAAACCCCTTCCGTGATGATCAATCCCACCCCATTGGCCGCACGCCGACCATAATAGGCCGCCACTTGGGCCGTGGGAACGCCCCCTGGACATTGGGAGCGGGTCATGGGGGCCATGACCACACGATTGGGCACGTGCAAAGGCCCCAACTGGACTGGCTGAAACAAAATATCCGCCTCAATCGTCATGCTGAATCACTCCTGTCAGTAATGATGATCATCGCCCCTGGAACCCTCCAGACCCAGGCATTCCCGCGCCATTTCTTCCTGATTCCAGGGTGCTGATGAAGGAAAGGTTGCTTCAGGCAGACCTGTCTCCCCGGCTGCCAGCAAACGGGCTTTGTTATAAGCTTTAAGCATGGATTCCGACCATACCCCCTGGAGACTGGGAGACTCTTCCAGAAGGTCGGTCAAATCACTCCATTGGATTTGGATCATGATACGCCATGAACGACTGCGGCGTTCCGGCTGATGACGCCACTTGAGCAAATGGACCAGTAAAATCGCCAACCGGGATACCAATTCACGACGTTGACTGCGTCCCATGACCTCCAACTCCAGAGCCAGATTGGCGTAATCAAGCTCATCGAACCGACCAGCGCGCAACAAAGCGGCCTGATCAAAGGCCCAGGCGTGCAAATCGACCGGACAGGGGGTTGAGATCATGGGATCTCCTATTTACTCCACCACGATTTTAGGAAATTTTGGTTCTCCAAAATGCATCGTGGCCACCCGTGCTGCGATTCGGGCGGCGATTTCCTGATAGCGGATGGATTGCGCACTGTCGGGACGCGCCACCAGAATGGGAGTGCCGGCATCGGAGTCCTCACGAATGACGATATCCAGGGGGATGTCGCCCAGAAATTCCATGCCCATGACCTCGGCCTCCTGACGGGCACCACCATGATCAAAAATGTCCGCCCGATGACCGCATTGGGGACAAAGATAATAGGACATGTTCTCAATCACCCCCAAAACCGGGACATCGACCTTGAGAAACATGTTCACCCCACGCCGCACATCCGCCAGGGCCACGGCCTGGGGCGTGGAGACAATCACCACGCCGGTGATGGGGACTTTTTGGGACAAGGTCAACTGTGCGTCACCGGTGCCAGGGGGCAGGTCCACCACGAGATAATCCAACTCACCCCAATCCACATCCCGCAACATTTGCTCCACGGCCATGCCCACCATGGGACCACGCCAGACCACAGGTTGGGACTCTTCCATGAAAAATCCCATGGACATGGACTTCAAGCCATACGCCATGATCGGGGCCATTTTGCGCCCCTCTCCTGGTTCGGGTTTTTCCAGGATATGGAGCATACGCGGCAGACTGGGACCATAGATGTCTGCATCCAGAATCCCCACCGATGCCCCAGTACGCAACAGGGCCAAAGCCAGATTGACTGCGGTGGTGGATTTGCCCACGCCGCCTTTGCCCGACGCAACCGCAATGACATTTTTGACTCCTGGGATCAGGTCATTGTTTTCACGTTTTTTGGCTGGACGCACTTGTGCAGTCATCTGCACATCCACGGTAGTCACTCCTGGAAGTGCAGCCACGACATCATGAGCCTGCTTTTGCAACAATGCCTTGACCGGACAGGCCGGAGTGGTCAATTCCACTTTGAAGGCCACATGGCCCTGATCAATGTGGATATCTTTCACAAACCCAAGAGCAACGATATTGCGCTTGAGATCCGGGTCCATGACCTGTTTCAAGGCATTCAACACCTGTTCAGAATTGACCTGCGACATGTTGATCCTCCATGATCTGGATGGGTTGAAATGGGATGTTTGCTTCTTTAAAGAGAATTGGGTAGGTTGAATGGTTGACTTCTCTGCGTCAAGGAGTCTTGGTTGACAGGCTCGCATCAAAACCGGGACAGGGGAAAACGACTCTCTGCCCCCAATCATGGACCTGTCAGCCACACCTGAAACCGATGACCGATACGTCGTCGCGGCGTCGCTCTTGGCCATGGTAATCGATCAAGGCGTGCCGGATGCGTTCTTTTTGCTCTGCCATGGACAGATCCCCACTGGACAACAAAATCTCCTTGAAACGATTCTTGCCGAATGCCCTGCGATTTTCACCCCCGATCTGATCGATCAGGCCGTCCGTCGTCAGATAATAACGAGATGTCGGTGCCAATGGAATCTCGTGGGTGTCATAGCGTTGCGTCTTGGGCACCCCCCGATAGCCGATCCCTTTTTTGTTGCCTTTGATTTCATTGACAACACCTTCGGCAACAATAAAGAGATCGAATCTGGCACCAGCATAGAGGAGCGTGCGCAAACCGGGACGAATAAAGCAAATTCCAAGTTCAATTCCATCATCGGACTCACCTGTCTCCATATTTTGACCAAGCGTGCTTTGAATGATTTGATGCATGTGCTGCATCAGGGTGGCGATATCACCTGCTTGCACATATCCCTTGGCCCGTCCCAAAGCACCTACCACGATCAAAGTCATGAACGCTCCTGGAACTCCGTGACCCGTGCAATCGCCCAGTATCAGCAGCATGCCGTCACCCCAGACCTCGCACCAATACATGTCTCCGCCCACCATATCGCGGGGATCCCAGTGTATGAAATAATCGGTAAAAATATTTTGCAGTATGGCAGTATCCGGGAGTACCGAGCGTTGAATGCGGCTGGCGTAACGAATGCTGCTTGAGATGACATCCAGGGCTTCGTCCCGTTCGCGTTGGATGCGCTTGCGTTCGGTGATGTCGCTGAACGAAACCACCGCCCCTACCAGCACATCGCCATAGAACACCGGAGTACAACGGTATTCCACGTCCATGCAAGTACCATCCAGACGCCAGAAAATTTCATTATCGATATAATGCTCCTGACCATCTGACATGGTCTTGTGCCACCAACAGGCCTCCTGGGGATAAGGCGCACCGCCGACATGACTGTGATGAAACCGTTCGTGAGCGTTCATGCCGATCAAGTCGTCAATGGAACAACCCAACAAGAGACTGGCTTGGGGATTGGCAAAAGTGATACACCCCACAAGATCGACCCCCAGCACCCCTTCGCCAACGGATTCCATCAACAGCCTGACGCGCTCTTCGCTATCTTTGATGCGTTGTGCTGCTTCCAGTTGTGCGGCCATCCGTACTGCTTCCAATCGCTCTTGTTCCAAAGTGCTGGCCAAGGCCAATTTTTGCTGTCGGGAATGAGATAAAGAAGCACCCAAAAGCAGCATATAGACCATCAAACCACCCACCCCAGGGGCGGCAGTATCCAACAACCATAACGGCTCCAAATAAGCCCACCAGCCAACCCCCAGACAGAGCATCGAAAGCGTCAGGAAAACCAAAAAACCCCAGACAGGTGCCAACAAAGGGACAAGGATCAACAACAACAAACCCACACCACCCAACAGGATCGCTTCAGCCCAGAGTGCCCAAAAAGGGCGTTGCAGCTGCTTGCCTGAAAAAATATTCTCCAAAAATTGCGCATGCACCTCAACGCCGGGCATGACTTCGTGGAGTGACGTGACGGGATTGTCCGTCAAACCCAGTCCAGTAACTCCCAACAGAACCATACGCCCATTCAATATTTCATCCGCCTTGCCAGAGAGAACATCGATGGCCGAGACAAACCGTTCAGGATCATGAGGGGTGTAATGGAGCCAAAACGTACCTGTTGAAGTCGTTGGTATGACCAGATCGCCAATGGCAACCGACTGGATACCCCACCGATGATCCACGGACAGATCAATCCGATTGCTCCCCTTCACCAGACGCAAGACCTCCACCCCAAGCGAGGGCATGACTTCCCTGTCAATGGCGGTCACCAAAGGGAGTTGTCGCACCACTCCGTCACGATCTTTATTCACGGAAACCAATCCATGACCGGAGGCCACCCGATCCAGTACCGGCAGACTGCGCAGAGTGGATTGGTAGTGGTCCATGAACGGCAGAGGATCCCCCCCTTGAACGCGCACCATGGTTCTGGGTCCACTGGTGGATTCTGTGTCAATACCAGCGACGCCAAGAACCACTGAAGAGGATTGAATGGCATCAGCCAACAGGGTGTCATGAGCAGGCAGTCCCTGAAGGGCCTGACGCAGATCATCTGGAAGATCGGGTTGGGAGAGAACCCAGGTTTCAGGAGAGAGGCGATCCGGTTCAGGCCAAAGCAGATCCACCCCAATGGCCACGGCCCCGGCAGCAGAGATTTTGTGCAGCAGATGCGCCACGACAGATCGTGGCCATGGCCATTGTCCGATGGCTTCCAGACTTTTCTCATCCACAGCCACAATGATGACTGGAGAGGCATCACGAACACGAGGAAACACCATATGATAAGCATCGAACCAGTGCAGACGCAAATGCAGAAGAGGGACCAAGCCACCCCACAAATGCACCCCTGTCATGAGTATCAACAAGGCCGCACTCAGAAAGCGTCCGGGTTGTCGTCTCAAAAAGTGCATTGATTTGACTGCATCATGAAAGCGAAGTGCCTTATTGACAGATTTTTAGCGAATAGCCTTATTGACAGATTTTTAGCGAATATTGATTTCGGTGCGTCGATTGCGAGGTTCCGCCACTTCATCCTTGGTGGCAACCAAAGGTTCCCTTTCCCCACGGCCAGCGGCATCGATGGCTTCAAGTTTGATGCCGCGTTCCACCAGAATTTTCAACACGGATTGGGCGCGTTTAAGGGCCAAGGCATCATTTTCCTGGACTGTTCCAACACGATCAGTATGACCAATCACCGTGATTTCAGCCACCGAACGCTTGCTGATTTCTTTAAATATCTGTTCTATCACGGGGCTGGACTCTGGCATCAACTGGGTTCCTCCCTCTTTGAAATAGAGGTTCAAGGATACCGGAGGCACAGGAGTAGCCGCCAGAGTCTCTGCAAAAGTATGTTCGACTTCAGTTTTATTCATAGGCAGGATTTCCGTACTCGCCAGACCGGCAAGTTGTGTGACCTCATGAGCCTTATTCAATTCCACTTTTTTCCAAACGCGCTTGACGGCAACAGAACCGATTTTGCCATCATCATCAGGCAGGACCACAACGGTATCTTTGCTACAGGCTGACAAGAGAGAAAAAGTCACCAGCAAACAGATTTTGGCAATAACGGAGCATGTTTTCATTTTTCGAGATTCCTGATTCCATTCAATAGCCGGAACTGACAACGAACCTGGTTCCACGCACCATCAAGACCGAGGATCGGGTATTGATTTTCATGGCCTCTGGGGTTTGTTTGACAATTTTTCCAGATTTGACTGCCAATGTACCTTGACGCAACGAAGTGTTGAACACACCTTCATGCGTGGTGCTGTCAAAAGCAAATTGATCCACGGTAAATACGGTATTTGGCCCAACGGAAAAGCTGCTGTTATCGACAAAGATAATGCCAACCGACCCATCCAACCCGGTGCGAATCTTATCAGCTTGTTGCAAGGAATCTCCCACTTTGAGTGGTACTTGATTGCGGTTGCGTTCCAGAAAGGCTGAACCCTTCATATTTTTGACCTGGCCAATGCCCCCGGCATGAGTCACTGATATCGTGAAACAAATGACAACCAATACCAAACAAAAAGTTGTGATGAAATGCTTCGGACGCATGATCAACCTCCATCAAGAATACAGGATTAGTATAAAAAGAAATAATATTTCAAGCATGACCGACTGGGAGCAGGAATGGGACTGATATTGGATACCCATTTTTTTTGAAACAAATTACATTTTTCGACAGCCTATGTCAAGCAAGTTGACTCCCCCCATCACAACCCAATCCTGCGCAACATGATTCTGACAATCTGTTGGATGGCCATCACCAATGCATTCCGGCCTAATGGAGTCAGAGAGATTTGAATGTTCAGCTTTTTGAGTACAAAGTACCCAATGACAGCCGCCACGAGCAAAAATATTAATATTCTGCTTAACATGAGGTCTCCATGATCACATCACCAGATGGTGTTCATAAAATTCTTTCGCGCTGATTTTGTTTGCACAAGCATTGCAGATGAATTTTTCCAACTGAGTGGTATCGCCAAAAATGCCATCTTCCTGATTGATATCGAAATACCTTGAACAAACAAGACAGGGCTTGATGGTTTTTTTGCGCTTGTTCAAATCCTGCACGACTTCCAGTGCCAAATCCCGGAATGGAATAAAAGTCGGGCAGGAAATTTGATTGGATGCCTCATCGAATTTGATTTCTGGATACTGCATCTGTTGGATCAGAAAGATCCAATAATTCCTGTTGAAAGAGTGTTTGATCAACTGGTTGCACTCTTCCACAGACCAGGTATGGAATTCCTGTTTGGATTTCATGTTGTGGATGATCTCCTTTCTGTCAGGATGGTATCCATCCTGGAACACTGCACGGTATGGAGTGGCCTGTCATGCAGTGTTCCAGTCATTTTCACCTGTTAAAACGCATCCGCCAACACGGTAACACCGGGCAATTCCTTGCCTTCCAGCAGTTCCAGAAACGCCCCGCCACCGGTCGAAATATGGGAGATCCGTTCTGCCACACCAGCCTGGGCAATCGCCGCTTCGGTATCTCCGCCGCCAGTCACCGACAAGGCATGGCTCTGGGCGATGGCCTGAGCCAATTCCATGGTTCCGTTGGCAAAGGCCGGCGTTTCGAACACACCCACCGGACCATTCCACACAATAGTTGCGGCACTGGCCAGTCTGGAGGCATACAAACGGATGGTTTCCGGTCCAATATCCAGCCCCATCCATCCAGCGGGAATCTGATCAGCAGGCACCACGCGCGTGGTACTGGTCCCATCAAGACTCTGGGCAATCACCGCATCCACCGGCACCAGCAATTCCACGCCCAATTCTTTGGCTTTGGCTTCGGCGGCTGCGGCCACGGTCAGCATATCGGCCTCGACCAGTGAATTACCCACAACACCCCCTCTGGCCTGCAAAAAGGTGAATGCCATGGCCCCGCCCAGCAGGATCGTATCCATTTTTTGCAACAGAGATTCAATGAGTTGAATCTTGGTGGAGACCTTGGACCCACCCAGCAAGGCGACCACCGGACGATTGGGAGTCAACATGGCCCGTTGGAAAAAATCCAACTCCCTGGCCATGAGCAGACCCGCCACCGCAGGGGGAACCAGTTGCGCCACCCCCACATTGGAGGCATGGGCACGATGGGCCGTGCCAAAAGCGTCATTGACCACCAGATCCGCCAGCCGGGCAAAGCCTTGGGCCAACTCCGGGTCATTTGCCGTCTCGCCAGCATGAAAGCGGACATTTTCCAACAAGAGAACCCCCCCTGGGGGCAATTCTGCCACCATGGCTTCGACTTGAGGGCCAACACAATCCGGGGCCAAAGCCACGGGTTGACCCAGCAATTCCGACAGCCGTTGAGCCACTGGCCGCAACGAGGGACCGATCCCCCCCTTGGGACGCCCCAGATGCGACGCCAGAATCACCCGCCCGCCCCCTTCCATCGCCCGGCGAATGGTCGGCAGGGAGTTCTGAATCCGGGCATCCGAACGAATGCCCCCTTCTGGCGTCAATGGGACATTGAAATCAACCCGTATGAAAATTTTTTTACCAGAAACATTCTGTTCTGCAATGGTTTGTTTTTTCATAATCTTTCACTCCTTGTTAGGATTCTGGGATCCCAATTATCGCTGGTTATCCTGATGGCCTGACGCATGGCAGTTGGAGCAAGCAAACAATCAGTTGTTTCTTCATTCCCAACTGATTCGTTGGCAGCAATTTGTAAAAAGCGTACAATATCACGGATTTGAAAATTTACAAATTTACGCAACACCATTAAAATATAATCATAATTACCTATTAAACAGAAAACATCATTAAATTGCGTCTTACGATCATTCAAAGCAAAAAAAGACATGGATTTCCTGCCAATCCATCCTACTAATTCCACGATATCAGTCCCAAACCACTTCATAGCATAATTGATATAACGTAACTCAAATTGGGAACGATTTTGCAGAATCGCATGGGAGACCATATCATCCCGAATAAAAACAATCACTCCGATGGGAGTTCCAGGTTGCATACGCAGCCAATTAGGCACTTCCTCAAGAAGTACGCGGAGAGCCATTTTTTGTTGTGGATTGGATGTAAATTCCGCAAAAATATCCTCCAGGCCATCAAACATGGCAACCAAAGAAAGTTGTTTCTGTATCAAATGATTCAACAATAATACCCCGGCGTCTTGATTGTCTTGCGGAAAGCCGAGTGACCACGCAATCGCGTTCACCCAAAAAGACCTCCAGGACTCGACATCTCGTAATTCATTCTGCACCCTGGAAAGTACGACTGGCAATTCAAAACCGTGGCGCGATCCTGACAGTTGCAAATCCTCTTGACACCGTGCCTGCACCTGCTCCATGGCCTGTGAATCGACTCTCCTGCTCCAAAGAATTGGCAAGACAGGTGCGGCCATATTGCAACCAAAATCAGCATTAACCTTGTTAACAAATTCAGACCAGTAACCTCTGCTAACAATATTCATAAAAGTAAATGTTTTGCCCGCTCCATGGCCCCCAACCGAAACAACAATCGGAACCTTGGTAACATGATCCTGTGCCAGATTAAATAAATATAAACTTATAAAAAAATCATCAACATAAATTTTTTCGGAATCCAACAAACGGCCTGCGAATTCACTCAACAAGCGGCGGTGCTGATCCAAAATGTCAGGTTGCACAACCATTTCATGATCATGTTTGGTTTTCCCGATTGTCGGCAGCCAATACTTCAACGCATTCCATATTTCATCGGAGACAGGATTTTCCCGCAAGGTCTCCATGGCCAGTTGCCAATCATCGGAAAGAAGGGCCAAATTCACGTTATAAGGCAGGATCGAACGAATAATCCCTACCTTGGGATCCAACCATTCCGATGAAAAATCAGCAGCATCAGACTTTTGATTGGCAGAAAATGCTTCCTTAAAAGCATCCTCAATCGTTGCCAAAACCTCTTGCAGCCTTCCATTGCGGATGGCTTCCCCTTTGCGCGGCATCACATCAACAGGAACCTGATTCAGAATCAAAGCGGGAAGGGTGCCGTTCGGCCATTGATTGACGCGCAAAATGCGACCCATCTGCCCAATCATAAAGCGTGTGCCCTGGATGGACTGCCCAGACACAGTGGAGACCAACAACCGTTTGACCCGTGGATCCAGCAACAAAGGGGCGGAGAGTTCGGACAACCCGGCGCGCAAATCGACGATGACAATCTCAGCCCCCAATTCCTTGCCCAAACGGGAAAGAATATCGGTCAGAAAAAAAGGATCATGAGCCGAACTGGCTACCAGATGCTCTGGACGAATTTCCAAGGCAACGCTCCCGGTCAAATCGCGGAAGCAGGGCAGTACATAAATACTATCAAGCCGTTGATTGGTCACTTTTTCCTTGGCACGGGCCAAGGCATGACCGCCTTGCGGGTCCGGGTCCGCATGCAACAAAGCAAAAAAATCGGCCAAGGAAAAATCCAGATCCGGTTTTCTTTTTTGCACCAGAAAACTGATGCCGGGAGCTTCAAAATCCGCATCCACCAACAGGACTTTGTGCTTTCTTTTGGCATAGGCCTGGGTCAACGCCAACGCACACAGAGTACGCCCCACCCCTCCCTTGAACGAATGAAATACCAACAACGGTGGCTGGTCCGGGGCCAAATCAGGCGGTGGAGCGCAAGGTTGCCTTTGAAAACGAATGGTTCTGGGGGGTGAAAAACGTGGATGAAACGGGACACTCTTCCACTCGGTCACCTCCTCGGCAGAGAGTTCCTCCCAAGCGACCGGAAGACGATCCTCAGGGTTGCGGCCATCCAACAGAATGACTGGTGCTGCCTCTTGCCCATCCCATCTGGGACCAAGGGCATCGGCCAACCAGGATAAAACCTTTTGACGGTCAGAACCCTGGACTATTCCCAGGATAAGGCGATCCCAATAAGTTTGTGCCCAGATCCAATTTTCAGGAGGACGTTCGGATGCATCATCACTGGAAAGATCCCAGGAAATTTTCCAAAGCCATCTGGAGACATCCACCCAACTCAAAAATTTTTCTGGAATTCTCATTGGGTACGTCTCCGTTTTTGAATAACATCGTCCACTTGAAGCAACCAATCCACAATCTGTTTCTCATTTTCCGGGTCGATTGGCAAACCGTATCTCCAAGCCGTATGCACATCAGTGAAATTCGGGTGCGAAATCGATCCCGATTTCAAAGCGAGATCCAACTGACCCGGTGCAGTTTTGTTTCCCATCTCCGCCTTCGACATCCTCAATTCATTCACTAATTTGGACAGATTATGGCTATGCAACAAGTTGCCATGCGTGGTCGGACATCGAACAAGTTCACGATTTTTTATCAATAAATATTTAAGACCGCACTCCACAGCATAAAAGAATAACATGCGACTTGACGCATCAGGGAGATCAGACGCATCAAGGCGTTCACAAGGAGACTTTCCCCGCCTGTGGGCCTTCCATGACTCGATCAGGTTATAATCTCCACACGACTGGACTGTTATCAAGCCCCATGCCCCCCTGTTGACGCCAAAATCTCCTGTTCCATACCTTGCACAGCCTCCAGCAAGATGTCAACACGTGAATCTTGCGGGTCCGCGCCATTCAAGACATTCCGCCCCACCGCCTCCCGCAGCACCTGCACCTCCCCGGCATCCCAGGCCATCAGATAGGCATTGCGGCGACCTGTGGCCTGCATCAATAATTTATTCATCCGGGCCGCCATGCGAATATCCGTCACACCCCGATTGCGCAAACTCTCCTCAAAACCTTCAAAGGTCATCTCCCACAGGCCTTGGGCCAATTCTTTGGCATCCCCTCGCTGCCGCATCCCACGCAACACACCAGCCACCAGCAGCACCATCACATCAAAACGCAAGGCAAAATCATCCGGCAAACCCAGTTGATCCCCCCCTGTCAAATCCAGAGTCCTCTTGGCCAATTGGTCATAAATCGTCATCGCTTGCCCGCGCAACCGCGCCTGAAGAGATTTTTTTGCCAAACGTCGCTTCAACCACCACATGGAAACTTTGCTCCCGCATTCACTAAGGGTATCCTATACCAATCAGGTCCACAGCAACATGTACCGGGAAAATCCATGAACAGACTTCGCTCCCAATTGGTTCCATTGTACGCCCTGCTCCTCGCCCTCTTCCTGACCGGATGTCAGGCGCAATTGCATGAGAGTGGCGTCATTCTGAATCCAGAAGCAACGGCCAAAATTCACCCCGGCATCACCACACGCGCCGAAGTCCTGGAACGACTCGGTCCGCCAACCCTCGTCAATACCTTTAACAGCAACCGATGGCTCTATGTCCAGGACCGCAAATTCCAGAATATGCAACGTACTTTCTCCAGGGTCGCCAACCGCATTGAAATCACTTTCGACTCCAACGGCGTGGTCCAAGATATCAAAAAAAATTTCAACGACCAAGTGTGGGATCCCACCCAGGTGCCAGAAGCCAACAGCGACAAAGGCTGGATGAGCTGGCTTTGGGATCGATCCTACATCCATCCCGCCACCAATCCTTCCGCCCCATCCTCTTCTGGCGTCTCACCCAAGGCTGCTGAATCATCCAATCAGGCAGAACCGACCCCCTCAAAACCGTGGTGGCGTTTTGGCTCCTCGGACGAAAAAAACGTCTCCAATGAAAACAGGACTGAAAATACCAAGATTCAGGAGGCCAAACCATGACCATCGCCCTGATCGGTGGAACCAATCTGCTGGAATCCAATCGGTTTCGCAACGCAGGCACCCGCCGCATCCAAACTCCATACGGTCCAGTCACCCTGTTGGAACAGGATGGCTTGCTCTTCTTGCAACGGCACAGCCTGGGAAATTACATCCCACCCCATCTGATCAACCACCGGGCCAATATCCATGCCCTGTGTCAAGCCGGGGCACACCATCTCCTGGCCATTGGTTCCGTGGGCAGTCTGCGCCTTGACATCCCCCCTGGATCATGTGTGCTGCCAGACGACTTGTACGCCCCCCAGGTCACCCACTCGTTTTTTGAGGATGCCAGAGGACATCAGACGCCAGGATTTGATAGCGCATGGCGGTCCCGCATCCTTGAAACCTGGCACGCCACCGATCTGCCCCGCCCCCTCGACGGTGGCGTCTATTGGCAAACCACTGGACCCCGTTTCGAAACACCCGCAGAAATCCGCTTTCATCAAGCCCATTGCCACATCGTGGGCATGACCGTGGCTTCGGAATGTATCCTGGCCCAAGAGTTGGAACTGCCCTATGCCGCCATCTGCATGGTCGATAATTACGCCAACGGCCTGACACCCGAACCACTCACCTTTGCCGCTTTCAAGCAACAAGTGCGGGCCAATGAAGCCCAATTGCTGCTTATACTCGAAACCCTTTTATTGACTTTGACGCGATCCCCATGAACCTTTTTATTCGCAATGCCTGGCTGCCTGAACACGGCACGGTCCAGATTCATATTGATCACGGTCGCATTCAAGCCATGGGAGCGGATCTCTCCCCACCTCTCCAGGCCGAACTCCTGGATGCGAAGGGCATGGCCGTGGTTCCTGGTCTGGTGAATGGACATACCCATGCCGCCATGACCCTGTTTCGCGGTTTCGGCGATGACATGCCACTCATGCAATGGCTGGAAACCCGCATCTGGCCTGCCGAGGCCCGCCTGACCGAAGAGGACGTTTATTGGGGTTCCCGTCTCGCCTGCCTGGAAATGATCCGCTCAGGCACAGTGGCCTTCGAGGACATGTACTGGCACTTTCACGGCATGGCCCGCGCCGTGGAAGAGAGCGGATTACGGGCTGGAGTTGGCGCGGTCATGATCGATATCGCCGGACCCCAACAGGCCGAAGCTTGCAAAAGACTGGCCGAACAGACCTTTGACGAATCCCAACGCTATTCCGACCGCATCCGTTTTACACTCACGCCCCATGCCATTTATACGGTCAGCCCATCCAGCCTGCGCTGGACCGCCGATTTTTCCGCCAAACACGACCTGCCCGTCCATATCCACCTCTCCGAAACCCGGCATGAAGTGGAAGAGTGCCTGAACAAGCACGGCGTCCGTCCTGCGTTTCACCTGGACCGTCAGGGATTGCTGACCCCACGGGTCATCCTGGCCCATGGCGTCTGGTTGGACGACGACGAACTGGACCTGATCGCCCAACGGGGTGCCACGCTGGTCACCAATCCCATCTCCAACATGAAACTGGCGGTTGGTGGTGTCTTTCCTTATACCAAAGCAGCCTCCCGTGGGATTCCCATGGCCCTGGGAACCGATGGGGCCGCGTCCAACAATGCGTTGGACCTGTTTGCAGATCTGAAAACCTTTGCCCTGATCCAAAAACACGCTCAGCAGGATCCTACGACATTACCCGCCCATGCAGCCTGGTTGGTGGCCACCGGGGCCAAGGCTCCCCTGTTGGGCCAAAGCGGTCGCATCGCACCAGGAGAAAAGGCTGACCTGCTGCTGATCAAACACGATGCACCGGAAATGACCCCATGTCACGATCTCATCTCCAATCTGGTCTATGTCGCCACAGGGCATGTGGTGGATACCGTGATTGTGGCTGGCAAAATCCTTATGCAAAACCGCGTGATCCCTGGAGAAGCCGAACTGTTGGATGAGGTACGCGCCAGGGCCAGACGACTGTGCAGCTTTTGAGTTTTCCAGGAGATTCATGATGGACCATGAAACAATCGAGCCAATCATCACAACAAATCACAAAAAAGAGGTCATGATGCACAACGAATTTACTGCCATCATTGAGCGCGACGAGTCTTGGTTCATTGGATACTGCCCAGAGATCCCTGGAGCTAACGGTCAAGGCATTACTGAAGAAGAATGCAAAAGCAACTTGGCCGATGCAATCACTCTAATCCTACAAGATCGACGCGAGGATGCACTACGCGAGATCTCTTCCTCCGCGCAAACCAGATTAATGGTTGTTGAGGCATGAATAGAAATCAACTGTTACAACACCTCCGCAGCAACGGTTGTTTGCTGAAACGAGAGGGCCGAAGCCATTCCCTGTGGATCAATCCAATAACTGGAGCGGTGGAAACCATTCCAAGACATAGGGAAATTTCAAACAATCTGGCCGCCAAAATATGTAGAGGACTCACAATTCCAGAAATTAAATAATCCATTTTTTACCCATGCTTGAGTACCATTCATGACCCAAACCACCCACATCTTGAAGCTCCAGATCTTGCGCCACCCCCATGAGCCATCCGGGTTTACAGCCCGTCTGACCCTGGAGAACCAATTCAACGGTCCAATACGCACGATTGAAGAACACCACTTGGGGCTGATACGACACGTCATCGACGCCTGTCGTCAGCTGTTGAAATCCCCCGGCACCCCGGACATGGCCAGCGATGCCCTCACCTCTGTAGGCATTGAATTGTTTGATCTATGGCTGGCACCTGACTGGGAGGCCGTGCAACAACGACTCCATCCAGGCAAACCGGTAGTGCTGGTCATCTCCTCAGATGTCCCGGAATTCATGCATTTTCCCTGGGAAGCCCTCTGTTTGCCCGACGGCGTGATCATGGGCATTGATCCTCGTTTTGGCATCCAACGCCGCCCCCCTGGGATCCAGACTGTCAACCGATGCCGCGCCATCTCTCCTGGTCCATTGCGGATTCTGTTCATGGTCAGCGCACCCCAGGATTTCCAATCACCAGACGCCACCTGGGAAAAAAAACAGTTTGCCTCTGCCCTGCCCTCCCGTTGCGACCCGGCCTTGCCCCGCATCGACACCTGGATCATGGAGACCGCCACCCAAGCCGAATTGGCCTGGACCATCCACCAGTTCCAACCTCATGTGGTCCATCTGGCCGGACCTGCCCTGATTCGCGGGACCATGGGCTTTTTTGCCTTTGAAGAACCCCAAGGTCAAGCCGATGTCAGAACCGCCCATGAAATCAGTCAGGAGTTGTTCCAAAACTCCGGAGTCGGACTGGTCGTGATCTCCGGGCGTGAAGCCAACAGGGCACCTCCTGTGGCAGCCACTGGTCTGCTCTGCCAGGGCATGGTCACCACATCGGATCTTCCCATGGCCCTGGCATGGCCCGAATCCCTGTCAGCTTTGGAATCGGTCTCTTTTTTGCTTGAATTGTACACCCAACTGGCATTATCCACCCCCCTGGACCACGCCTTGACCAAAGCCAGACTCAAAATCGCGTCCATGACTGCCACCTTGGGCCGACCTGGATGGCTGCTGGCCAATCTCTATGCCCGTGGAGAACAACCATTTCTTTTCAATGCCGGTTTCATGCTGTCCAATACGCAAAAAAATGGCATAATGATGGAAAAGAACACCACCACAACAAAAAACAGTTCAATAAACATCAAGGAATGACGCCCATGAAACCCGGCAAAGTACTGGTCGCCCAAGGAGGCGGCCCCACAGCGGTCATCAATCAATCCCTGGTGGGAGCGGTCCTGGAGGCACGGAAATTTCCCCGCGTCGAACGTGTCTACGGGGCACTTTATGGCGTGCGGGGCATCATCGACGAAGAATTTCTCGACCTCACCCAGGAAACCACCCACAACCTGGAACGGGTCGCCGCCACCCCTGGTTCTGCCCTTGGCTCCACCAGGGACAAACCAGACGAAAAATATTGCGAAGAAATTTTAAAGGTGTTGATTGCTCATAATATCCGTTGTTTTTTTTACATCGGCGGCAACGACTCCTCGGAGACCCTGCGCATTGTCGAAGACTTTGCAAAAAAGGCCCATTATGATCTGATCACCATCCACATTCCCAAGACCATTGACAATGATCTGATGGTTAATGATCACACACCCGGATTTCCTTCTGCCGCCCGTTTTGTTGCCAGTGCCTTTGCCGGGATCAACCTGGACAATCGTGCCCTGCCAGGGGTTTATGTAGGTGTGGTGATGGGTCGTCATGCCGGATTTCTGACTGCGGCCTCGGCTTTGGGTCGCAAATGCCGCGATGATGGACCGCATTTGATTTACATGCCGGAGCGCAACTTTGAGATGGGTCCATTTCTGGCTGAAGTCAAGGCCATCTACGACAAATTGGGACGGTGTGTGATTGCGGTTTCCGAAGGCATCCATGATGCCATGGGCACTCCGATTCTCTCTTCGATGAGCAGCACCCTGGAAAAAGATGCCCATGGCAACGTGCAATTATCGGGTACGGGTGCCCTGGCTGATCTGCTGACCAATGCCATTCGGAACAACCTGGGCATCAAGCGGGTGCGAGGCGATACATTTGGTTATCTCCAGCGTTCCTATTTGGGCGTGGTGTCGGATGTGGATCAACGCGAAGCCAGAGAAGTGGGCGAAAAAGCCTGCCAGTATGCGTTGTGGAACGGGGCCAGTGGAACCGTGACCATCCATCGGATTGGCCACTACTCGGTGGAATACCGCCTGGATCCCATGGTGGCGGTGGCAGGAAAAACCAGAGTCATGCCAGATCTCTTCATCAACGCCCAAGGCACGGATGTCACGGACGCTTTCAAGTTTTACCTGACGCCCTTGCTTGGCTCTGGCATGTCTGAACCGTTTCGTCTGCGCGCGCCCAGAGTCCCACAAATTCTGCGAGCGCATGCGTGAACCACTCTTTTCGGGAATTCGATTGTCGCCGCTTGCGCTTGTTGCCATTGGCCGAGCGGCGACACGATTTGGATCTGACGTGTCTGTTGCCGCTAGCCCCACGCCCCGTGACTCATGATCCCTTGCGTGTGGTGGCGCAACGGATCCAGGCAGCAAAAGAACGCGGTGCTGCCGTGGTTTTGATGCTGGGTGGGCATGTTGTGCGTTCCGGGGTACAACG
This sequence comes from Magnetococcus sp. YQC-5, assembly GCA_039908085.1. GTDB lineage: Bacteria > Pseudomonadota > Magnetococcia > Magnetococcales > Magnetaquicoccaceae > Magnetaquiglobus. The sequence goes on from JAMOBH010000011.1 coordinate 20,349, forward strand.
TTATCTATTGGATTGGATCGCCCAGGGGTGGATATCCTGTCTGGCGATCAACGGTGCGGTTGCCATTCACGATTATGAATTTGCCCTGATCGGAGCCACCACTGAAAGTGTGGCCCGTTACATTCAGGATGGGCAGTTTGGCATGTGGCATGAAACCGGACGCTTGAATGACGTGGTCAAAACCGCTGCCGATTTGGGCCTGGGGTTGGGTGAGGCCGTGGGTCGTGAAATCGCGTGCGGGGCGTTTCCCCATGCTGATATCAGCATATTGGCTGGGGCTTGGCGTCACGGTGTGCCCGTCACGGTTCACGTTGGTATTGGTTACGACATTATTCATCCCCATGCCAATTGTGATGGTGCTGCGTATGGCCAGACCAGCCACCGGGATTTTCTGCGTTTTGCGGCGGTGTTGGAATCCCTGGAAGGGGGGGTGGTGATGAATTTCGGCAGTGCGGTGATGGCCCCGGAGGTTTATCTCAAGGCCCTGTCCATGGTACGCAATGTGGCAGCTGCCGAAGGAAACACCATTTCCCGTTTCACCACCCTGGTATGTGACCTGAAATCATTGCCAGCCACGGTTCAACTGGAACCTGCAAAAGAGAATCCCGATTATTATTTCAGGCCATGGAAAACCATGTTGGCGCGAACGGTGGCCGATGGTGGAGAGGGTTATTATGTTCGGGGACGCCATGATGACACCATCCCGCAATTGTGGACTGCCATGCAAGAGGCCGGACAATGATCTTGATTGAATACTTGCTACTGACATTACACCCATGAAGCGGGTTTGTGCAGTTCAGACCCGTCTTGACGCAACAGCGGATTCTGAAATGGTGAGCCTGCCAAATCACTTAAGTTGATATTCCAAAAAAAGCAAAGGCCGCTTGAGATCGCTCCCATGCGGCCCTTGTACTGACAGCACGCTGCCAGCGGGTTCATTTTTTATATAAAGCATTTTATCACCTATTGCAAGAATTTTTTACTTTGTCAGCATGTCTCGCCCCAAACCCAGCCAGGGGGAATAAATCCCCCTGGCCCTTCCAATCATGGATCCTGCATCAAGTGGGATGCCACCCTGTGATGGCCAACATAGCCAGGAATCCGATCACATAAGCGATCACGATAAACCAGCCATGGCGCAGCCACAGAAAGACCGATCTGGCCTCTGGAATGGAGTTGGAGATGGCAACACCCGCCGAGGATCCGAACCAGATCATGGAGCCGCCGAAGCCAACCGCATAGGCCAGCATGCCCCAGTCGTAACCGCCTTGCTTGATGGCCAGGGCGGTCAGGGGGATGTTGTCGAAGATTGAGGAGATGAATCCCAAGGCCAGTGAGGTCTGCCAGGAGGCAGGGGGGAGTTTTTCCACCGGCATCAGGGAAGCGCAGGTGACCAGAGCCAGCAAGAAGAGAGACCCCTTGGCAGCCGCCGGAAGCAGTTTCCAGTCTGGTGCGCGCAACGGTGCGGTGAGCAGCAGGGCCACCCAGAGTGCCACGCCGATGAATGGAAAGAGGTCAGCCAACTCGGCGAACTTGAGATTGACTGTGACATTGGTGACGATGGCGACAATCAGAATGAAAAAGACGATGCCCACCCGTACCTTGTCGTAATGGATCTCCTGCCCGGACTCAGTCTGCATCTGGGCATGTTTGGCCTGTTGGATGGCTGCGGGAATGCCGAAGATCAGCAGGGCGACGATGGATGCCACATAGGCCGGCAGCACTGCGAGGGGTGAGACGCCGGCGATCCAAATCATCGTGGTGGTGGTATCACCCACCACGCTTCCCGCGCCACCGGCGTTGGACGCTGCCACAATTGCGGCCACGTAACCGATATGCACGCGCTTGTTGTAAATCGACAGAGCAATGGTCCCGCCGATGATGGCTGCGGCAATGTTGTCCAGAAAGCCGGAACAGATGAAAATCAGAAGCAGCAGGACGAACGCCCCTTTCCATCCAGAGGGCAGGATGCGTGGAATCAGACTGGGCACATGGCTGCGCTCGAACTGATCGGCCAGCAGGGCGAAGCCCAGCAGCAGGCAGAAGAGATTGGCCAGGATCACCCATTCATGTCCAAAATGGGCCAGCAGGCCGCTCATCCCTGGTCCGTGTTTGAACCCGGTGACCAGAAAATTATAGGCCAGGATGCTCACCATACCGGAGAGAGCCACAAGAAACGTATGGTGATGAAACAGGGCCACACCGATCAAAGTGACGGCAAACAGGATGAAATCCATGGGAATGCCGGCCACGGTCGGCCCATCGATACGAGTGGAGGCCCAGCTTTCCACGGGTAGTGCCGTGAAAAACAGGGCCATGAGGGGTCTGTACTGCATAGAGAGATCCTTATAATGATGATGACGGAAGCAAAAGCGACCGTATCAAATGTGATGCCCCTTGGGGCAAAAAACGTGATGCCCCGTTGTGGCAAAAAGTCAACAGTTGTATGCTGCCCACTCAATCCATAACATATTGATTTTTCAAACCGTTATGATTCAAATGGGAGAGCGTGGCCCCGCGTTGAAGACCATACGAAGTACGCACCCATCGATTGCGGATCCGCGCAAAACCAGGCCGCATTAAAATACCTTCTCCATTCGCCTTCAGCAAGAGCGCGTAAAACTCATCCACCCCAGTGGGGGCGGTATTCATGAAGTGCATTGCAGGCGCATTGCGCATTGGGGGAATGGCAATCAGATTGCCGGTCGGCTCAACGGTGCGCTTCAAGGCATGCAGGAGTGCAAGAGGATCGTTCATGCAATTATTAAAGCATATTTCAGACCAATCCTTGCAAAGAGGTTGATAACAAACAGATACTGTTTGCAATCAGAAAAAATGACCCTTTTGGTTGAATGCTCGCCTATGGCACAAAAAGCCAAAAGCAAAACCCTGGGGGATGAATCCCCCAGACCCCCTCTTTTTTTTTAATATTTTTAAAATTTCAAACGCGAAACTTGCCTAGCATGACCTTCAATTCTCCAGCAATATCCGCCACATTTTCCGCCCGTTGACTCACCGAACCACTCAAATCACGCACCGCCCCAATGGATGCAGTCATCCTGGCCATGGTCTGGGCAATCTGCTGCGACGATTGCGAAGCATCCGAAACGTTCACCGCAATCTGATCCGCCCCCTGGGAAACTTCCGCCACACGACGCGTCATCCCGGTCGCTTCCGTATAAGCCTCTGCCACGTTGCGCGCCACCTCGGCAATCCCCTGGGAAATGTCATGCATGCTCTGTGAAACCGTCTCAATCCCCCGCGCCGCTTCCGCAACCCGTTGGGTGACCTGGGTGGTCTCATTGGAAGCATTCCCCATGGCATGCGAAATCTCTTCAATGGAACGGCTCTGCTCCTCAACAGAATCTAAAATGTCATTATTGGCCTGACTGATCCGTTCCATACCCGTGGTCACACTCCGCGTGACCATCACCACCTCATCGGTATTGACGCGAATCTGCTCAATCCGTTGCGAAATCATCTTGGTGGCCTCCCCGGTCTGATGGGCCAGATTTTTCACCTCATTGGAAACCACCGCAAACCCCTTGCCCGCATCCCCGGCCCCGGCAGCTTCAATGGCCGCATTCAACGCCAACATGGTGGTCTGCTCGGCAATGTGATTGATCACATCAATCACATCCCCAATCTCTTTGGCTGACAATGCCAATTTTTCCATCACCACAGAATTACTCTGCGCACGCTCACTAACTTGATGTGATGCATCACTGGCACTTTCACATTTTTCCTGTACCACACGCAATGAGGCGTTCATCTGCTCCAAGGCCGAAGCCATGCCTGACACATTTCGACTGGCCCGTTGTGCCGCTTCCCGCACATGAGTCATATTATTAGTTGTCTCCTCACCCGACATCACCACCCGATGCAAACTGCTGCTGCTCTCTTCAGCAGCTGAAGCAATCGTGTTCATGTTCTGGTTCATATGCTCCACCGAGGCTACCATGGCGTTCATGGCACCCCTCATCTCCTCCATTGCCTGGGCAATGACATCCATATTTCCGCTCATCTTCAAGGTCGTGGCCGCTACGGCATCCGCATTGTTGTTCATCTTGACCGTATCGTCCGACATGCTGGAAGAAACACTCGCCAATTCACCAGCCGAACCATCCAACCGTACCGCCTGATCCGACAGGGTTCTGACCATCCCCCGCACATTCTCCTTCATCCGGGAAAACACCCTGGACAACTCCACAAACTCTACAAAGGGGGTTTTGAGGCTCGGCGTCACAGCCAGATCCAAATCACTGATCAAACGAGCCTCAGAGGAGAGATGAAATAATGACCCAATAATATTACGGCTAATCACGATACTGACAAACAAAACTATAATTATACTTATTACAGAAATAATAACTGTACGTCGAATCTCCTGCTTGGCATCCGCCATGAAATCATCCTCTGGGGCAACGACACCAATCGTCCAGTTCAAGACATGTTCTGGAGCAAACGGTTTGAAGTAAGCAAAATAGCGATCCCCGGATTCTTTGAATGTAAAGGACTGCTCCTTTGGCAGCTTGATCTGATCCTGCTCTCCCAGCCCCAATTGCGCCCGCATCGTCCGGTAAGAAGCAACAATAACCGGATCGTCCACCTTGGTCATCCGGTTCAACTCGATTCCACCCCCCTCCTTTTTGCGCACCACCGACCCATAGTCGGTCAAGGCCACGGTCTCGCCAGCTCCATTGAAAATGAATACCCGACCATGCTCGCTGATTTTCATGCTGGCCAGAAACTCGGACACATCCTTCAACACGATATCAATCCCTGTCACCCCCACCAACTGCCCTGCCTTTAGCACCGGCATGGAAACAGTGATCCCCACCTGGAACTGGGTGACATGCTGCACAATATCATGCCAAATATAAACATCCGTCCAGAAGAGATCCCGCCGCTCCTTGGCCCCCTGATACCAGGGACGCAAGCGTGGGTCATAATTGAACTCAGGAGCCTTTTCCTGAACAATCAAAGAGCCAGACGCATCATGCCCATGCCATGTCGTATCCAGGTAGGGAGCCAACACCGCTGCAACCTCCTCCTTCTTCCCCTGGGATACCATCTCCGTTGCCTTGCGCAACGCATCCCGACTGGCCTGGGAATCCTCCAGACGCCGCACGACCCGCATCCGAATGGCACCATCCCGTTCCCTCTTGTTCAGCCAATGGTTCCCTTGCTCGTCCCCATAATACACCAGACTGAACTGGGAATAGATCCCCAACTCCTTCCATGTGAACCGGTTCAACCAGTCCACAAAGGGTTCCTGACCACTGCCAAATTGCAACTGATGGGCGTTCAACTGGACAATCGTGGATGCGGGATGCAAAAAGCCCAGAATTTTACTCATGGCCTGCTGACTGATGCGCGTCAGGGTAGTTTGGGCCGCTTCCTCGGCGGTGTGCAGCGAAGCCTGATAATTCAGCATCACACCAAGCAAAGAAAGCATGACTATCAGCCCGATAAATGCTGTAGGCAAAAACCATTTCAAATGGATTGGGCCCAATTTATTCATATGCTCAAATCCCCCCCCTGCAAAATCTTCATTGAATTGTCCAGAAACTCATAGTATACCCATGGCTCCAGTCTTCAGTCCACCCGCAATGTTACCAACCATCCCGAAACGGCTTAAATTGACTGCCGAAACCGTCTCAATGCGCATGAATGCCGGTGGCTTGGAAAACGACTTGGCAACATCGATCCTGACGACACCGCAGGCCAGGTCCATGGAATCGTTCAACCGATAAAAAATTTTTTTTTGTTTTATGGATTCTTGATCTATAATCACGAATTCATGAACGCGTCAATCCGGATCCGCATCGGGCAAAAAAGACGCCAACAACTGAACAACATTGACATTTTCAGCAGTATCAGCCACATTCTCCAAGCCGGATCACCCCCAGGCGATCCGAGCTGACACATTCGCCGTCAACACCACAGGAGACAGGTTATGCCATTGGCTTCCATGCGGCAATTATTGGATCATGCCGCCCAATTCAATTATGGAATTCCAGCCTTCAACGTCAACAACATGGAACAGGTTCGTGCCATTCTACGGGCCGCCCACGATACCGACAGCCCAGTCATCCTGCAAGCCTCAGCCGGGGCCAGAAAATATGCAGGAGAGGCCTTCCTGCGTCATCAGATCCTGGCAGCCCTGGAAGTCTATCCCCACCTGCCGGTGGTCATGCATCAGGATCACGGCCAATCCCCAGCCGTCTGCTACTCGGCCATCCGTAGCGGCTTTACCAGCGTCATGATGGACGGCTCTCTTCTCGAAGACGGGAAAACACCCGCTTCTTATGATTACAATGTCAGTACCACCGCCAAAGTGGTGGAAATGGCCCATGCCATCGGCGTCTCCGTGGAAGGTGAACTGGGCGTCCTCGGCTCTTTAGAAACCGGCAAAGCCGGTGAAGAAGACGGCCACGGCGCACAAGGCTCCATGGAACACGAACAATTACTTACAGATCCTGAAGAGGCTGCCCGCTTTGTCGCCGCCACCAAAGTGGATGCCTTGGCCATCGCCATCGGCACCTCCCATGGGGCCTACAAGTTCAGTCGCAAACCCACCGGCGACATCCTGGCCATCCAACGCATCAAGGAAATTCATGCCCGTCTACCCGATACCCATCTGGTGATGCATGGCTCTTCCTCTGTTCCACAAGAACTGCTGGCCATCATCAATGCCCATGGTGGTTCCATTCCCGAAACCTACGGTGTCCCTCTGGAAGAGATTCAAATCGGCATCAAACACGGCGTGCGCAAAGTCAATATCGATACCGACCTGCGCTTGGCCATGACCGGAGCCATCCGCAAAGTGTTTGCCGATAAACCCGGTGAATTCGATCCCAGAAAATACCTGCGACCAGCCGAAGATGCCGCCTATGAGGTCTGCAAGGAACGCTACGAAATGTTCGGAACCGCCGGACAGGCATCCAAAATCAAGGTCGTTGATCTGGACAAAATGGCACTCAGTTATGCTGCCGGACGACTCTCCCCACGCATCAAGGATTAAAAACTTTGTCTTTTATTATTGGTTGCGTGGCGTTTTTGTCGTTGTGGATCCATGGGACGGCCTGGGCCAGTCAATCCAATCCCTGCGTTGTGGCCCGCGAAATCGAAGCCAAAGCCATCGCTCTCATGGACCACAAGCCGAATGATGCCCTGAAAGCATTCCAGAATGCCTTCACCATCTGTTCCACTGACGTGGCCATTGGTTTCAATCTGGCACTGGCCCACTATCAAAACGGACAAAAAAAAGAGGCATTGGCAACCTGGAACAAGCTGCATGATCTCTTCCCAGACCACCTCAAAACCCATGCGAATCTGGCCTGGATGCAATTCGAGATGGGAAATGATAAAAAGGCACTCAGACTGGCCTCCGAAGGTTTTGGCAAGCATCCCGGCCAGTTGTCGCTGGCCCATACCAAGATATTCGCTCTGTTCCGCCAAAGCCAGTACCTGGAAGCCTATGACTGGATCATGCGCATGCGGGATCTGGAACAGGAAGAACCAGGGACCGGCCTGACAGGGGCACAGGTGGAACGGTGGCGGCACATGGCTGCCGGGTATGTCATTGAAACTTTGTGGCGCAAATTCCGCCAGGGCGAACGATTGGATGCCTTGAAAAATGCCATCAATCTTCTTGTCAAGGAATATCCACAAGAAAAAATATTCGTCCAGGTCAAAGATCAATTATTACAGGCCTTCACAGACCCGGAGGCCGAAATCCCCTTTCCCATCCCCCTGCCCCATGAAATCTGGGCCAAATCCGGTGACCTGGACAACCAAAGTGATGTACTGGACACAAAAATTGCGACCTTGCCCGTGCTGGCCCCATGGCAGAAACGCACCGATGCGTATGCCCTGGTGGTGGGCATCAACCATTACAAACGTATCAAGGCCCGCCATTACGCAGACCGGGACGCCATCAATGTCCATCGATTACTGACACGACGTGGCGTCTTTCTGGACGACGCAGACCATGTCCGGTTGCGCCTCAACGCCGCCGCAGACCTGCGGACCTTGCAACAAGACCTGGAATGGTTGGTCAAACAGGGACAATTGAATCCAAACGCCATGCTGTTGCTGTTTTTTTCAGGTCTCGGTGCGCCATGGGGAGAGTCAGCCAAATCCTCCGATGCCTTCCTGTTGCCTGCGGATGCCCAACTTTCAACCCTGGATCCCACACACGCATTGTCCATGACCAGACTCAAAAAGAGTCTGGCAGATCTGCCCAACAAGGAGATCGCGATTCTGTTGGATGTCTGTTTCAACAATACCCCGGCCTGTGCCTGGAAAAACGATCAGCCTGCAGTGGCTGCGGATCGCACCCTTTTTTTGCATGGCAAACCCATGGCCGTCGCCGCTGAAAAACAGGAAGCCTCCATCCATGGACCAGGGCAACAAGGGGCGTTCACCTGGCATCTCCTCAAGGCGATGCTGGGAGAGGCGGATGGTTTCACATTGGGCAACAAGGATGGCTGGGTGGATCTTTCCGAAGTGTTCGGCTATCTTAAAGCAGGCTTGGCTCATCACTCCGTGCCTATGGATCCCATTGTTTCGGTCCCCTCCCGGATGCGCTTGACCCGAACCGGAGGAGAACAGTGAATCTTTTTTTAGCGTCTGTGATTTCGGCCTGTCAGGTCATCCAGGGCTGTTCATATGAGATTGTTTTGAGTGGCTTGCCTCCCAAACCCCATGACGCCCTTGGTCCCCGCACCTCACCTGGGGCAAAACCCCTGGATCCCATCCATCCCATCCATGACGTGTCGCGGCCTGCCTGGAAGGCTCTTTTTTCCAGTCGGCAGGCCAGCGTGTGGTTGTTTTTGTTTTGGATGGCCTTCTCCTGGCCTGCCGGGGCTTTTTTGATCAACGAATGGGAATCGGTGGATCTGGAAGGGACTCCACCCAAAGCTACACAATCCATCCTCACGGGTGCTGCCTGGCGTGACCCCACCAGCGATGCCAACATGCTGTGGATCCCAGGTGGATGTTTCAAGATGGGATCTCCACCCAAGGCCGCAGGCCGGGAAACCGATGAAGGTCCGGTCCATCAAAATTGTGTTGCCGGTTTCTGGCTGGGCGAAACCGAAATCACCCAAGGACAATGGCGGCGTGTCATGCACACCAATCCCGCCCAATTTCGCAAAGGGGATGCCCATCCCGTGGAAAACGTATCGTGGGAAGATGTGGATGCCTTCATCACCACCCTCAACAAACGCAGTCAACTCAATGTACAATTCCGTCTGCCTACAGAAGCAGAATGGGAATTCGCCTGTCGTGAAGGAGGTCGTGCTTTGACTTTCTCTGGTGCCACCGAACCGGGTCGCATCGCATGGTATGCGGACAACAGCAGTGGTTCCACCCATGCAATCGGCACGCGCGCCGCCAATCGCCTGGGCCTCAAGGACATGAGTGGCAATGTCTGGGAATGGATGCAGGAACGCTATCACCCCACCTATTCCAAACAGACGAACACCCAGGAGAATCAAGCCGACCCCCTCGCATTTTACACCATACGGGGCGGTGGATGGCAGGATCAGGCCTTGGCGTTACGTTGTGCCAATCGCGGTTTTGAATCTCTCACCTCCCGTCGCCCAGACCTCGGTTTACGCCTGGCGGCATCTCTGAAGGGCAAGGAAAAAACACTCAAACCGCATAAAATCGATACCAAGCATATGCCTTTTTAACGCATCTGCCATAAAACGAAACCAAACAGTGGCCAGGTTCAGAGAGATCCATGTCACCCAATGGAATCCAAGGGCGCAAGCCGTTTCAGTGGAGGGCCGAACGAAATGAGCTCAATTATACAAATGTTGGATGGCATCCCTTTTTTTGAAGCCTTCTCCCTACAGGAAAAACAACTTTTGGCTGAAAGCGGGGATTTTTTTGAGTTGTTCAAAAACGGAGATGTCATCATTCAAGAAGGAGATTTACGTGACTCCGCCTTGTTTGTCATTCTGACCGGTTCTGCGTTCGTCCGCAAAGACGAATATCCTGAACATATTATTGCTTATCTGGAAGCCGGTTCCATTATCGGGGAAGCCGCGTTTCTGGTTGGTGGTCGTCGCCGCATGGCCAGTGTCATTGCCCAGGGTGTGGTGAATGTTTTCAAACTCGACCGTACCGCTTTGGAACAATTCGATTGTCAGCTCCAACTCAAAATTACCAAACAGTTGGTGGTGATCATTGTCGAACGTTTGGAAAAAATGAACGAGGCCCTTGCCGAATTGATGGGATGATCATTCAACGTCAGGCCATAAATGAATGGAGCATTTCAGGGGCATAAAGCATGGCCTTTGCAGGGGCAGTGCCAATCAGCAAACACGTCGTCCACAAAGTTCGTGAACACAATCTTCTCGCTCCATACATCGGCCAGTTCTTGACTCACCGCCTTCACCTTCACGGTAACACTCGCTGCCTTGGAAGCTGCCAGGGATCTTCAACTGCCAGAACCGTTTCCCTTATCCAGTTTTCGCTTGATCATTTCCCCCTGAACGAATATCATAATCATCAGGGGGCGAGTCTCTATCATAACGAGGTGATTACTGATGATTGTAACTTCCCCAGGCAGTCGTGTTGTGCCAAGGTTTGGAATCATCGCATCTCCAGTGTTGTGGATCGTCTTTACCCTGGACGACACGCCACCCGCATGTCTACGTCCGCTCCTGGGGCATGACCTGATTTGCCAGGAGACCAATGCCATCGCTTTTTGGCTTTACATGGCACTGCTTGCCGCCGTATTGCTCTATGCGGCCTATCTCCTCGTTCGCACTTTTCGCAAGGACGATCCGAAAGTCCTTGATCTTGAAATGGTCCTGCTACGCCGCTGGTCCAAAGGAGTGCTGCGGAAGACCAGTGGCAAACTCGTGTTCACACCGAGATCTCTGTGGGCCGCCTGGATCATCGCCGCCTTGTGGGTTCTCCCCTTGCTCCGGCTGGCCATCCTTCATAAAACCCTTTATCCGTCGGAATTCGAACTTGAGTTTCTGGCAACGCTGATCCTGGGTTCTGTGATGGTCTGGTTGCCCGTGAGGTGGTTCAGTGAATCCCTTCTCCTGACCAAAGAAGGATTCCAATATCGAAATCTCCTTCAATGGGGAGGAATCTTGCCCTGGAATACCTTCCTGCATATCGAATTGTGCGGCGACGATGAACGCAGCTCCCTGGCGATTCGTTTGCATCCCATCGGGTTCCGGCCTGATATCATCATTTCCCGGAACACGATCCGCTCGAAAGAACGTTTTAAATTGGCCTGCGCTTTTATCGTGAATCGGGCCATCGCCAACGGTGTTCCGATACGCATTCCCGTGCTGGGAATTGAAAGCTGGATCGAGGCCTGCCAGAGTTGAATGGTGCGGTAAACAACCCTCTATTCATATCAGATGTTTTTTGTGATGACCGCTTTTTGAGAATGCATCCGCACAGAGTATAAAACACCATGCACTCCCACTTCATGCTTGGGTCATGCCTTGCCGAAAAAGAGACAAGCCTGTAAGCTTCTCCTTTTGGCACCATCATGCTGCACATTGAGTGTGAATGAATAACGAACAAGAAACAGATATCAACGCCCAAATGGAAAAGGCCATCCAACTGGGCATCAAGGCGCACTTGGCGTTTCGCAAACACTCCGAGGCCCGTATCCTTGCCATTCGCGACGGCTCCTGGTTGGAGACCGCATCACAAACCATGCTGTTCCGCTTGCAGGCCGAATACGACATCCTGCAAGAAGAATACAGAGCCGCTCTCCATCTCCTGCGGGAAGCCGCACCCGATGAATACAGCCTCCTGTTGCGTGACATCGCTCAACAAATTCGCGAAGAGGTCAACCAATCCCCCATCACCCCCTCCCCTCCTGGCACAGACAACCCATCCGCCCATGACACGATATCCATCAAACAGGAGCATTGACAAAACAAACACATCAAAATCATGTAAAAAAAACAAGCCATACTTTTTCTTGATTGTTTGCTGATTCCTGTGCATTATAAATTTCAATGACAAAGCATTGAAAAAATGAGACCGTCATTATCCCAAAGGAGCAAACCATGGCCAAATCCTGGATGGATAGGGTTCTCGATCTGTTTGGTATGCAACTTGCCCGCTATGTGGTTGCCATTCCAAAACAAGAGCTTGACTTCTCCTTTTTCCTGCCTCTCGAACCTCGCATGATGTTCGACGGGGTGGGACTCCTGACCCACCCGGATGATGACACCACCCACGACAACGACGTTGCACATCACACCCTCGATACCAACCACCCCATCCAGGAAACAAACGACTTCATGAATCGACTGGCCCAGTCGGTTCAAACCCAAGAATACCGCTTGCCAGAACCCAATCAACGCCGGGAAATTCTCTTTATCGATTCCACGGTTCCCGACTGTCAAACCCTGCTCACCGGGGCTTCACCCAACCGTCAGGTGGTGGTGCTGGATGCCAAACAGGACGGGGTCCAACAAATCACCAACATCCTGACCAAAATCGGCAGTCCATTCGACGCCATTCACATCATTTCCCATGGCAGTGACGCCCAGGTCTCGTTGGGCAATACCGTTCTTTCCAGTGACACCATCAATACCTATCAACAAGCCTTGACAGGTTGGGGCAAGGCACTCACCCAGGATGGGGATCTTCTTTTCTACGGATGTGACGTGGGCGCAGGCGAAAAAGGAGCGGCATTCGTCAACCGGGTGGCTCAAATCACCGGGGCTGACGTGGCCGCCTCCGAAGATCTGACCGGTGCTGCCAGCAAGGGAGGTGACTGGATTCTGGAAAAAACAACCGGAACGATTGAAAGTGCCGTGGCGGTCGATGCGCTGGCGCAAAAAAATTATACAGACATCCTGTCCACTTACACCGTGACCAGTGCTGCGGATTCCGGTGTCGGCACTCTGCGTCAGGCAATCAGTGATGCCAATTCTAATCCTGGGGCTGACACCATTATTTTCGATGCCACTCAATTCGCGCCTGCCCAACCCCTTGTCAACCGCACCATCACCTTGAGTTCCGAACTCTCTGTCACAGATTCGGAAAACCTCATTATTAATGGTGATACCAATGGGGATAGCATTGCTGACATCACCTTGACCGGTGCCGGAGCCAATGTGCGTGGCTTTAATGTGACTATGGGATCAGCAACGAAGACACTCGATTTGCAAAACCTGACTATCGATAATTTTGATCCGACTACAGGTGATGGCGGTGCCATTTTGATGAATACCGGCACCCTTTATATAACAAACAGCACTATTTCAAATAATTCCGCAACGTCAGGGGTTGGTGGAGGCATCAAAGTTACAGGTGCGACACTCCATATCACCAACAGCACCATTGCCAACAACTCCGCCGATGGTGCTGGCGCAATTATGATTGATACTGCCAGTACCGTCACCTTGAACAACACCACAGTGTCCAACAATACCGCCACCGGCCAATATGGATATGGAGGGGGAGGTATTTCCATGGACAATAACTCTATACTTACAATCAACAATAGCACTTTTTCAGGTAACCGCAGTGCCAATGATGGAGGGGCCATCATGGTGGCGTCTGGAACGGCCACAATCAACAACAGTACGATTACCGCCAATATTTCAGACAACGATAACGATAGTCTTGGGGCAGGTGGTGGCATTTATGTATGGAATGCTGGTGGTGGCTCAAGTACTCTGAACAATACCATCGTGGCACAGAATATTCAGCGTACCGACGGTTCAACCACCTCGAACGACGTGGATGGCACCTTTGTTGGCACAAGCAGTTATAATCTCATCGGGGATGATTCGGGATTGC
>JAMOBH010000258.1:0-8044 GCA_039908085.1 Magnetococcus sp. YQC-5
TTCCACCCCCCCGGGTTTTTTGCCTTTGATTTTTTTGTGGCTGGTGGGCGTGTCTGGGCAGGTGATATTTTTTGTACCTGAAGGGGAGCATGTAACGTCCATGAGTGACGTGAGTGTGCTTCCAGGTGAATGAAAACATGCGAGCTGTTCGCGCAAAGTGCTAAAGATCGGGAACGAAATGCCTGAATATCTTAAAGAACTCTTGGTTGGTATCCATGGCTTTGGCGAAGGTCTCTTCGGCTTGATGCTGTGGACCCTGATCTGGACCGTGATCAAGATCGCGATACTGTTGGCACCTGTCCTGTTCATGGTGACCTACATCACCCTCGCGGAACGCAAGATCATCGGTTACATGCAGGTGCGTGTCGGTCCCAACCGGGTCGGGTTCTGGGGAATACTGCAACCCCTGGCCGATGCGGTGAAACTGCTCTTCAAGGAACTGCTTCTGCCAGAAAAGGCAGACTGGAAAGTCTTTCTCCTGGCCCCGGCGTTGACTCTGATTCCGGCATTGGTGGCTTGGGCCGTCATTCCATTCTCTCCGGGTATTGTGCTGGCGGATATCAATGTCGGAATCCTGTTCATCCTGGCACTCTCTTCCATGGGGGTGTATGGCATCATCATGGCAGGATGGGGGTCCAACAACCGATTCAGTTTTCTGGGCGGTTTGCGTTCGGCAGCACAAATGGTCTCGTATGAGGTCAGTATGGGATTCACCCTCATCCCGGTGGTCTTGCTGGCTGGCAGCCTCAATCTGACCGATGTGGTGAATGCCCAAAAAGATGTGTGGTTTGTGGTGCCGCTTTTGCCCATGTTTGTGATCTACTTCATTTCAGTGGTGGCTGAGACCAATCGTTCGCCATTTGACCTCCCAGAGGCCGAAGCTGAACTGGTGGCTGGATTTATCACGGAATATTCGGCCATGGCCTCTGGCTTGTTCTTCATGGGCGAATACGCCAACATGATCCTGGTTTCGTTTTTGGGATCGATCCTCTTTCTGGGGGGGTGGCTTCCACCAGTCGGATTCCTCGCGTTCATTCCAGGAATTTTCTGGTTGGCTTTCAAGGCCATGATGTTACTGTTCGTCTTTCTGTGGATTCGGGCCACCTTTCCACGCTACCGTTATGATCAACTCATGCGTCTGGGATGGAAGGTGTTTCTGCCGATCTCCCTGCTGTGGATCTTTTTGACTGGATTGGGTCTGCACCTCTTTGGCAAGGTGGCGTGAGTTGGCAACTGAAAACGTCAGGAATCATAAGGAAACCGGAGCATGGGTGTGAATCTCAAGACATTGGTGGACAGTTTTGCCTTGCGGGAACTGGCCTCCGGCATGGCCGTGACATTGCGGCACATGTTCAAACCCGCCATTACCGTTCGCTATCCTGAAGAACGGACCCCGATGTCACCCCGTTTCCGTGGGGAACACGCCTTGCGGCGGGACGATGCAGGACAGGAACTGTGTGTGGCATGCAAGCTCTGCGAGTCAGCCTGCCCGGCACAGGCGATTTATATTGAAATCGAAACCAATCCCCCGCGCAGCATGGCGGATAAACGTATGACCAGGGTATACGACATCGATGAGACCAAATGCATTTACTGCGGATTCTGTCAGGATGCCTGCCCGGTCGAAGCCATTGTCCTGGGACCGAATTTTGAATTCTACGGGCTGAAGCGCGAGGATTTGTTCTACAACAAGGCCAAGCTGTTGGCCAATGGCGAGCGGTGGCGTGATCAAATCAATGCCAACCTCGAAGCGGACGCCAAATACCGTTAACGGGACTGAATGAAGATCATGGCGACGGATATCATTTTTTATCTTTTCTCGACGATCACTGTGATTGCGGCCATCGGAGTGGTTGCATCCAGGAACCAGGTCCATTCGGTCCTGTTTCTGATCCTGACATTTTTCAGCACCGCCGGACTTTTTGTCCTGCTGGAAGCGGAGTTCCTGGCCGCCCTGCTGGTGATTGTCTACATGGGTGCGGTGGCCGTACTCTTCCTGTTTGTGGTGATGATGCTCAATGTGGATTTTGAGCAGTTGCGACAGGGAGCCATCCAGCATCTCCCATTGGGACTCTTTGTCGGATTGGTGGTCCTTGCAGAGTTGATCATCATTTTTAACGGCATTCCGACCCATCATCAAACCATGGCAGCAGCAGGGGAGGTATCCAATACGCTGGCGATTGGCAAGTTGATGTATACCAAATTCCTGCTGCCGTTTGAAATCGCTTCGCTGATTTTGCTGGTGGCGTTGATCGGAGCCGTGGTGTTGACCCTGCGGAAACGCAAGGGAGTCAAAACGCAAATCATCGCAGAACAACTGGCCCGTACACGTGAACAATCCGTGGAAATGGTCAAGGTGGCCTCTGGCCAGGGAGCGCAATCATGAATCTGCATCATTTTCTCTTCCTGAGTGCCATTCTGTTCACGCTGGGCATTTTCGGGATCTTTTTGAACCGGCGTAACATGATCATCATCTTGATGAGCATTGAACTGATGCTGTTGGCGGTGAATATCAATTTTGTGGCCTTCTCCCATTATTTGGGAGACCTGACCGGGCAGATTTTCACCTTTTTCGTGATGACCGTGGCTGCAGCCGAGGCGGCCATAGGATTGGCCATTCTTGTAGCCTTTTTCCGTAACCGCTCCACCATAGACGTGGAAGAGATCGACTCTCTCAAGGGCTGAAACCGCCCCCCTGATCGGGACTGGGATGATATGAGCAAGAATTTACTGATTATTTTGTTGCCTCTCGCAGGTGCCATGATCGCCGGATTGTTCGGACGGCGTTACCTGGGGAATGCCAAGAGTCGCATGGTCACCATCGGCTGTATGTTGGGTGCATTGGCACTCTCCATTCAGGCCTTTTGGAACGTGGCTGTGCAGGACGCGCCTACGACACGCGAGGTGATCTTCTCGTGGATCGTATCTGGACACTTCAAGGTCTCTTTCGGCATATTGCTGGACCGGCTGACTGTGGTGATGCTGGTGGTGGTGAATGGAGTCTCCACATTGGTCCATATTTATGCCGTGGGCTACATGGAGGAGGATCCTGATCATCCCCGGTTTTTTGCCTATCTCTCCTTCTTCACCTTTGCCATGCTCATGCTGGTGACCGGAGATAATTTTCTCCAGCTCTTTTTTGGCTGGGAAGGGGTGGGACTGGCCTCCTATTTGTTGATCGGCTTCTGGTTCAACAAGGAATCGGCCTGCAACGCCGCCATGAAAGCCTTTCTGGTCAACCGGGTTGGCGACTTTGGTTTTGCCTTGGGAATCTTCAGCATTTATATGGTCTTTGGCACCCTGGATTATGCAGAAGTCTTCCGTATGGCAGGTGCCGGGCAATTTCCGCCAACGATGGAATTTCCACTCTGGGGAGCTGTGCCCACCATCACCTTGATCAGCCTGTTGCTGTTTATTGGTGCCATGGGCAAATCAGCCCAGTTGGGATTGCATACTTGGCTGCCTGACGCCATGGAAGGCCCAACCCCGGTTTCGGCCTTGATCCATGCTGCAACCATGGTGACCGCAGGTGTATTCATGGTTTGTCGCGCCTCACCGTTGTTTGAACTCTCGGAAACCGCCTTGACGGTGGTCACTGTGGTGGGGGCCTGTACAGCCCTGTTCGCAGCGACTGTGGGCTTGGTGCAGAATGATATCAAGCGGGTGATTGCTTATTCCACCTGTTCGCAATTGGGCTACATGTTTTTTGCAGCTGGTGTTTCGGCTTATCCCGCAGCCATGTTTCACCTCTTCACCCATGCCTTTTTCAAGGCTCTGTTGTTTCTTGGTGCGGGTGCGGTCATTCACGCCATGCATCATGAACAGGACATGCGGCACATGGGTGCTTTGAAAAAGAAAATCCCGATCACGTTCAATATCATGATGATCGGCACATTGGCCTTGACCGGATTTCCCTATTTGGCTGGTTTTTATTCCAAGGATGCGATCCTGGAATCAGCCTATGCCGCACATACGACGGTGGGCACCATGGCCTGGATCATGGGTATGCTGGCAGCGATTCTGACCACGTTTTATTCATTCCGGTTGATCTTCATGACCTTTTATGGCGAACCCCCCAAGGATTCCCATGCCAGACACAGTTATGACCATGCCCATGAGGCCCCCTGGTCCATGCGCTTTCCACTGGTGGTGTTGGCCATTGGTTCGGTAGTGTGCGGGTTTTTGGGACAATCCATGACTCAAGTCGGTTGGTTCAAAGAGGCGATTTACATCGGCCCTGGACATACCGCACTGGAACATGCCCATCATGTCGCTGCCTGGGTCAAATGGTCGCCCTTTGGGATGTTTTTGGTTGGTCTTGGATTGGCTTGGTTGCTGTATATCAAAGTGCCGACTTTGCCAGCCATCATGGCAAGCAACTGGCGGAATATCTATGCGTTTTTGCTTAATGCCTGGTATTTTGATCGGCTCTATGATCGACTGTTTGTTCGTCCAGCACGGCTCATTGGGCATGGTTTGTGGCAGACTGGGGATGTAACCATTATCGACGGCTATGGCGTGAATGGAATCGCAGCAACTGTCGGACGTCTGGCTCAAGGGTTTAAACAGTTGCAGACTGGTTATGTCTATCATTATGCCTTTGCCATGGTGATTGGGCTTTTGGTTTTGATCACGGTATACGCTTGAACGGCGGGAGAATCTGGCAATGCTGAGTTTGGTAACATTCCTTCCGCTCGTCGGAGCTTTGTTTATATTCATCGGGGTCCGTAATGACAGCATGGCCCGATACACGGCCATGGGAATTTCCCTGGTGACGTTTCTTGTCAGTCTGCGTCTTTTGACTGAATTTGATACGCATACCGCAGCCTTCCAATTTCTGGAAGAGTCGGCATGGCTGCCAGCTTATGGCATTGCCTATCGCATGGGTGTGGACGGAATCAGTCTGCCGTTTGTGTTGCTGACCACGTTTTTGACGCCTCTTTGTTTGCTTGCATCCTGGGAATCCATCCGGGTTCGGGTGCGGGAATACATGATCGCTTTCCTGGCGTTGGAAAGCTTCGTGGTCGGAGTCTTCTGTGCCCTGGATTTCATTCTGTTTTATATCCTGTGGGAGGCCATGCTCATCCCCATGTTCCTGATCATCGGGGTTTGGGGTGGACCCAATCGGGTGTATGCGGCTCTCAAGTTCTTCCTGTACACGCTGGGTGGATCGGTCTTGATGTTGATCGCCATCCTGGCATTGGGGCATCAAGGTCACACCTTTTCCATACCTGATCTTATGCTGCTGCCGTTGTCGTTTACCTTTCAGGTCTGGTTGTTTTTGGGACTGTTTGCCTCATTTGCAGTCAAAGTTCCCATGTGGCCAGTCCATACCTGGCTCCCGGATGCCCACGTGGAGGCTCCGACTGCCGGTTCCGTAATCCTGGCTGGCATCTTGTTGAAAATGGGTGCGTATGGTTTTCTGCGCTTTTCTCTGCCGATTTTGCCTGATGCCTCACGCTTTTTTACGCCGCTGATTTTTGGAATGTCGTTGGTGGCCATCGTTTACACGGCCCTGGTCGCTTTGATGCAAAAAGATCTGAAAAAATTGGTGGCTTATTCATCCGTTTCCCATATGGGTTTTGTGACCATCGGCCTGTTTACGTTCAATCAACAGGGCTTGGAAGGCGGCATTTTGCAGATGATCAATCATGGCATCGTTGCAGGGGCTTTGTTCCTGTTGGTGGGCGTGATCTATGACCGGATGCATACCAGAGAAATCGCCCGTTTTGGCGGGGTCGCCCATGTCATGCCGGTTTATGCCGTCATATTCATGATTTTTACTCTGGCTTCAGCCGGATTGCCGGGCACGAACAGTTTTGTCGGTGAGATTCTGATCCTTCTGGGGGCTTATCTGGCCAACAAGGCGGTTGCAGTGATTGCGGCTACGGGGTTGGTGTTTGGTGCGGCTTATATGTTGTGGATGTTCAAGCGTGTGGTCTTTGGTCAAGTGGTCAATGATGAAGTGCGGGCCATGAAGGATTTGAGCGCACGTGAAATCACCCTGTTTGTGCCCCTGATTGGATTGGTCTTTTGGATCGGTTTTTATCCCACACCTGTTTTGAATCTCCTGCATGTTTCGGTGGAGCATTTGTTGAAACAGGCCAATACCATCAAGACCGGTATGGCATTGGCGCAGTTTTGAACTGGTGGGGTCCAGGGGCTTTGCCCCTGGTGGGGTCCAGGGGCGAGAGCCACTGGTGGGGTTTGGGGCGAAGCCCCAATTTATCCATTTATTCCTCGACCATCTTGGAATATGTGAAATTCGCGATAACGACATATCCCAAAATGGTCGCGAATGAATCTGTCAGGAAGTTTTTTTTGAATTTTTAATGCCAAAATCAATGGCAAAGGCATAAGTCAAAGGCAAAACCCTGGGGGATGAATCCCCCAGACCCCCTCTTTTTTTTTAATAGTTTCAATCAATCAAACGGGCGTTCGTTCTGAACACTCCGAAGCAGCAATCAACAAAAAAACAAGGAAAACAAGGAAATGTCAGTTCATATGTTGGATATCAACCTGATTACTTTGCTGCCTGAAATCTTGATCGCCTTGTTGGGCTTGGTTCTGCTGCTGATGAGTGCCTGGGGAGATGCCAACCGTGGCACACGAATCAGTATGATGGCCATAGCCGGAGTCGTTCTGGCAGCCCTCTTGAGTTCCAAGGGAACCGACGCAACCAGCTTCAATGGTTTTTTCCTCAATGACGCCTTTGCGCGCGCCATGAAAATCCTCTTGTATGTGGCCACAGGATCGGTCCTCTACATGTCCCTGGATTTCATGAAAAGCCATAAACTCGATGGTGGGGAATATCAGGTGCTTACCCTGATGGCCTTGTTGGGTGGCATGCTCATGTCATCAGCCGGGGATTTCCTGATTCTCTATCTGGGACTGGAATTGATGTCGTTGTCCATCTATGTATTGGCGGCCATGCGACGTGATGACATCCGCTCCAATGAAGCTGGTTTGAAATATTTTGTGTTGGGATCCATGGCCTCTGGATTCCTGCTGTATGGCATTTCCTTGATCTACGGCACGACAGGAACCACCTTGTTTACCGGGATTGCCACGGCATTGGGAGGTGCCCATGGTCAGATCAATCCTGCCACTGTCGTGGGGGTGGTCTTGGTACTGGCTGGCATGAGTTTCAAAGTGGCAGCGGCCCCCTTTCACATGTGGGCACCCGATGTGTATGAGGGTGCCCCCACCTCGGTGACCGCATTCATGGCCGTCCTGCCCAAAGTGGCTGCTTTTGCCGCTTTTTTCCGCGTGTTGCTCACGGCTTTCCCACAATTGCACACCCAATGGGTTCCGTTGCTGCAATTGCTGGCCATGGCTTCTCTGGCAGTCGGCGCGTTTGCCGCCATTGGTCAGACCAATATCAAACGAATGTTGGCCTACTCCTCCATTGGCCATGTGGGTTTCATCCTGTTGGGACTTTCGGCACACAATGCCCTTGGTTATCAAAGCGTGGTCTTCTATCTGGCGATTTATATCCTGACCAGTGTGGGCACCTTCGCAATCATTTTGCTGTTGAATCGAGAAGGTATCGGTGACGAAACATCAGATTACAAAGGCTTGGCCCATAAACGTCCATTGCTGGGGTTTTTGATGTCGATGTTCATGTTCTCCATGGCGGGTATCCCCCCCTTGGCAGGTTTCATGGGCAAACTCTATGTCTTTATGGCAGCCATTGAGTCTGGCATGATGGGATTGGCCATTCTGGGTGTTCTGTTTTCAGCAGTGGGTGCGTTTTATTATCTGCGGATCGTCAAGTTCATGTATTTTGATCAACCCAAAGAGGGTGCATTCACTATGACCCTCAGCTCACCCATTCGGGCGGTGTTGGCTGTGACCAGTGTGATCATCCTGGTCTGGGGGGTGTTGCCAGGATCGTTGTTGAACTGGACTGCCGCGAGTGTAAAAACGTTTCTGTAAAAAATCAAAACCCTGGGGGATGAATCCCCCAGACCCCCTCTTTTTTTTTAATAATAAAAAAATAAAAAATAAAAAATAATAAAAAAAAAGGGTGGGGGGTTTGGGG
>JAMOBH010000259.1:0-8023 GCA_039908085.1 Magnetococcus sp. YQC-5
TTAATAATTAAAAAAATAAATAATAAAAAAAAATAATAAAAAAAAAGGGTGGGGGGTTTGGGGGATTCATCCCCCAAGGTTTTGCTTTTGACTTTTTGCCCGAAGGGCATTTTATTCCATATTCGGCTTGCGTGGCAGGTCACAAACGAGGGAGAGTCAACCAAAATGAGAAAATTACAAGTCAGTCTCTGCACAGGGTTCGTGGTACTCTGGGTATTGGGATTCGCTACGCCACTCTGGGCAGGGAATATCAAAATCGGGGTGGCTGGTCCATTTTCGGGTTCGGCGGCGGCCTTTGGCGAGCAATTCTGGCGCGGGGCGGAACAGGCTGCCAAGGACATCAATGCTGCTGGCGGTGTGCATGGCGACAAGATTGAACTGGTGAAGGCCGATGATGCCTGTGAACCCAAACAGGCTGTGGCTGTGGCCAATCGCCTTCTGGATTATGAGCATGTGGCTGCTGTTCTGGGTCATTTTTGTTCTTCATCGACGATTCCCGCATTTGAAGTCTATGGCGAAGCCGGAATTCTCGCGGTGACACCCGCTTCCACGAATCCCATGGTCACGGAACGGGGTTTGACCACTGTTTTTCGCACCTGCGGACGGGATGATCAACAGGGGGTGGTGGGGGCCGAATTCGTGGTCAAAACATTGAAAGCCAAACGGGTGGCGGTCCTGCACGACAAAGATACCTATGGTCAGGGGTTGGCTGACGCCATGAAAGCTCATCTCCATACCCTGGGTGTGCAGGAAATCCTCTATGAAGGCCTGACCCGTGGAGAAAAGGATTTCAACGCCCTGGTTACCAAATTGCGCTCTGTTCAGGCTGACGCAGTCTATTTTGGCGGTCTGAGCGCAGAGGCCGGTCCCCTGGTGCGGCAGATGCGAGAACAGGGATTGAATGCTCCTTTGATCTCTGGCGACGGGATTTTCTCCGAGACTTTTGTGACAGCTGCCGGTGGTCCCAAGTACGTGGAAGGGGTCTACATGACCTTTGGGGCGGATCCGCGCAAGTTTGCCACAGGCAAGGATTTGGTGGCGCGGTTTCGTCAGGCAGGGTATGAGCCGGAAGGATATACCTTGTACTCTTATGCCACGATTCAATCCATTGTCGCAGCCTTGCGGGCCACGAAATCACAGGATGGTGCCAAACTGGCGGCCTGGCTCAAGGCCAATTCCGTGGAAACAGTCATGGGCACCAAGGCATGGAATGCCAAAGGTGATTTGCGGGTTTCGGATTTTGTCATGTATCGCTGGACTCCGGCTGGCCAATACGAAGAGGTGCAATAGCGGCTGAAGTGAATCTTCATATCCTTGCCCAGCAGGCCGTGAACGGGCTGGTCCTGGGATCGGTCTATGGTCTGATCGCCGTGGGCTATACCATGGTCTATGGCATTCTTGGCATGATCAATTTTGCACATGGCGATATCTATATGATTTCGGCCTATTTGACAGCGATTTTCCTGGCCCTTCTGACCTTTTTCGGACTGAAATCCATCCCTCTGATTTTGTTGCTGGTTCTTCTTTTGACCATGGTTTTCACGGCCCTGTATGGCTGGGCCGTGGAACGGATCGCCTATCGTCCGTTGCGCAACTCCTCCCGCATGGCCCCGCTGATATCTGCCATCGGGGTTTCGTTGATCCTGCAAAATTATGTCCGTATGGCCCAAGGTGCCCGCAATCAGGGGATGCCTCCTTTGTTGGAGGGCAACATTCGTTTGTTGACCTCTGGGGCCGAGCAGTTTGTTCAGATCACCCATACCCAGGTGTTGATTATCTTGACGGCCTTTGTGAGTATGGGATTGTTGCAATTCCTGATTCATCATACGGCCTTGGGGCGGGCCTGTCGGGCTGTGCAGCAGGATCGGGTCATGGCAGCCTTGCTGGGAGTGGATACGAACCGGATCATTTCCATCGTATTCACGTTGGGTGCAGGCATGGCTGCGGTGGCTGGGACTTTGGTCACGTTCAATTATGGCTCGTTTGATTTCTTTATTGGTTTTGTCATTGGAATCAAGGCGTTTACGGCTGCGGTCCTGGGAGGTATCGGCTCGTTGCCAGGGGCCATGCTCGGTGGGGTGGTGCTGGGCGTGGCAGAGGCGGTATTTTCTGGTTATGTCAATACCGACTACAAGGATGTTTTCGCCTTTTCCTTGCTGGTTTTGGTTTTGATCGTGCGGCCCAGTGGATTGTTGGGGCGTCCTGAGGTGGAGAAGGTATGATGGTCCCGTCAGAAGAGATTCGATCCAGGGGGGTGGTTTGGACCCCTTTGTTGCGGGATGCCTTGATTGCCGGCTTGATCGGATGGTTGTTGTTCGCGCCTTTGACGGGTGTGGCGTTGGCGGGTTACGACTGGGTCATGCATTGGGAACGTCCATTGTGGTTGGCCGGGATTGTGGCGGCAGGTCGTTTATTGATGGGTTGGGTCATGGCCCGGCGGCGTTTGAGTGGGATTCATGAGGGGCGTGGCGCATGGTCTGGTTTGGGGCGTGAGCCATCATTCATCTTCACCATGATTTCCGGCTGGCGTGCCCTGGCGAAAAGTGGGGCTTGGCGAGAAAAATATTCAAAGTTGATTTATATAATTGTTACAATTACAGCATTGCTGCCGCCTTTGTTTTTGGGGAAATATTGGCTCAATGTGGCGATTTTGGCCCTTATTTATGTATTGTTGTCGTTGGGTTTGAATATTGTGGTGGGGCTGGCAGGTCTGTTGGATTTGGGATTTGTGGCCTTTTATGCTGTTGGTGCTTATGGTTATGGTTTAGGCTCACACTATTTGGGGTTGAGTTTCTGGAGTGCCTTGCCGTTTGCGGCGGTATTGGCTGCTGGTTGTGGGGTGGTGCTGGGGTTTCCGGTGTTGCGTATGCATGGGGATTATCTGGCGATTGTCACCTTGGGTTTCGGGGAGATTGTACGTCTGTTACTCAACAATTGGGTCTCTTTGACAGGCGGACCCAATGGCATACGGGTGCCGTTTCCGTCGGTTCTGGGAGTGGAGTTTTCCCGTCGGGCATCGCCGGGATATGTGACGTTTCATGAATATTTTAGTATTCCCTATGATAGTGTATATCGGGATAAATTCATGTATTTGTTGTTGTTGATTGTGGTATGTGGTATGGTTTTCTTTGTGCGGCGTTTGCGACGCATGCCTTTGGGTCGTGCGTGGGAGGCGTTGCGGGAGGATGAAATTGCCTGTCGGGCTTTGGGGATCAATCCGGTGACAGTGAAGTTGTCTGCATTTGGTTTGGGTGCCATGACTGGTGGCGTAGGGGGTGTATTTTTTGCGGCTTCGCAGGGATTTGTCAATCCCACCTCGTTTACGTTTATGGAATCAGCCCATATTCTGGCCATTGTGGTATTGGGGGGCATGGGATCCACCTCTGGGGTGATTGTGGCGGCGGTGATTTTGACGGTTTTGCCAGAGACTTTGAGGGATTTTGCTGAATATCGTGGTTTGTTGATTGGGTTGGCCATGGTATTGATGATGATTTGGCGTCCAGGGGGATTGTTGCGGGCGCGACGAGCTGTTTTTCAGAAGCCTGGATGAAGTCGAGGGATTCCTTAAAAAATATTAAAAAAAAGGGTGGAGGGGTCTGGGGAGGCGATTCACCGCCTCCCCAGGAATGCATCAACAATTCAAGCAGGGGGAGAGAATTGTTATGTCACATTTCACAGAAATGCTGCAAAAATTGCATAGCAAAGCAAAACAAGAAGATCCCAAAGAACCGCAAGAGGAAACATTGCTGAATTGTTGGGAATTCAAAAAATGTGGCAAAGAAAAGACCTGTATTGCGGCAACCGATAAAAAATACAATGGATATTTCGGTGGGAAAAACGGTGGCCGTTTTTGTCCTTTTATCAGTGGCACTGAATGCTATGATGGCAGTAAAAGATCAACATTTGAAAAGCTGGAGCTGTGTGTAAAATGTGATTTCTACAATAATATTGTTTTTCGCGTCTTTCCGAATCGCGGAAAAAAGTAACAAAACAATTCATAGATTAATTTTGTGCGATCATGAGGAGGGATAAGCATGATATGGATTAGTTATTTCTTGTATCGCTATCATTAAAAGGATTCATGCGGAGTCAAATCGATGCAAAAAAGAAGCGGATACAGAACTATAGATTTGTTTGCAGGGATTGGAGGGATTCGATTAGGTTTTCAAGCGGTTGGTTGCGAGAATGTTTTTTCTTGCGAATGGGATAAGGCGGCACAAAAAATGTATGAGGCTAATTTCCATGAAAAGCCGTTTGGGGATATCAATTTAATTAATCCGTGTGACATCCCTGCGCATGATATTTTGCTTGCTGGATTCCCTTGTCAACCCTTCAGTATTGCTGGGAAAGGTCTTGGATTTTCTGATACAAGAGGAACCTTGTTTTTCAATATTGAATCGATTTTGGCGGCCAAAAGGCCCAAGGCCTTTTTGTTGGAAAATGTCAAACAATTGATCACGCATGGGGAAGGGAAAACATTTAAAATAATCATGATGAAATTAAAAGAGCTTGGGTATACAGTGTATTCAAAAGTGATGAACTCTTTGGAGTTTGGGTTGCCGCAAAAAAGGGAACGTATTTATATTGTTGGATTTTCTGAAAAAATAAATTTTAAATTTCCTGTTCCATTAGGATATTACAGGCCTCTGGCGGAAATACTTGAAAAAGATGGGGATGTTCCAAAAAAATATTTCATCTCAGAGTTGTTAAAGAAAAAAAGGTTTGAGTTGGTAAAAGGATCTCCTGTATTTCCTTCCGTATGGCATGAAAATATTGGTGGCAATATTTCAGCACTGCCTTATTCTTGCGCTTTGAGGGCGGGGGGAAGTTATAACTATCTTGTTGTAAATGGAGTTCGAAGACTCACTGATAGAGAGATGTTGCGATTGCAAGGGTTTCCTGATGATTTTATAATTAATATTCCCTATTCACAATTAAGAAAGGTGGCCGGAAATACAGTAACCGTGCCTGTTGTCAAGGCGATAGCTGTTGAAATGATAAAATCTTTGGAAGCACAACAGCCACAAAAATATCAATGCAATATTCAACCATCTTTGTTTGATTATCAAGCTGAAACAGAGTCTGCGGCATGAATATCATTGATGCCAAAACGGCTTTAGATAAAGTGATCGACAAGGGGCGGGTGCATCTGTATAAACCCATTCAGATTGCTGAAATATTGTATAGAGACAGGATTGAAAATGATATTAATCTTGACGATCTTTCTACTTATAGAACGCAATCAAAAAAATGGCGGGATATTAAATGCATCGAATTTTTAGGTAGAACCAGTACATCTTCATCACGTTATCAAGATGACGTTTTTAATGATAACGCAATACCTCCATCCGTTTTGTCCCGTTTGGGAGAAGAAAACAGGGCTAAAAATGGTATTGTTGAATCTTATATCTATCATAAATTTGCGATGAGATTTTCACAAATGTCAGTTGGTCTGGAGTATTGTTTGAATAATGGGAAAGATAAATTTAAACTGGCTGACTTTCTTGGTTTGTTTTGGCGTGAACCAGGACTTAAAAGAAGTATTGACAAGGTTTATGAAATTGTTGTTTATGCTTTGTTTTCTGCCCTTGTTGATGTTCTGGAAATTTCAATTGAAGTCAGCATGAATATTCAAAAAACAGGAATATTGGATTATTTCAAGGAATTTTCCAGCAAAGTTATTATGTTGTCTGCGGACCAGCCATCTTTTAAAACAAAAGCAAGAATTCATAGAGTCGGCGTAACCAATGCTTCAGACAGAGGTTTGGATATGTGGGCCAATTTTGGATTGGCTATCCAGATAAAGCATTTATCGTTGACTGAAGAGCTGGCTGAAAGGATTGTTTCATCCGTTTCTTCTGACCGTATTGTGATTGTTTGTAAAGATACTGAGGAAAAAATAATTGTTTCGGTTTTGAATCAAATTGGATGGAAATCGAAAATTCAAAGCGTGGTAACAGAAAATGAATTGATTCAATGGTATGAGAAAGCATTGAGAGGTCAATTTTCGGACCTGATCGGGGACAATTTGCTTAAAATCCTTATAGACGAAACTCAAGTTGAATTTCCATCGACAAATAGTGATGTATTAAAAAAATTTATGGATGATAGACGGTATGAAATTCCTGAAGAAGGAATATGGGGTTGATACACTGTAATGAACGATCCATTATCGTCCTGAATCAAGGAATTCAAGAGTGATGCATACAGATTCATCGGCAGGCCATTTCAATCAGGATCTGCTCACGGTGCGTGATTTGACCATGCGGTTTGGTGGCTTGCTGGCTCTGAACCAGGTCTCTTTCGTGGTGCCCCGTGGAAGCGTCACGGCTCTCATTGGACCCAACGGAGCAGGCAAGACCACGGTATTCAATTGCATTACCGGATTTTACCAAGCCACGGCAGGCGAGATTCGACTGCATGGCCCGCATGGGCAGGAAGTGGATCTGCTCAGGATTCTGGGGGGAGTGCCGTTGCGGGTTGCGGATTGGTTGCGTCCCAAGGCATTGGCAGCGCATTGGTATTATAAAATGTTTGGAGGTGCCTCTTTGATCACCCGCGCTGGCGTGGTGCGCACGTTTCAAAATGTGCGTCTGTTCAAGGAGATGACTGTCATGGAAAATCTTCTGGTGGCCCAGCGGCATCGGGTTCATTGTGGCGTGGTGGCTGGTTTGGTGCGGAGTCCGGCTTTTCGGCGCGCCGAGGGCTTTGCCGTGGCCTGGGCCTGGGAGTGGCTGGAGCGTTTCTGCATGCAAGAGGATGCCAATCGATTGGCAGGAGAGTTGCCTTATGGTCAACAGCGGCGTCTGGAAATCGCGCGCGCCCTCTGCGTGGAACCGCAATTACTCTGCCTGGATGAACCGGCTGCCGGTTTGAATCCCAATGAAACCCGTGACTTGTCCGGCTTGATTCGTCAAATACGGGATGAATATGGTGTGACCGTCTGTTTGATTGAACACGATATGGGGTTGGTGATGGACATTTCGGATCATGTGGTGGTCTTGGATCATGGGCAGGTCATCGCCAGCGCGCCTCCCGGTGTGGTGCGGGATGATCCGGTGGTGTTGGAGGCTTATCTGGGTCTGCCTGTCGAGGAGTGATTCACCATGAACATTCTGGAATTGCGACAGGTGCAAGCTTCTTACGGGATGGTCCCCGTGTTGCAGAATATCTCCTTGCATATCGAGCCAGGGGAGATTGTCACGTTGATCGGGGCCAATGGCGCAGGCAAGTCCACCTTGTTGATGGCCTTGTTTGGCAATCCGCGTGTGGTTCGGGGGCAGATTCTTCTGGATGGGGTGGATATCACGCATCTGCCAACCCATCACATGGTGCGATTGGGGTTGGCCTTGGTTCCTGAGGGACGCAGGATTTTTCCAGGCATGACCGTGCAAGAGAATCTGGCCATGGGCAGGGTGGCCGTGAACAAACAGGATGGTTTTGAATCAGATCGTATCAGCGAGCGTATTTTTGCAATGTTTCCCATCCTGGCAGAGCGGGCCGGGCAGCGGGCCGGAACCTTGTCTGGAGGCGAACAGCAGATGTTGGCCATTGGTCGCGCCTTGATGAGTCGTCCTCGCTTGTTGTTGTTGGATGAACCCAGTTTGGGCTTGGCTCCGTTGATGATCCGCAAGATTTTTACGGTTTTGGAAGAGATCGCAGATGAAGGGATGACGATCTTTTTGGTGGAGCAGAATGCCAATCAAGCCTTGCGTTTGGCAGATCGTGGATATGTCTTGGTGAACGGTCGTATTCTTATGGAAGGGAGTGGGGCGGCCTTGTTGGACAATCCTGAAGTGCGGCGGGCTTATTTGGGAGGGCATTGATCATTGAAAAAAAAGGTGGAGGGGAAAGGGGTTGGTTTTGTCTCTTCAAAAGGGTGCCATTGCAAAGAAGAGTCTGCTGTAATCATTGCAACCTCCAAGCCGACAGGGTGGGATGTTTTTTTTCTCATTCATCGCAAGTTCCAGAGGATTTTTGGCGCATTAAAACCTTGGGGGGGGGGGGGGGGGGGGGGGGGGGG
>JAMOBH010000260.1:0-8015 GCA_039908085.1 Magnetococcus sp. YQC-5
TCCTTTTTAACGATTGTTTCCAGTTGGCGCAATCTGCACAATATCAATAATTTTGTCAGCGCGTCTGCTCTGGCCTTGTCCGGCAGTTCGCTGATTCGATACAAAATTTCCCGGATCGTCTCTTTCTGATGATCCATCCGGCACAAAACAGCCAAAATGTTTTCCTCCAAAGAGGGACTGTCCATCAACTCCCGGCAGTCGATGGTGCGGATGTCAACCACTTCGTACCGAAAAAATAAATTGTTCTCTTCTATGGCTGCTTTGGGTTGCCATGCCGCCTGTCCAACATACAACACCTTCTGAAGCAAAACTTTGCCCGGATAACGCTGCCTGATCAGCGCATAGTACATCAACATGCGCCAGTCCATACCTTCAGATTGGCATTGCAGATCCAAATGAAAAATCGAATCGTCTTCCATCAAGAATACCAGATCGGGAAATCGCTTCTGGGTTGAAGCAAATTCCACACGCAGCAATTCCACGGCTTGACGCCCAATCAAAATCTGCAATAACGTCTGAGGTGGCTGTTCAAACAGATCCTTGAAAGTGGTGTCATACTGTGACCTATTTTTTTCTTTTTGATTTTTCATGATTCTATTATTTTGCAATCGCATCGATGGCAGTTATCACCGAAGCATTATTTTGTCCGATTGGCAGCACCACCCCGGTATCAATGGTGGATGCGCCATTCAATTTCCGCAAAATCAGCACCCCATCCGTTGCATCGACCGAGCCGCTTTGGTCCACATCCAGCTTGGTGGCAATGAGATTGATGCTGGTCATGACCGTACTGTTGGTCTGGCCCGTTGGCAAAACCACCCCGGTATCAATGGTGGATGCACCATTCAATTTTCGCAACAGCAAAACGCCATCCGTGGCATCCACTGTTCCGCTTTGATCCACATCCAGAACAGCACTTGCAGATTCCACAGTCAAAGTGAAATTGGAAGTCAATGATTTTGCACCATCTTTCATAGTCAATGTGATGACGGACGATCCTGTTTTGCTTGCGACAAGCGTGATGATCAATTTGGATGGTGTGCCATCTGCCACAACCTGGATGTTGGCATCTGGAACAAGATCATTATTCAAAGACTTGGCGGAGAAAATCAAAGCAGCCGTTGCACTCTCTCGATTCAAAACCGTAAACGGCACCTCGATAGAAGATTGCGTTGACTTCACGGTTTGGTTGGCAATGGGAGAAATGCCAATGCTGCCTTGGGTAGAGGTCACTGTGAGCATCAATGTCTTGCTTGACAGATTGACCTGAACGCCCGTTGCGGCAGACTGCATTCCATTGATGGTCAGGTCAACAGTCGTATTGCTCGTAGGGGTCATGAGCGTAAAGCGGCCTTGTGAATCGGTGATGGCCGTTTCATTCCCAGCCGTTTGAATGAGTGCATTGGCCAAGGGAGTCTTGTCAGGATTGGTAAGCTGTGCCACAAACGGAGTCATGATTGGCCCATAGGGTCGGTAGACTTTCAAGTCATATCCCGTATCTGCCCCGGCAATGTTATCTCCAAACTGTCTGGCTTTGACGAAGTACACCCCATCTTTTGTTGGGGTGAATGTGATTTTTTCCTCAACCCCAGGGCCTTGGTCATTGACTGCTTTAGTGATCTGAGTCGCTCCGTCCGTGTCATAGAGTTCCAAAACCAGGTCGGCATTTTGGCCCAGGTTAATGGCTTCGATGGCGTAAGTGACATTCTTGAGGGCATAAAATTTGACCCAATCGGCATCGTTGGGCAGATGGGTGTTATGACGTTGAGGAAGGGGATCATTGATGATAATAATACTGGCCTGTGAGGAGGTGTTGTCTGATTCGAAGGCGTCCTTGCCCACTTGAATCGTCACGGACTTTGGCAAAGATATCCATCGTTCACCATCGTTGGCTTGGGCATAAAAGGAGATGACGTATTGACCAGATCCCTTGAAGCCGCTCAAAGTGCTGTCGAACGTTGCCTCATACCGCTTGGCAGCCTCATTGAATTTTAACGCCAGAATGGGTAAATCGGTGATGGGTTCTTGGCTGTCGTTGATTCCCGGTGGGACGACCACACCCCATACTCGATTCATTTTACTGGCATCTTGCATGAGTTGCACCCACAGAGTCAGACCAGGACCTTTTTCGTCCATATAGGAATCAGGGCTCGAATCGGTGATTTCAGGAAACACCGCTGCCGTGAAAAATGGGGTGCCGAGGTAAGTCGTGCTGACAAGTACAGTGTCCTTGGTGGTGCTGTATACCCCATCGAAATCGGCATCCATAATGGGATTTTGTTGATTGCCACTGGCGGCGCGGCTCGCCTGGACACTGGCAGCAAAACTGTCACGCAGATTTCTGCCCATCAGAATGTATTTCCAGAAGAAACTGGAAAAGGACTGATCGCCATCCGAAGCAAAATAGGCTAATTCTTTGGTGTCCGTGCTGGTGATGACAATCCTGGACATGCCCTTGGGCGGGATCAGATCATGCACGAAACTGCCTGAGTAGCATGAATCCATGATCAGAATCACTTTGGCACCGGTTTTGGTTTGCAATGCATTCAGCCATTCTTGCAGCTTGGCGGAGGTGAGGATATCGGCTTGGCCATGCCGGGGTTTGGTGATCAGGAATTGGCCTGGAAGCCCATGGTCCACCATATAAAGGATCAACGGCTTTTTGCTGTTGACATATCCGCCCGCCCAGTTGGCAATGGCATCTTGCAGAGCTGAAGAAGTGGCCAGCCCGTCACTATCACTGACTTTATCATTGTCCAAATCCTGATTGACATCCATGCCAAGATAGCGGATGTTCTGCTTTGAGATCCCTTTTTTGCGCAACACGGTATAAGCAAAGCTGGCTACATTTTTGGTGGCAGGCCAAAGGAAATCCTCAAGATCTCCTCCAGCCACAATGATGGCACGGGCATCTTGCTCCGATTCCACGGCTGTGGCGATAAAATTGCTGTTAAGTTGGTTGGTTGTAATGGATGGAGTGGAAATCTCTGCCGGGGTGAAGGTATAACCCGGTTTGGTCGGAGTGATTGTTCCAGACCAGCCAGAATTCGGCACGATCCATTGATATTTTCCATCTGGATCGGATACGATTGTTGATGTTCTTTTTTTATCATCAGCAAAACGGATAGTCACATCCTGGATGGGTTTTCCATGGGCATCCAGAATGGTTCCAAAGATGACGCTTTTGTCTGTATAAGTAAATTTGCTGGTGGTGGTGGCAATTTTTTCAGCTTTGTCTGTAACACGTGCGGTGATAGTATAGGTCTTTCCAGATTGCCAGAGGGTATTGGATGTGACAAAATACCAAGTTTTCCAAGCATTGGATGTTTTGGCGAGAACCCAGGATGAACTATCTGGCACGAGTCCTTGGCTGGAGCCATTTTCTCCAACCAGATAGAGAGTGCCATCGGAAATTTGCAGTTCGACCTTGAGGATGCCAACCCCGGATGAATCTGTAATGGATCCAGACAGGGCGGACAATGAATTCTCTGCATTGAAAGTGGAACCGTCTGTAGGATAAGTGATCGTTACAGTGGGATTGGCCGTGTTGGCCACAGAGATCTCAAAGATGGGTAAAGCGACGGTATCCGAACCTGCGGTGACTGAAATGACAATGTTGCCGTAAATGGCATCTTTGGCTGGCGGGGTTCCGGTCAGGGCACCTGTGGTTGTATTGAAACTGGCCCATGGTGGCATGTTTTTGATAGAAAAAGAGAGTGCATCGCCATCAGCGTCGCTGGCTGTTGGGACAAAACTGTAAGAGAGGCCAGGAATGGCTTTGGTGGTCGGGGTGCCATTGATCGTGGGTGGGTGTTGTATCGGAAGGGATGTAGTGGTCGCAACGGAAGTGGTTGTTTTAATAGAAGTTGTTACTGGAGCGGACGTGGTGGTGGTTGGAATAGACGTCGTGGGCTTGATGGATGTGGTAGTGGTTAAAATGGGAGTGGTTGTAGTAGATGGAACAGACGTGGTGGTGGTGGACGAGACACCTCCGGTTGACTCCAGTTCGGTGATCAATCCGCCTTGAAGTTGATAGCCTGAATTCAGCATCGACCCGGCATCATTCCATTGACCCAATACGGATTCGGCGGCAAAAGAGGGATTGGTGGCCGTCGCGCCACCTTGCACGACACGCAAAGAGTCTAACGTATATTGGCTGTTGGTCATCGCGATGGCTTGCGTTGTTGACAAGCAGATACCTGTCACCACCAGACAGACTAGCGGAATGATATTTTTTAAAAAGTATTGAAGACTAAAAATTAAAAAATTACACTGTGTTTCAGGTCTCATCATATACCTCAGATGTCTCAAACCAATTAAAGATGATTGCACTATCCAATTTTCGGCATCCACAAAAAATCAAAATCAAGACTTGATTTTAGCACAAAAATCAGATCACAATATAGAAAAAAAATGGTGGCTGAATTCAGAACATCAACAGAAATCAAAACTTACCTATTAATCATAAGGGAATACCCAATGAAATTGCGTTTTTTAATATTCATCGGTTGCCTGTTCTTTGCCATGGAATATTTACATGCCGCACCACCGGCCACATTGACCTATCAAGGCCGATTGAAGAGTGCCCAAGGGGTGCCGGTAAACACTCCATCAGATATAATTTTTCGCATTTATGATGTGGAAACCGGCGGTACAAAGCTTTGGGAAGAGTCACATACTGGCGTAACAATCGCAAACGGCATTTTTACGGTCATCCTGGGCAAGACTGTTTCCTTGGCTACATTGCCATTTGATAAAACATATTACATGAGCATAGAGCCAAATAAAAGCGGTGAGATGTCACCACGGATGGAAATGACCTCTGCACCTTACGCTATGAATACAGTCAAACAATCCTCGGTTGGATCTGCGGATACTTATGTCAAAGCCATCACCACGCCGAAAAATGTCACCATTAGCCCAAGTGCTTCTGGACAGGCATCGGTTACCTGGAATGCCGTGGATGGTGCCACATCCTACAATCTTTATTTGGCAACAGAATCAGGAGTTAACGCGAGCAATTATACATCCAAAGCCAATGGCAAGGCGATCACCGGGGTGACGAGTCCTTATACGGTGACAGGGTTGACCAATGGCACCCAGTATTTTTTCTCGATGACAGCCGTGACCCCGGTTGGGGAAAGTGTGACTTCTGTGGAAGGAAAAACAATACCTTCTGCTTTATCTAAAGTGGCCAAGACAGGACAAACAACCTCTTATGCTGCCAACGATGATGGTGCTTTGCAACCTGGTGTGTCGTGGCCTTCCCCCCGCTTCACGGATAATAGCAACGGGACTGTAACTGATAACTTGACAGGTTTAATATGGCTGAAAAATGCAAGCTGTTTTGGCCTGATAGATTGGAATACATCCCTGAACAAAGCAAATACCTTGGCCAATAGTATGTGTGGCTTAAATGATAATTCTGTTGCGGGGGATTGGCGTCTGCCAAATGTGAACGAAATGAGAAGCTTGATAAATCATGAACGTGGTAGATTCGCCCTGCCATCTGGCTATCCGTTCACAAACGTACAAGCTGGATATCGTACGAGTACTACCGACGCAGACTATACATTATACGCATGGGGAATATCTATCGAGGACGGTCATCTAAACCATAACCCTAAGTCAAATCCACTAAATATTTGGCCTGTACGAAACGGACAATGTGCATCCTGTCAGGCTAAATTATCGATTCCACAGACTGGTCAAATAACATCATATGGCACCGGGGATGATGGTGCCTTGCGAAAAGGTACTCCATGGCCAACACCACGTTTCACAGATCGTAGCGATGGCACAATTTTCGATGCCTTGACTAATTTAGTTTGGCTAAAAAATGCGAACTGCTTTGGTTCGATGACGTGGAATAATGCTTTAATTAAAGTTAATGATTTTAATAATAAAAAGGCCCAATGTACTGGTTATAATGGCACGATGACAGATTGGCGTTTACCATCAATTTATGAGTTAGAAAGTTTAATTGATTATGGACGTAGTCAATCCGCTTTTGCGTTAGATAATCCATTTACTGATACAGAATCTCATAGCTATTGGTCAAGCACGACCGCCGGAATAACTACATCAAATGCATATGTTGTCTACAACAACAGATTCCGAGTGGGAAGGCAGAATGGGCTACCCGCCAAAATCAGAACTCCACCATGTCTGGTTTGTAAGAGGCGGACAATGATTCCCAAATCGGGCAAATCGAATTCCAGGGACAAATCGAATTCCAGACACCATACTAAATTAGGAAATTCAGGGAGTTTCGAGGACGTTATACTCAATTTGTTGAACATGCTTTTGGCAGCATCCGCCCGAAATCTGGGGACAGTATATGAAATCGGGGGACACCTTACTGATTGCCGAGCCGAAATCTGAAATCGGGGGACACCTTACTCACGAATTCCAGGGACATCATACTTAATTCAGCACGAATTCCAGGGACATCATACTTAATTCAGTGAATTCCAGGGACACCAAGGCAGCTTACAGAAAATAAAATACCACGTTTTGGTGAGTCTGCGGCCCAAGCCCACAATGGTGGGCGGTTCATAGCCACCCAGGTTGGTATTTTGTTTTCTGGGAGTTGCCCAAGCAAAGCACCCATAAGTGGTGAATTTTTCTCTCTTGATCAAGTGTAATAAAAATGGCTGACGATGACAAACACTCAGAGCAATAGTATGTTCATTGCATTACCCTTGATCGAGACCATGGTGAATCGGATTGTGGACGAGGTGCATCCTGATCGAATCATCCTTTTTGGATCACATGCCCGTGGGGACGCTCGGCCTGATTCGGATATTGATTTATTGGTTGTATCAGATGAGACATATAGTCTTGAGAACAGCAGACGTGCCGCCTTGGGGAGACTGTACCAATCCCTGGCCCGACTGCCGCTCCCATCTGATATTCTGCTTTTTAGTCGTGTGGAAGTAGAGTACTGGATGACCAGTTTGAATCATGTCATTGGTCGTGCTATGCGAGAAGGTAAAATTCTTTATGAAAGACCTTGAGCATGCTTCCGCCCTATTAAAGATGGCCCGTGACGATTACACAGCCATGACGGGTATGTTGGATACAACATTGTTTACAGACGCTATTTTCGGTTTCCACACTCAACAAGCGGTCGAAAAAGGGACTCAAGGCTTGGCTGTCTGCCCTCGGTTTGAATTATCCACTAACACATATAATAGGTCATTTACTTTCTCAATTAGAAACCGTAACGGATGTCTCACCATTTTGGCAATGGGGAAATTTTACCCCATTTGCTGTTCAATACCGTTATGATGCGATAGATAATGAGGAAGCACCATTACATAGAATACTACTTATTAAAGGAGTATCTGAATTGTTAAAAAGAGTAGATGATCAAATTCGACAGGCTAAAAATTAATTTTTGGACAGCATTCTAGGGATACCCTGCTAAATTATCGCAAAGTATGCCGTCTGGAAATCTGGGGACATCTGGAAATCTGGGGAAATCTGGAAATCTGGGGAAATCTTGGAAATCTGGGGACAGTATATCCATTTCCTAAATCGAATTCCAGGGACACCATACTAAATTACGAATTCCAGGGACAAATTACGAATTCCAGCACCAACGAATTCCAGGGACACCATACTAAATTAGGAAATTCAGGGAGTTTCGAGGACGCTATACTCAATTTGTTGAACATGCTTTTGGCAGCATCCGGTCGCCATCAATCAGCAATGCAAGGCTTCCATCTTTACATAAAAAAACACCTGCGATACAAAGATTCAAGATAAGGATTGACGAACCATGATGCGTGCCTATGAAGCGGAGATTGACGCCAAAGGTCAGTTGAGATTTCTGGAACCGATTCAGTTACATGCCCCTTATCGTGCCGTGGTGACGGTGCTTGAGACTAAAATCTGGACTAAAATCTGGGGACAGTATATCCATTTCTTTGACGCTGGACAATACAGATGAGAATGCCGGAGCCAATCTGCGTTTGAAAACAATCTGAGGGTCACTATTTAATATAAAT
>JAMOBH010000261.1:0-8012 GCA_039908085.1 Magnetococcus sp. YQC-5
AACAACATGTTTCTCCATAGCTCATGCTCCTTGCTTGTGTTAAATCAATTCAACAAGGAGCATAGATGATTATCACAAACCAATCAAGTCAGCATGGTTGCTCCACTAGTGGAGCATAGCGGAAATTCGGAACCCTCCTTCAGACAGCAAGGGGTTTGCCCTGGTAAGTCCAACGGAACGGTTTCGACATCGTTCTGTTAAAATACGCGATGAACGATGTGATTTTTTCCCTCAAGTCGTCTTGAGAAAGAAAATTTCCCCGTCGCATCACTTTACGCACAAGAATCGAGAACCATATCTCGATTTGGTTGAGCCATGATGAATGTTTCGGCGTAAAATGACAAACAATTCTGTGGCTTGGATCGCGCAAAAACTCCTCGCGGGTGGCCATCGATTGCAGTATGCCACTCTTCCCTTTCACCCCCAAGTCTTGCTCAATCCCGCTGTGTTGCGCCACAAGCCGCACCATTGATTCCGAAACATGGGTGTTCAAATTGTCCATAACCAAATGCCATCGCGTGGCATTCGGTTCACTTGCAATCAGGTTTACCACAAAACGGGCGAAATCTTCTTCTGTGCGCGTTTCACCAACCTCACCGTAAACTTGTCCTGTCGTAACAAAAAATCCGGCAATAAGTGCCAAAGTACCATGCCGAATATAATTCGTTGCTCTGCGTTCTGGCCTTCCATTTCTCATAGGCAAAGAAGGGACTTCCCGTTCAAGGGCTTGTATGCCTGTCATTTCATCAATAGAAACAGTCTTCTCACCTTTTTTTTTCCAGATCGTCCGCCTGTTTATAAGTGTCGCAGATGTCCTGTTTTTTCTCTTCAAATCGTTCATCTTGCTTTGGTATCAACCACATCTCAACGCGATGAGGCTGTAAATCGGCCTCTTTCAGAAAACGTCCTACGGACCGTTGGGAAATACGCCCCACTATGCCACGTTTGACAGCCTCATCAGCGATCCCTTGTTGTGTCCAGTGGGTAAAAAGAATCTCGCTGTCTTCTGGACGTTCACAGGCAATCGCCACAATAGAGCAAATATTTTCAGGGGTGAACGTGGCAGGTGTGCCTGATCGAGGCGCATCACCCAAATGCCCAACAACATCCTCCTTATCTCCAATTTTGTCCCAGCGGCGAAGCCATTTTCGCACCATGTTGCGGGAGATATGAAGCGTCCTCGCAATTTGTCGGATCCCTGTACCACCCGCATTCAAAAGAATAATTTTTGCACGCATTACCAAAATTTGTGATGCGGTGTGTTGCCGCACAATTTGTTCAAGTTTCTGACGTTGTGCAGCAGAAAAAGAGAGATCACAGACTCAAGACCTTGTTGTTTCATGGCCAGCCTCCAAAAAATTTTAATGTAAGTCTGAGCAATGTATCATGTGTCTGAATCGGGGTCACGGATTTTCACTTTTGCCCACTAGTTCTCCGGCAGCAATCTTGCCCCCGTCTTTGGTCGAATGTTAAACAATTTTTTGCGCAGATTCAGATTTTCTGATATTCTTTTGGAGTCATCCATTTCGACAGTGGAGAAACCATCATGGCAATTGCCGCTTTTGACACACTTGAATTCGTTGAGTCCCTTGAATCGTCCGGCTTCACCAAGGAGCAATCCAAGGGAATGGTCAATGCCTTCAAGAAGGCACAGGATGCCCAACTGAAAGAGTTGGCTACCAAAGAGGATATTACCCGCCTGGATCGACGCATGGATTCACTGGACTTCGATCTCAAGCTCATCAAGTGGATGCTTGCCTTGGTGATCACGGCCACCGTCCTGCCCGCTTTGAAGGCGTTGATTGGGTAACGATTATAATGA
Source organism: Magnetococcus sp. YQC-5 (assembly GCA_039908085.1). Lineage (GTDB taxonomy): Bacteria > Pseudomonadota > Magnetococcia > Magnetococcales > Magnetaquicoccaceae > Magnetaquiglobus. The sequence goes on from JAMOBH010000261.1 coordinate 1,823, forward strand.
CCCCTATTTTCAGACAGTGTGTTAAGCTCTGAACCTGTCCAGATCATTACGATCTGCCGTTCCAGGGGGCAGGTTTGGTCAAGCGGTGTTGGGCGAGCAGGCTTGTTTTTGGAGAATGCTGAGGAGGGGGTGCCAATGCTCATTGAGGGTTCAGCCCCACCCTGACGATTTGCCAGGGTAGGGTCTGCGTTTTGTTTTCAAGAGGCAACCGTTACCCGATTGCGGCCTTGATGTTTGGATTGATAGAGGGAAGCGTCAGCGCGTTCCATCAAAGTGGTTACGGTATCCGCATCCAACAGTTCGGCCAAACCAAAGCTTGCGGTTTTGTGGCCAACGACGGGAAAAGAAAATTCCTCAACACGTTTGCGCAGCTTTTCAGCCAGGATGACACCTCCTTGGGCATCTGTTTCTGGCAACAGAATGACAAACTCCTCTCCGCCATAACGGAAACCCAAATCCGATTGACGCAACGTTTGTTGCGTCAGGGTTCCAATTGATGAGAGTACCTGATCACCGACATGATGACCATACGTGTCATTGACGTGTTTGAAATGGTCGAGATCAAATATGATCAATGCAAGCGGGTGATTACCTCGACGTGCTTGAGCCATCTCTCTTTTCAGAGCTTCGTCAAAGGCGCGTCGATTGCCCAGACTGGTGAGCTGGTCGATGAAGGCGTGTTTTTTGTAGGCTGAGGCATCCCGGCGTTGTTGTGCCTGCCTGGTGCCCACTTCGACCTGCGCCAACAATACGTTGATGTCAAATGGTTTGTCAGTATACAGATCAACGCTTTCGGTGCGCAGGCCAATGATGTGGTCATTGGGGGAATTTCGAACGGTAAGCATGATGATGTAGCATTCATGATTGCCAGAAGCGCGAATGCGTCGTGCCACTTCTGGTCCTTCGAGTCGTGGCATCATCCAGTCGAGAATGATCACATCGGGTGGATCAGAAGAGGCCAGCAGTTCCAGGGCATGCTGACCGTCCGATGCATCCAGGGTTTTGAATCCCACAAAGTTCAAATGGGTGATGATAAACTCTCTAAGGTGAGGATCATCGTCAACGACCAAGACTGTATTGTATTGTATTGTGTTGTGTTGTGTTGTCCATTTTGATCACGTTTTCCTGATAAGGATTTCTTCGATTTTGGTTTCGAAATCATCGCCAATGGGTTTTGTGATAAAGGCGTCGCATCCTTCTTTGATGGCCCGATGGGTATCATGCAAACTGGCACTGGCTGTGACCGCCACGATGAGTCCTGTGTAGCCTTTGGTGCGCAACAACAGTACAGCTTCGTGACCATCCATGACTGGCATGTGCATGTCCATCAAGATGGCATCATAGGTGTTGGCCAAGGCTTTTTCCACCCCAATGGCACCATTTTCCGCTGTTTCGATGTCATGTTCCTCCAACTCCAAGCGGAGAGTGAGCATGGAGCGGATGTCCGGCTGGTCTTCAACAATCAGAATACGCGCCATCAGTGAGACTCCTGGGCTGGTAAGGCGGAATGTGTCAATGGAAATTTAGGCATGATGAGTCTATCGTCCAATGCATGGGACAGGCCGAGGGGATTTTCCTCCCTCGCCTCAATCCATTGGCCCGATGATCCCAACCAGGCTATCCCTTGGTGGTTTGCTCGCCAGCAGTATGCCCACATCCGTTTTACCCGGTGAGACAAATATTCTTCAATCCAGGACGAATTGTCAAGAGATTTCAACAAACTCTCGGTATTGCATGATTTTTTTAGACGTTGTAGGCGATGACCCAGGTGACCAGTATAGGGTAAAGATTTCCAAAGTGTCTGTGTAACCTGAAGAGCCTGAGGTAGTCACAAGTCAAACAGTCGCCCATTTGGCGGACAAAGCTTCCGCCTGCTGCAACACAGTCTGAACCGCCACGTCCTGGAGATCGGGCGGATAGCCATATTTGCGTAAAATTCGTTTGACCAGCACCCGCATGCGTGCTCTGGCCGATTCTCGGTGGGACCAATCCACTGTGGCATTTTGCTGTAAATTTTTCAAGAGTTCATGAGCGATCACCTTAAGCATATTGCTTCCCATGACCTGCACGGCACTTTCATTTTCGGCAAGGGCATCGTAGAAGGCGATCTCGTCTTCTGAAAGCCCCTCTTCCTCCCCGCGTTGCCGGGCGGCTCGGATATCCTTGGCCAACTGGATCAGCTCCTGAAGCACTTCCACCGTGGACAGGGCGTTGGTGTGATAGCGGATGATGATCGGTTCGGTAGCACGTGCTTGAGGTACTGGCTCGATGGCACGTGCTTGAGGTACTGGCTCGATGGCACGTGCTTGGGTGATCGGTTCGGCGGGAGCCACTTCGTCTTTGGGTGGCGCGATGTCAGCCATGGTTGCTGCTCCTCTGATGTAAATCATTTGGCATGGGTTTGTAGAATTTTCTTGTGCGCGAAAGCCTGCTCCTGGATCGGCACCAAGCGGGACGGCAGACAGTTCCAAAGGCGTCCACTCCACCGCCCGCCAATGCGGAACTTTCCCGGCTTCCTCGGTGAGTTCGTATTTTCGCACGGTGTATCCCACAGAGACATTGCGCAGAATCCCGTCTTGCACGTCTTTGAAGATGGGTGCCACATCCTCTCGACTGGAAAACCGTACTGTGGCGCGACCCATGCCCCCCTCGATCCAGGCCCGTTCCACTACACCCAGAATGCTATCCAAGGCCGAAGCGTCGTGACTGTCCAAAAGGGGGGCACCGCCGTTTAATCGACTTAAATCAACGCATGAGGGGTTCATGGAAAGCGTTTCATCATAACTCTGACCTGTCACCCAATCGCGTCGGCGTACCGTGGCCCCGGTGGACCAGATCATGTCCACGGTGCGAGCCTCGGCGTTTGCAGTCCCTGAGACAAAATTTGCCGACCGGATCTGCATCGGCATTTCAACCATTTTAGGCATTTGCAGTCTCCGTTATTTCTTGTTGAGTTGATCTCATCGCCTTCTGGAATGAGATCTGCTGGCTGTATCACCACCTGGGTATCGATTGGCTGTTGTGGCGGTGGCGTCTGCTGTGGTATTGGGTGTTTCGACTTTCTGTTGTCCATTCAGGGTGGTCAGTCGCGCATCCACATCCACTGTGATGCCGAACGCATCCCAAATGGCGTACATCTCTTTGAATTCCGCCATGACAACATCCGGGTCATATCCCTGACGGGAAATGGCCGTCTGGGGTGACATCATCCCGGCGCGAACCGCCAGTTTTTCCGCAATGATATCTTTGACGGGGTCAACAGATTCAAATCGCGGCGGGGTCCATTGCAACCGGATGGTCACATTGCCAATCAATCCGGCGGCTTGGGCCGTGACCATGAATTGGTTCCATACTGGCTGACAGATCTGGGGAATCAGCACATGTTTCTGAGTGGCGTCCACCCGGCGGCGAAATTCCAGCAACCCTGCGCGAATAGAAGAATAATTGACCCTGGGAAGATCGCCAGTCATCAGTTCGTAGGTCAAACCCAAGCCCGCCGCCACCGCATGATTGTGCAATCCATGGTATTCCGCATAGCCAGATACCTGGGCCGGGTTGCCGAAACGAATGTCCTCCCCTGGTTTCAGATATTCGACGGTTCCAGGCTCAAGTTCTTCAATGGTCTTGCCTTTTGGATCCAGGTCATCGCCGGTTCCTTCAGGAGCAACGGCCCCGGTGACGATGGCGGTGTATGCCGACTCCATTTTCTTGCGGATTAATTCCGACAAGTCATAATCATCCAGATCACGCATCCGCAGCAGGACAGGTGCAAACCAAGTGACGCCCCGGTTCTGCCCAGGGCGCAAACGGTCGTAGAGATGCAGCACTTCTGAAGCAGGAATGCGAACACTCATCTGGAAAGCCCCCATCCTGATCGACCCAGGATGGCGAGGGAAAATCCAATACGCCACTCGAACACCTTGTGGGTTGAATTCAATCCCCTGGAAAATGAAACTGCCATCCGGCATGGTCCGATCACGGCTCCGATCCAGGTGGTCACACTCCACCACCCGCAATTGCAAAGGAATTTTCAGTCCGAGTGAGACTGGCTGACGTACAAACTGCAACAGACACTCACCACTCTCCACCATGCTGCGTACCATGAGATATTGAATGCCGTAAAACGTCGTGCGACCGTCTGCATCACAATTCTCCGAGAATTCGTCCCATAAGCCACTCACCAGATCGTCCAACTCTTGAGTTTTGGCTTTGATACGAGGCGTGATGCCAGATCCAATCATACTGGAAGCGTGTACCATAACGGTTTTTGCAGCATAACAATTATTACGAACCAGATCTCTGGCCCGATTGCGCAGTTGAACAGTCGCAGCGTAGATCTCGGCGTTGGCATCAGTGGGTGATGTGTTCCAACCGTTGGTCAATCGTCCAATTTTTGCCCCCTCATAACCACGGCGCAGGGTCTGTAATGCGTTTCGGGTGGCGGCATGACGCAAGGCTACCTTCGGCGCGAAAAAAGAAAGCGCATTATCGAACCAAGATGACATGTTGAATTATCCTCTGGAAAAGCCAAATCCGGTGCGCTTGGAACGCTTTTGAGTTGAACCTCCGGCCAAGGCCTGCTCGATCACCCGGATACGGCGCAATAAATCGGCCTCGGAGCCATATTCAACCGTTTTACCTTCGTGGACGATGCGCAAGGCACCGGTGGCGTAGGCCTGCTTGAGTTCGTCCAGTTCATCCTGGGTAAAGCTCATCTGCGTCTCTCCCGATAGGTATCACGATAACTGCCAATCCGAGATCCAGGCTTTTTTTCAGTCACGATTTTTGGCTGTTCCGGCACAATGATTTTTGATTTTTCCGAGATGATGATCGTGGGTAATGGGACCAGCTGGGTCTCCTGTCCTTCTTTCATGGGGAATGCCTCCCGCCGGTCTGCTTCTTTGTTCAACTGGAGACCAATAGACATCAGCCCGTGCAAGGCGGCCAAGGCGTACACCCGACAGTCAAGTGCTTCGTTGCGGTCGCCATCTTTTTTATGCCACTCGCGGATGGGACGCCCTCTGATGTACTTGGTGCGAATTTTTTCTGCTGTCAGTTGCCGGAACCACTCGGCATCCCGATCATGGGGAAAATGGCAATACCCTGGCCCGGCTTCCTTGATGCGCAGACGGGCATAGATTGCCTCCTTGGCCGCGTCCACGCCAACTTTGAACAACGGGATGCGACCTTTATTGTTGAGACTGGCCCTCTGCGGCCAAATGGGAACACCCATGCCGCCAAAACCCTTGATTCCCCACACCCTTCTGGCAATCCTCGTTCTGCAAAAATCGTAGGTCGGCACGGTGTTGTGTCCTCCGGTATCAATGGCGACAGCACGAATATGAAAGTCTGGCAGTTGCCTGGAATGTGGAAATGGCCGCAAAAGCAATTCATCCAACGCGGCCCACACCGCCGGACCCGCCGGATCTCCGTACAAAATGAAGTACCCAACAGACCAGGACTCCTCGTCACGGCCCCAACCGACAACTTCCACCTCCAAACGGTCGTCCTGGCCATCAACTCCGGCGGTCAGCAGAATGACTCCAGCCGGAAGCAGGTCACCGAAGATCTCCCTGCGCGCCATCAACCCTTCGCCATCCAACTTCTCGGAGGATTCCTCCCAACTTTGACCCAGTTTGGTGTTGGTCCAAACTTTAAATCGCACAGGATCCCGATAAGCTTGGCCATGCTGGACGGCAATATCCCCCCAGGATGCCCAACCATGGGGGCTGTACAGACTGCTCAAATGAAATCCGGCGATGGGGCTGCCAGGGTTATCTGGAATCCAAATGCCACGCTCCAGCATCCACCCTTTCTGGTAATCCTGGATGCCCGCGCCACAATGCTCACATTGATAAAACGCCAGATGCCGTTGGCCCTTTGAAAACTTGATGTGTTCCCACATCAACACCTGCTTGGCTTCACAATCTGGGCAAGGAACCCAATATCGCCGTTGATCACTCTCTTTGTATGCATCCTCGATCCTGCTGAAACCTCTAATCGTCGGAGTCGATACGAAAAAGATTTTCCGATTTGGAAAATTGGTGGTCCGTTGCATGGCCAGATCGACAGGATCCCCTTCACCATCCACGTCAGAGAGATATCCATCAATTTCGTCCATGAACAGGTTGCAAACCGGCATGGATCGCAATCCGACAGCCGAACTGGCACCTGTGATAACCAAAACGCC
>JAMOBH010000262.1:0-8009 GCA_039908085.1 Magnetococcus sp. YQC-5
CAACAACCCAAACAAATAATAAACATCATGAACAAATCCTCCATACCAATTGATGTTCACATTCTCCCCCATGGCGAGGGAATCCCCCTGCCCTGCTATCAGACTCCAGGGTCTGCGGGCATGGACCTGATGGCCGCCATCCCCCACGAGATCACTTTGGCACCTGGGGAGAGACAGTTGATTCCGACCGGACTGACCCTGGCGTTACCCACGGGGTGGGAGGCGCAAATCCGCCCCCGTTCCGGTTTGGCTTTCAAACATGGAATCACGGTCCTGAACGCCCCAGGAACCATTGATGCGGATTATCGGGGAGAGGTAGGTGTATTACTGATCAATCTGGGAGCAGAGCCGTTTGTCATCCGTCGTGGAGAACGCATTGCCCAAATGGTGGTGGCCCCGGTGGCGCAAGCCATTTGGCACCAGGTCGCCGATTTGGCATCCAGTGTAAGGGGAACAGGAGGCTTTGGTCATACGGGTCGTTGACAGCAAGACTGACAAATGAAAAAAAAAGGGGGGGGAAACCATGCTGAAATTTTCAAAAAAACTATTATATGCCATCGAAGCGGTTACTGACATTGCCTATAATTCCTCAGGGGAACCGGTGCAAATTCGGGAGGTGAGCCATCGTCAAGGTGTGCCGCAACGTTATCTGGAACAGGTGATGCAGCGACTGGTCAGGGCAGGAATACTCAAAGGAGTTCGTGGGCCACGGGGGGGATATTTGTTGGGCAAGGAACGTGACAGGATTTCTGTTGGAGATATTGCCCGTGTGGTCATGGAACTCACGGACGCCGAGGCGTGCGGACTGCCTGCCGAGACGGCCACAGGACCGATTGGCCAGCGGGTCATTCGGCCTTTATGGGCGGAATTTCAGGAAAAAATTCTGGTCATGATGGACACTGTGACCATTGAGGAATTGAGCAGACGGGCGTTTCACAACGGTGTGCCTGTTGAGAGATTCAACCAGCTCACTTGTTCATGATGGTTGTGAGTTTGACAGAATGTGAGGGTCGCATGGATGCCAAACCGGAAGGTGTTTTGCTGATTGGGGCTGGCGGGTTGGGGTGTGCAGTGGCTTTGGCATTGACCCTGGGGACTCTTTCGCGTTTGGGGGTGGTTGATTCGGACCAGGTTAGTCTATCCAATCTTCACCGACAGATTTTATACCGTGTTGACGATATTGGGAGGGACAAAGTTACCCAGGTTGCCGAATCCATGCGAGCCTTGTCACCTCAGATGGAGGTGAACTGTCATGTACGACGTCTTGATTCTGTGGAGGCCATTGCCGAATTGGCGCGTGGATATGCAGTGATCATAGATGCCTCGGACAATTTCACCACCCGATTTGCGGCCAATGATGCTGCCATTCAAACAGGTATTACTTTGGTGCATGGGGCGGCGATTGGCTTCAGGGGACAATTGATGACGATCGTTCCTGGAAGTGATGCCTGTTTGCGCTGTCTTTTTGGTGCCCCCCCTGTCGAAGAGGGGCCAACCTGTCAAAACCAGGGGGTATTTGGTCCTTTGGTTGGTGAAGTGGGTTGGCTCATGGCCCTGGAAGCCATCAAGCTGATACGGGGTGGGCACCCCTTGCGGAACCGGATGTTGACCCTGGATGCCCTGAGTGGCAAACGGCGTATCGTCCCGGTACCGCCAAACCCGCAGTGCATCTGCCAACATGTTTCTGTTTCGGAAAAATAAAAAAACAAAACCTTGGGGGGGCGGTGAACCGCCCCCCAAACCCCCACCCTTTTTTTTTATTATTTTTTATTTTTTATTTTTTAAAATTATTAAAAAAAAGAGGGGGTCTGGGGGATTCATCCCCCAGGGTTTTGACTTTGCTTTTGACTTTGCATAAAACAACAAAACACCAAGGACCAACCCCATGCACACGCCCAAAACATATCAGATCAGGATCATTTTCCCTGTTCTGGCTGCCCCTCCCATTTTCACTGACTTGTCTCCATGAGTACCATTGATTCCTTGTGGGCGGAACGCTATTCCCGACAAATCCTCCTCAAAGAGATCGGAGGAACCGGACAGCATCGTCTGACCAATGCCTCAATAGGCATTGTCGGTGCAGGAACAGTTGGCATGACCACCCTGCTCTATCTGGCAGCCGCAGGGGTGGGACGCATTACCATTGCGGATGCGGCCCTGATCACAAAACCTGGCATCCATCCCATGACCGAGGCCAAAACTCCAAAAGTCCATTGCGCAGCCAACCGCGCCCGTGAATTGAATCCAACGCTCCAGATCGAAGCTGTATGCCTCCACCTCACATCCAGCACGCTCCCCTCTTGGCTGACGCCCCTGGATCTCATACTGGATTGCAGCCACTCACCAAACCTGCTCAACCCGGCCTGCCTCCAACTGCAAAAACCTCTGTTGACGACCTGGCTCTCCCAAGACGGTCGAGGATGGATCGCCGGAACCAATGCTGGCCAAGACCCTTCTCTGCCCTGTTTGGCCTGCCTGCCCATGCCAACGGCCCACCACGCGAACGCTGCTGAGTTGTTCACGCTCTGGCGTGGGGCATCTGGGAGCATCCTGGCCTCTCTGGCCCTCAAAACCCTGTTGGCCATCGGTACTGAAGAGATCTGGACCACCTGTCTGGCGTATGATCCCATCACCGGAGGATACCAACGCTTTCCTCTAGAGAAAAATCCCCATTGTCAGACATGTCCCCCCCAACAGCCCCCCCCCCCAATGGAACAGGAGGAAGATTTCATTGACATCACAACCGAAACCTGTCCCATGACCTTCGTCCTGGTCAAACTGAAACTGGAAAGCATGGCACCCGGCCAACGCCTGCGCGTGCGACTCAATGAAGGAGAACCCTTGACCAACGTCCCCCGCACCTTGCATGATGAAGGATACACTTCTGGTGCCCCCTGGTACGAAAAAGGGGCCTTTGAATTCATAGTAACCAAACCTGAAGTGCGCAAGTGACATTTTTTGTCAGATCACTGCCCAATAGTGTCACTTGGCATAAAAGCTATCGACACACAAGAACAGAGCCTATTGACTGAAAAAATGGACGATTTTATTGATTTTAAACATTTTTTTTGTGATTTTTTTGTAATTTCAAGAGAAAATGTAAAATCCACCGGGACACGAGAGCAACAGTCATGCCTGCATTGAAAACATTCTTGGATTTCAACAGCATGCTCTAAAAAAACCACCTGACTGGAAACACCGAAATCGGCATTTTGCAACTCTCCTCTTGAACATGGTATAGCTTTTGCAAAGATACTCATCAAGCGCAAAGGTTATGAAAACAGTAAAATGACAATTGCGTCAAACAATCCATCAAGTATCGACCACACACACTAGAATTCGGGGAGAACAGCAATGCGCACCAACATTCGTAAACAATCCGGTTTTACCCTCATCGAACTGATGATCGTCATCGCCATTATCGGCATCCTGGCGGCAGTGGCCATCCCGGCCTACCAGGACTACATCGCTCGGGCACAGGCCGCTGAAGCTCCAACTCTGTTGGGTGGATTCAAACAACCAGTCGCAGAATTCCTGCAAAACAACGGGACATTCCCAACGTCACTTGTCGCAGCTTCCGTTGCTCCTACCGCAGTACAACTCGCCGGCACCATAGCTGGACAATACGTCAGCTCGGTCGCCATTACAGCTGGCGGCGGAGCCGTGAGTGGTACCACATTCACGATGACTGCCACATTCAAGACAGCAGCAGCTGGCGTCTCCATCAGCCCCCAAATTTCTGCCGGAACTGTCACGCTCACCACAACCGATGGGCAGACCTGGACATGCGCCAATGCCAACTCAGCTGGAACTGCGCGAGGCTTAAGCCCCTACATGCCAACCAACTGTAAATAACCAGCAGCTTGTGTTATAATTAACATCCCCAAGCACCTGCTTTTCCGACCTGATGGCAAACCTTTTCTTGCCATCAGGTCTTTTGTATGTTTCAATATACCATATCGAGATGACTACCAAATTTTCATAGAATCTCCATAGGGAGGCTCCATCCATGATCCTCAAGAGAGCCATACCACGGTCATTGGCGTTCTTCCTTGCCCTGACCCTGCCAAATGTTTTCCTCTGGAGTGAGATTGCCTCTGCTGTTGAGGTCGCACCACGCATCACAGATCGAGAAATCATCCAGGAACTCGTCACGATCAAAGGAGATATCAAGGCCGGTCAAGACAAAACAAATCAACGCTTTGACGATATCAACAAACGCTTCGACGATATCAATCTGTCGTTCAACAAAAGAATTGATGACACCAACAAACGTTTCGATGATGTCAACAAACGTTTCGACGACGTCAACAAACGTTTCGACGACGTCAACAAACGTTTCGACGACGTCAACAAACGTTTCGAAGAATCCACACTTTCGATTAACAAACGGATAGACGACATCACACAATCGCTTGGAAAACGTATTGACGATCTCAATCACCTGATCCTGACCATGTTCGGATCCTTATTGGGCGTCATGATCGCCTTGATCGGCTTCATTTTATGGGACCGTCGTACCACGATGAAACCATTGGAAAAACGGATCGAACATAACACCAGTGAAATCGACCATAACACAAATAAAATAAACACCCATCAGGAACTCCTACAGAATCACTCCAGCCTGCTGAATCAATTTCTCCTTACCTTACGAGAGTTGGCAAAAAAAGACCCGGAACTCTCCGTGATCCTGCGCCAATTTTCGCTTCTGTAAAAACCTCAAGACACCCCATACCCACCCCAGCCTTGAGAACAAGACTTTCCTTGCCAGCAGGCCGTTCATATGTTCCAATATGCAAACTTGGCAACACTGCCAACCTTATGTGACATTTCAAGGTAGGCTCTTCCATGATCCTCATGAAAATCATGCCACGCTCCTGGGCACGCTTCCGTGTTCTGACCCTGTCAAGCCTCTTGGTGTTGTTCTGGAGTGATGTCGCCTGCGCCGTTGAAGTCGCACCACGCATCACGGATCGAGAGATTATCCAGGAACTCGTCACAATCAAGACAGATCTCAAGGCCAATCAGGACAAAACAAATCAACGCTTCGACGACATGAATAAACGCATTGACGATATCAATAAACGCTTCGACGATATCAATAAACGCTTCGACGATGCCAATAAACGCATCGAAGACTTTCATCTGTCGCTCAAGGGAGAGATCAAGGCTGGTCAAGACAAAACAAATCAACGCTTCGACGATACCAATAAACGCTTCGACGATATCAATAAACGCTTTGACGATATCAATAAACGCATTGAAGAAATCAACCTGTCACTTAACAAAAGAATTGATGATCTCACCTTGTCGATCAACAAAAGAATCGATGATACCAATAAACGTATCGAAGATCTCCATCACATGACGGTAACCATGTTCGGGGCTTTATTGGGCGTCATGGTTGCCTTTATCGGCTTCGTCTTGTGGGACCGCCGTACCCTGATGAAACCTCTGGAAGAACGAATCGTCCAGAATACCCATGCCATCAAAACCAATCAGGAATTCATTCAAATCCATTCCAACCTCTTGAATCAATTTACTCAGATATTTCGCGAGATGGCCAAGAAAGACCCGGAACTCTCCGTGATCCTGCGCAACTTCTCTCTGCTGTAACGCATACACGTTTATTTTTAATGTCACAGTCCGAAAAAAATTCCAAGGAAAACGCATGAAAACCATCAACCAACGCCTTGCCGAAGAGATTGGAGTCCAGGAACAACAAGTACTGGCCGCCATCACGCTCCTGGACGAAGGGGCAACCGTACCCTTTATCGCCCGCTACCGCAAAGAAGTCACGGGAGGACTCACCGATATTCATCTGCGACATCTGCATGAACGTCTGGAGGTGCTGCGCGAAATGGAAGCCCGTCGAAGCGCGGTACTGGCCAGCATCCGGGAACAGGGAAAACTCACTCCCGAACTGGAACAGGCACTCCTTGCAGCGGAAACCCGCACCCGCATCGAAGATCTCTATCTGCCCTACCGACCCAAACGCCATACCAAGGCCGCTGTGGCCATGGAAGCCGGCCTGGAACCTTTGGCCAAACTGCTGCTGCAAACCCCTTCCCTCAATCCAGAACAGGCAGCATTGAAATTCCTGGATCCAACCAAAGGCATTCCCGATGTCTCAACGGCCCTGGAAGGGGCCAGAGAAATCCTGATGGAACACTTTGGCGAACTCCCGGAACTGGTGGGTGCCTTGAGACAAATCTTCTGGGATCAGGGCATGCTCCAATCCAAACTGGTGAAAGGTCAGGAGACTAAAGGGGAAAAATTTTCGGATTATTTCGATGCCTATGAACCCATCAAAAAAATCCCGCCCCACCGTGCGCTGGCGTTGTTCCGTGGCAAAAACGAGGGCGTGTTGCGTCTGAATCTGGATCATGCCGAAGAGATCGGCACCAAGGCTGGAGATTCCACCACCTGCACCTCGATGATCGCCCGCCAATTCAATGTGCAAAACCGTGGACGCGAAGCTGATGCCTGGCTCATGGAAACGGTCAGACTCGCCTGGCGCAAAAAAATCAAGCCGCGCCTGGAAACCGAACTGACCAAAGCACTCATGGACACCGCCCATGAAGAGGCCATTCGGGTCTTTGCCAAAAACCTGAAAGAACTCCTGTTGGCCGCTCCCGCCGGGATGGTGCCTGTGATCGGACTGGATCCTGGTCTGCGCACCGGAGTCAAAGTGGCTGTCGTGGACAAAACCGGCAAAGTGGTGGCCACAGATACGATTTATCCTCATCCCCCCCGCAATCTCTGGAAAGAATCCATGGCCCGCCTGGGTGAATTGGCGCGCAAGCATGATGTGCGCCTGATCAGCATCGGCAACGGCACAGCCTCCCGCGAGACCGACCGTCTGGTCGCCGAACTGGCCAAAACCATGCCGGAATTGCAAGTGATCGGGGTGGTGGTCAGCGAAGCTGGTGCTTCGGTCTATTCGGCCTCGGAATACGCATCACTGGAATTGCCTGACATGGATGTCTCATTGCGCGGAGCCGTCTCCATTGCCCGTCGTTTGCAAGATCCTTTGGCGGAACTGGTCAAAACCGATCCCAAATCCATCGGAGTGGGGCAATATCAACACGATCTCAATCCACGTCGCCTGGCCGACTCTCTGGACGGCGTGGTCGAGGATGCGGTCAATGCCGTCGGGGTGGATGTCAACACCGCTTCCATACCCCTGCTGGAACGGGTGGCTGGTTTGAACAAAACTTTGGCCAAAAACATCGTCTTGTTTCGAGATGCCATGGGGCCGTTTCGCACCCGGTTTGCTTTGCTCAAGGTGCCCAGGTTCGGTCCCAAGGCGTTTGAACAGGCTGCCGGTTTTCTGCGCATTCGCAATGGCGACACCCCGCTGGACGCCTCGGCGGTTCATCCAGAGTCTTATCCGGTGGTGGAGAAGATCCTCCAACGTGTCGGGACAAAGCTTGACCAACTCATCGGCAATACGACTTTATTGAAAACCCTCTCACCATCCAGTCTGGTGGATGCCCGTTTCGGAGAACCCACCATTCGGGACATTCTTGCGGAATTGGAAAAACCGGGTCGTGACCCGCGCCCGGAATTTCGCACTGCGGCCTTCAAGGAGGGGGTGGAATCCATGGAAGATCTCACCCCAGGCATGATTCTGGAAGGAGTGGTCAGCAATGTGACCAATTTCGGTGCCTTTGTGGATATCGGAGTGCATCAGGATGGTTTGGTGCATATTTCGGCCATGGCCAATCATTTTGTCAAGGATCCCCACGCGCTTCTCAAGGCCGGAACCGTGATCAAGGTGCGTGTGCTGGAAGTGGATATCATCCGTCGCCGCATTGCGTTGACCATGCGTCTGGATGACGCCCCTCCTCCTCATGCCGATTCTGCCCCCCAGCACCGTGGTGCTGTAGCTCAAAAACCCAAATCCACTGCCGAGGAGAGCAGCAGTGCCATGGCCGCAGCGTTTTCCAAGGCACGGGAAAAATCAAGGCAATAGGTAATTTCCTATTATGAGGGGTCCAGGG
>JAMOBH010000012.1:0-33851 GCA_039908085.1 Magnetococcus sp. YQC-5
GGGGGTTTGGGGGGCGGTTCACCGCCCCCCAAGGTTTTTAATCACTCACGCTATTTCGATTGACTGCGTTTCACCCAATTTTCCAACTGGTCATCATACAACCAGACCAATACCGCGATGGCCATAGCCAGACCGAACACCAAACGTGCCAACTCCACATGGGTATCCAGACTGCTGCCAGCAAAAGTGAGGACGGCCATGCCAGGAAGCCGCCCCAAAAAACAGACCATCAACAATCGCCAAAGCGACCATCTGGTCATTCCGGCAATGAAACAAATAGCATCGTCAGGCAAAGCAGGAAGCAAATAAATAATAAAAAAATCGAACAGAGTCCCTTGACTCAACAAATAATCAAATTTTTTCATCACACTGACCGGGACAAACCGACGTACCACATAGACCCCGATCAACCTGCTCAAGCCCATGGCCACCCAGGAACCCAACATCACCCCAAACATGGTAAGCAACAACCCCTGCCAGAAGCCAAAGACGAATCCTCCCAGCAAACCGGCAAGCTGACCTGGAATGGGAGCGAGCAGTACTTGCAACAATTGAATGCCCAGAAAAACCAGAGCCGCCTTATCCTGATACGAAAGAAAAAACTCTTTCAACACAGTTTTACTGGTGACAAAATCGGTTTCAGTCAGAAAAACAATCTGACGACTCCATTCGGTTGGTCCCCAATACATCAACAGATAGCCAACTCCAGCCAACAACACCGACAGAAGAGCAGCCCCAATCAAGATCGGAAGCACGGCCAACATCTTGCGCCGCAAACGCAATACCAGATCTCTCATAAAAAACATCAATTAGTCACCTTGTCCATGATTCACAGCAATCAAATCCATTGGGATGGTGAAAAGCATCGAGTTGAGGCTCCAGAAGGCAAAAATCTATGGCGATCTGGCCAAACGAACTCCAAGGTTGCGGTTGCGATTGCCCGGCAAGAGATGATAGCGATACGAACAACGCACACCCGCAGCAACACTGCCCCAGCATCCGCCACGCACCACACGGTCTGTCCCACTTCCAGTATACTGACCCTTGCTGTCGTGCTTGGCATAGGCATCCTCTGCGAACCAATCCTGCACCCACTCCCAAATATTTCCGCTCATATCAACCAAACCAAGTCCATTCGGTGCCTTGGTCCCAACCTGATGGGTCTTGTTGCCGCTGTTACCCTGATACCAAGCCACCTGACCCTCTTTTTTGCCACCTGCAAAGTGTTCGGCTTTGCCTCCAGACCGGCAGGCATACTCCCATTCAGCCTCTGTAGGCAAACGGAATTTGCCGTCACGGGCATTTAATTTTTTGATGAATTCCTGCACATCCTCCCATGATACACGCTCCACAGGACAATTGTTCCCACAATCGGTGGATTTGGACGGATTTGCACCCATTGTTGCCTTCCATTGGCCCTGGGTCACCTCACTCTTGCCAAGCCAAAATCCGCTCAAGGTCACTGGATGCACAGGCTTCTCCCAAGCGAAACACTCCGAGGTCCAGGCACCACACCCCATCTGGAAGGTTCCTCCAGGCACCCATACAAACGGCATTCCGGCAAAAAGTTTGACCTCACCAGCCTTGGGATCCGCCAACGACTCATCAGCCCCAGCCAACAACAGGACCACAGCAAACATCAATGTTATTGATCTCATTGAAGATACCCTTGAAAGATTCCCATGGATGCCAGAATCATTTGAACACCTTGAAGGATTCCAATTGATGCCGGGACAATTTGAACATATTAATAAATATAGATTATTGTGACTCTCGCCCCAAACCCCACCACTTTGATCACTCACAAAGGCAGTATCAACCAACGGGTCGTTCTGCCGGGTCAATCAAGACACGAACCTTTTCCAGATACAGATAAATCACCGGAGTGATATAAAGGGTCAGCCATTGGGAAAGAATCAAACCCCCCACCACCGCCAATCCCAAAGGCTGACGCGCCTCGCCACCCGCGCCCAAACCTAGGGCAATGGGCAGTGTACCCACCAAAGCAGCCATGGTGGTCATCATGATGGGCCGAAAACGGATCAGACCCGCCTGACGAATCGCCTCCAACGCGGAATATTCCCCGGTACGACGGGCCTCGACCGCAAAATCGATCATCATGATGGCATTTTTTTTGACAATGCCAATCAACATGATCAACCCCACGAAACTGTACAGATTCAACTCCATGTCAAACATCTTGAGGGTGAGCAACGCCCCAAGACCCGCAGCCGGGAGACCTGACAGAATGGTCAAGGGATGAATATAACTTTCATAAAGCATACCCAACACCAGATAAATCACCAATACCGACAACCCCAACAACCACCCCATGCCTGCCAGAGAAGACTGAAAAACCTGAGCCGACCCCTGAAACTGACCTGAAATGGTTGCGGGCATACCCATGTTGGCCCGCGCCTTGTCAATGGCCTCAATGGCCTGCCCCAGAGAAAACCCTGAATTCAAATCAAATGAAAGCGTGACAGCGGGCATCTGTCCCTGATGAGAAATGGATGCCGGTCCCACAGAACGGGAAATCCGCGCCACCGCATCCAGAGGCACCAGGGTATTGTTGGCCCCACGCACTTGCAGCAAGGACAACATCGAAGGATCGGTTTTGAAGGCGTCATCCAACTCCAACAACAAGGCAAACTGATTGCTTGGAGCGTAAATGGTGGAAATCTGCTTGGGTCCGAAAGCGGCATACAAAGTTTTTTCCAATCGTTCCGGGGTGATGCCCAGAGTGGCCGCCTTGTCCCGGTCGATCTCCACCATGGCCTGAGTTTTGGCCAACTGCATGTCACTGGTGACATTCTGAAACCCTGGCAACTCACGCAACATTTTTTCCACTTTGTCAGCCCAAACAAACAACTCTCCGGTATCCGTTCCTTGAAGCGTAAATTGATACTGACTTTTTGTGAGTTGCGTACCGATGCGAATCACCGGCAGGTTCTGAATGAAAGCCTTGATGCCTGGAATCTTACCCAACTGAAGCCGCAATCGTTTGACAATCTCATCCGCATGTGGTCGCTCTCCCATTGGTTTCAATCGAACAAAGATGCGGCCATTGTTGAGGGCGGACTGCGAGGCACCTCCACCAATGAATGACATGGTCACCAGAACCCCTGGATCCGCACCGATGATTTCGGCTACCCGACGCTGCCGTTCTGCCATGGCCTCAAAGCCGATGTCCTGTTCGGCCTCGGTGAAGCACAAGAGTTGACCGGTATCCTCGCTGGGCAAAAAGCCTTTGGCCATGTCGCGTCCAACCTGCATGGTCCACCCAAGCATGATCAGAAAGAGAATCAACACCCAACGGCGATGTCGCAACGACCAATCCAAAGAGGTGGCATAGCCCCGGCGCAGGGCAAGAAAAAACGCCTCGCTACCCCGGATGACCCAATTGGGCCTGGTTTTGACGTGAGGCTTGAGCATCCGCGAACACAACATCGGGGTAAGAGAGAGAGAAACCACCCCGGAAAGAATCACCGATGCCATGATGACAATGGCGAATTCGTGCAGCAGTCGCCCCAGAATGCCCCCCATGAACAGAACCGGAATAAAAACCGCTGCCAAAGAGAGGGTCATGGAAACAATGGTGAAGGCAATCTGGCGTCCCCCCTCCAGGGTGGCTTGCCATGGGGAGTGTCCCTCTTCCATGTAACGAGATATATTTTCAAGCATGACAATGGCGTCATCCACCACAAAACCAACCGAGAGCGTGAGTGCCATGAGAGAGATGATGTTGATACTCATGTTGAAATAAATCATGAGCGGAAAAACCCCCACCAACGAGAGGGGCAAAGCAAGGCTTGGAATCAGGGTCGCAGAGAGATTGCCCAAAAACAGATAAATCACCAGCACCACCAGAACCAACGAAAACAGCAGGGTCAATTGTACATCCCGCACCGACTCACGAATGGATTGGGAGCGATCATAGAGGATTTCCAGATCCGTGGCAGCAGGCAGAAGTTGACGAATATTGGGGACAATGGCCCGGATGGCGTCAGCCACGGCAATGGTATTGGAACCAGGTTGACGTTGAATCGCCAACACCACACCGCGCGTGGCTTTGAACCATGCGGCCACCAGGTCATTTTCCGGGCCGTCCACCACTCTGGCGATGTCATCCAGACGCAAGGGAACCCCATTTTTCTGGGCAATGACCATGGAACGATACGTTTTGGCCTCTGGGAGACGATTGGGGGTTTCCAGGGAGATCAAGCGATTGGGATTGATAAGAAAGCCGGTGGGCAGATTGGGATTGTTCTGCTGGATGGCCGATTCCACATCCTCCAGGGAGAGACCATTCATGGCCATGGCTTGGGGATTGACTTTCACCCGAATCGCCGGACTCTGACGGCCATAGATGCTCACCTGGGCTACACCAGGCAGGGTGGAAATGCGTTGAGAAAGCGTGGTGTCGGCGAATTCGGAAATGGCAGTCAAAGGGAGGGTCGCCGAGGTGAGGGCAAGATAAAAAATCGGCATGTCAGCGGGATTGACCTTGCGATAGGAAGGAGGCGTGGTCATGTTGTTGGGCAGTCGTCGCTGGGCTGAAGAAATGGCAGCCTGCACATCCTGGGCAACAGCGTCAATGTCACGATCAAGAACGAACTGAAGGGAAATCTGGGTCGTGCCAAGGCCACTGGTGGAGGTCATGGATTCCAACCCGGCAATGGTGGAAAACTCTTTTTCCAAAGGAAGAGCCACCGAGTTGGCCATGGTTTCCGGGGCAGCCCCGGTCAGAGCCGCAGAGACCTGAAGCGTGGGATAATCCACCGTCGGCAAGGCCGAAACCGGCAACTGGCTGTAGCCAAGAATGCCAAAAAAAAACAGACCAGCCATGACCAGCACAGTGGTGACCGGACGATGGACAAAAAAAGAGGTGATGTTCATGGAAGGGTTGCTCACGTGCCAGGTGTTACTGACACCCAACGATCTAAAAACATGTGATATAAAGCTCAATCTAAAGGTTGCGCTTTAACAAAAATAATTATTTTTTAATCAATGACTGAATTTTTTTACACATTTTTACATGTTATACCATAGCATGAATGGCAAAAAAACGGCAAGCCGTGTCATGGTTTTATTTTCTCTTCAGATTGTGTTGACAAAAGCTTCTTTTGATGTAGTGTACCGTTCATGCAGGGTATGGTGTTCAACATCACATCAAAAAGGGCCGTGATCCTCATTTTTGGCCATACGCTGGAGGAGGGGTGTTTCTGGGGAGGCGGCTCACGGCCTCCCCAGACCCCTCCATAAAACCTTGGGGGGCGGTGAACCCCCCCCCAAACCCCCCACCCTTTTTTTTTATTATTTTTTTTTAAAATTATTAAAAAAAAAGAGGGGGTTTGGGGGATTCATCCCCAAAGGTTTTGACTTTGACTTTGTGCCCAAAGGGCATCCTGTTCCCAAAAATGAGGATCAAAACCCAACCAAAGAGGGTTGATTGACATGAATTTGACTGTTGAACAGCATGCGGCCTTACGCCAGGCCGCCGAAAATTTCAAAAATGCCATCGCCGTGCGTAGCGGATTCAATTTGCGCATTGCCAAACGTGTGACTGCCCTGCTGAGGTTTGGCATGATCAGTCTCGGAATGATTTCTATCATATTTTTGTTATTGTTGGCAGTCCTCACTTCAAAAATCACAAAAATGATTGATGTTATTGACGTCATGAATACCCAATTCACCTCCATGGCCAAGAATATTGAATCCATGCAACTGGTCATTGTGCAAATAGACCAACATTTGACCACAATACCAGTTATCGTCAAAGAAATCGAAGAGATGAAAGGGTCGGTCTCCTCTTTGAATCACAATCTCCACGACATTTCAACAAAAATACAAGGCATGGACAAGAATTTAAACAATGTAACGACCCATGTAAACACCATCACCTCGACTTTTCGCGTCATGGATGCCACTGTCAATAATATCGGGCAGGATGTCCAACGCATGTCTCGTCCCATGAAGTTGTTTAACAGCCTCACCCCGCGTTAAAACAGCCAAAGATCTGTTTTCCAGCACATTTTGGCACTAGAGGAACCCCATGGATCTTGAGCAGGAAAACCAAACCACAGTTGATGTCATTTCAGGTATCATGAACCAGTTCAATACCGATATGACCACCCTTGAACAAGCTGCGGTAAAAATCAGTCGCAATACCAATCGTTTGATCCTGGCATCTGTGACAGTCTTGATCATCTGTAGCGTTATCATCCTGTATCTGGTCATGAATCTGACCAACAACATGAATGCAATGATTGAAAGCATCAACATATTATATGTACGTATCGAACATATTTCCAAAAACATGCAAAGAATCACGCCAACCACCCAAAACATGGAACAAAATCTGCAAGGAATGCAAACAATTGCAAATACGATGAGACACATCAATGGTGACCTCACCGGCATGAACAGCTCAGTCACCGGAATGACCAAAAATGTCCAATCCATGGAAAACAACATTGCCTCGATCAATAATGGCGTTTGGGAGATCGGTGGTCGCCTCAACTCAATCACCGGGGCCGTCACCCATATCAATTACAACTCCAATCAAATGGCCAGACCCACCGATATGCTCAACCCTCTGGGATGGATGATTCCACCCTGAAACCTGTCACGCCAAGCCACCGCTGTTTGCCTCCCCCCTGCAAGACCCCCTCCGCATCCTCACAATCTGATAGCAGCCTGACGCATCCTTGCTGATGAATCCTGATCTCATGCGTCACCCACCCCATCCAAATGAATATATTTATCAAAATACCATCTAAATATTTTATATATAATTATAAAAATAATATTTTTATCTGTCAAATTACATTATTGCCATCCATTTTGACAGGTATGCGCATGATTTCAGGACAAAAAAAAGACGGCAATTCAGAATGAATCAAAAATATTTTGCAAGAATGCTTTTTTGGGTTGTGTTCGGAACCTTTTATTGGCAAAATACAAGAGATTGAAATTGTCAAAAAAATAACAACTTAATCGTTGTTTTATAACACAGATGAGACTTAAGAAGCCCATTAACAGACTGCGATCCATCCATTCTGACAACCAAGGACAATGATATACCATGGAAACTATTTGGACTTTCAAACACATCCGCACAGTGACCGCTCTCATCGGACTGGGCTTCCTGAGTGCCTGTGGCGGTGGAGGTGATGGTAATAATGGTGGTAATGTTGGCAGCACTGCCAGCGGTCCTGGTCCTGGCATCCTCACCGGAATCTTCTCGGATGCCCCTGTAGACGGCTTGACGTATGTAAGCACCCCCAGCAACTATTCCGGGACCACCAGCACTGGCGGCCAGTTTCAATATCTCCCTGGGGATACCGTCACCTTCAAAGTCTATGGCATGGGCATCGGAACCGGTACCGCCGCACCCTTCATGACCCCCATGGACATGACTCCAGACCCCTTGGAAGCCAATAACAACAAGGTCATAAAAACACTCCAACTCCTGCAAACACTCGATACAGACAAAAATCCTGCCAATGGCATCACCATCCAATCTGGCTCCTCTTTGGCCAATAAAACCCTGGACACGCTGGATCTGACCAACCCCTCTGACATCGCACTCTTGGGCGTCAACCCCGCCGACGTTGTCAGCCGTGACAAGGCAGCAACCGCCTTTGTCGCTGAACTCGACAACCAAAACAAATCTGGCAAAGCCTTCCACTTTGTCAGGCTCGCCAAAAAATTAAACCTGACCCTCAACGGCTCTCCCGCCAAAGACGTGTTGCTCACCCGATGGGCCACCCGAAAAGATGCCGTCGAAAAAGCCATTCAAGCCAAACTCGATGGATTGACCAAAAACAGCTCCGACCTCACCAAACACGGCTTGCTGCCAGGCATCACCGTCAAAGTCACCCTGCCAGATGGTACACCAAAAACCTATGTCAGCGGATCCTATGATATGGGCAAAGATACATCCATTCTGGATGGGGATGAAAAACCCATGACCGAAAACAAACAATTCCGCATCGGCAGCATCTCCAAAACATTCACCGGAATGACCATCCTGCAACTCGTCCAGGAAGGCAAAATCGACTTGAATCTGGCTGGCAACCCAAACGGCCCCAACCTGGAAACCTATCTACTCAAACCCATTCCAGGAGTACGCAACACACCCTTTGTCACCAATATCGATCCCAACAATCTTCTCACCCAAAGCCAGCTGGACAAAATCAAAAAACTGACTCTCTTTCAGCTCATCGCCCACTTGAGCGGCATTCCTCAAACCTCCTCGCAAAAAATGACCGATTTGCAAGGCAACTATGACTATTCATCATGGGGACTGCGGGGCTATCTGGATCCCAACCTGACCGGAAAATACAGCTTTATCACCGGCCATAAATATACCGCCTGGACCCCCATGGATCTGGTCAACATCAGTTGGGGCATCGGTGTCCAAAACCCCGGTTCATGGATGTACTCCAATATCAACTATGTCCTCCTGGGCATGGTCATCGAAGCGGTTACCGGTACTCCATGGTATACCGAAGTCTCCAACAGGTTCGGCTCTGCCAGTGGTTTGGCTCTTGGCATCGGGTTTGACCCAAAAACAACGCCCACAACACTTCCAGGTGGAGATGACAAGGGGGCTGTGGGTTATATCGACTGGTTCGACAACTTCAATGGGGCCTGTCAAAACACTCCTGAATGCAACCTGAACACCAAATATTCTGTCATCATCCATCCAAGCTTCTATTCTTCCGCTGGAGGCGTGACCGCCAGCATCGCCGATTTGTACACCTGGGCCGGGGCTATCGGCAAAACCTATGAAGGCAAATCCATGGCCGAAGGGGCTTTGCTGGATCCGGCACTCGGCTTCTCCCAGCCAACCAGTTATTTCGAAATCGACCCTGGCATCCTGATGATGGGCCCTGCGGTTCTAAAAAATCTCACCTACAAGCTTGTCGGTCACCCAGGTCAAGTGCAGGGCTACGATTGCGCCGTCTGGTATCGCTATGACGTGCAAGAACCCATCACCGGATGCACCAATACCACCATCACGGCCAATGGCAAAATCCAAACCACGGCCTTGGCTGCCATCATGGCTCTGTTGGACGGAACTGCCGAAGTCAAATGATGCAATAATCATTCCCATCAAACAATAAAAATCATCAAGAAGTCGCACTTGACACGTGCTACTTCTTGTATTTTTTTGTTGATGGGAATAAAAAATAAAAATTATAAAACAGAGAGGTGTTCAATCATGGAAGCATGGCGCGAACAACTAAAAAATCAAGTCAACACCCTTGAAAAACTTGAAAAATTCATCCGCGTCACCCCGCAGGAACAGGCCGCCATCCAGGCACTCCATAAAACACGCTGGGGAACAACCCCCTATTTCGCAGCCCTGATGGACCAAGAGGATCCAACCTGCCCCATCCGCCAGCAGGTCATCCCTTCCATGCTCGAACAACACAACCAGTTTGGCATGGAGGGCTATCTCATCTGGAAGGAAAATCGCTCCAACCTGGAACAAAGACCCGATTCCATCGCCAGACAATACCGCGACCGGGTGGCCTTTACCGTCACACAGGTCTGCGGCACCTACTGCCGACATTGTTTCCGTCGGGAAATGACCATTGCCAAAGACCTCAAACTCCGTCTCAATGTCGATGAAGGCATCTCCTGGATCCGTGAACACCCGGAAATCAGGGATGTCCTCATCACAGGAGGCGATCCCTTTTTGCTCTCGGATAACGAAATCGATTATCTGGTCCAAAAACTCCGGGAAATCCCACATATCGAAATGATCCGGTTCGGCACCCGACTCCCCATCGTCTTGCCCCACCGCATCACCCCTTCCCTGCTCAAACGGCTGGGAGGCAATCACCACGTCCCCATCTGGGTCAATACCCAGTGCAATCACCCCAAAGAAATCACCCAACACACCGCCCGCGCCGTCTATGATCTCTTGTCCTGCGGCATTAATGTCGGCAATCAGGCCGTCCTGCTGAAAGGTATCAACGACCAGGTCGATGTCTTTAAAAAATTACATCAAAAGTTGTTAAGCATTCGTATACGTCCCTGCTATGTGTTTTATTGCGAAATCGCACCCGGTATCGATCATTTCCGCACCCCGATCAAAAAAGGTGCGGAACTGATCCGCGACGCCATCCGGGGCCATACCTCCGGCCTGGCCCAACCCATGTACGTCGTGGCCACCAATATCGGCAAAATCCCCATCACTCTGGATGATCCCGTGATCGTCCGGGAGGGCCAGAAATACCTGCTGAAAAATTATGCAGGGCGTGTCACAGAACTGCCCATCATTGAATGATTTCTGTCAAACAAATAACAGATTTTATACACAAAAGGAAACCATTTGCATCATGAACACCCATACCAAAACCCTGTTTCAACAAAATCCATTTCAACCCACCCATCTGACCCAACACGAACCCCTTGCCATCATTGGCATGGGATGTCGTTTTCCAGGAGGCGCGAACAACCCGACCGCATTTTGGGATTTGTTGCTCCACGGACGGGATGGGGTGATCGATACACCCCCAGAACGTTGGAATTTGGCACGCTTTTATGACCAGGATCCCACCAAACCCGGCAAATTATCAACCCGCCAGGGCGGATTCCTGCAAGAACCCATTGATGGTTTCGATCCCCTCTTTTTCGGCATCTCCCCACGAGACGCCCAGGCCATGGACCCACAGCAGCGACTCTTGCTGGAAGTGGTCTGGGAGGCCATGGAAGACGCTGGTTTGGACATGAATCCTTTGCGCGGATCTGATACAGGGGTCTACATCGGTGGATTCATGCAGGATTTTACGGCCATGACGTTGAATCCAGTCAACCGGGTCATCGTCAACTCCAGTACGGCCATCGGGGTCAACCTCGCCATGCTGGCCAACCGCATCTCCCACGCCTTCGATTTCACTGGACCAAGCATCGCCATGGATACGGCCTGCTCCTCATCCCTGGTCACGTTTCATCAGGCATGCCAAGCCGTCTGGAACAAGGAATGCTCTCTGGCGGTCTCTGGTGGGGTCAATCTCATGCTCTGCCCTGAATACTTCATCGCTTTGAACAAAGGGCAATTTCTCGCTCTCGATGGCCGCAGCAAAAGCTTCGATGCCCGTGGTGACGGTTATGGTCGGGGCGAAGGGGCCGGTATCGTGATCATCAAGCCCTGGTCCGTGGCCAGGAGGGATGGCGACCGGATTTACGCCCTGGTCCATGCCACTGGCATCAATCAGGATGGCCACACCAACGGCATCACCGTACCCAATGCCAAGGCACAACAATCTTTGATCACAAAAGTCTGTGCCGCAGCCAATATCTCGCCTGCGCGTATTCGCTACGTGGAAGCCCATGGCACAGGAACCGCCCTGGGCGATCCCATCGAATGTCAAGCTCTGGGAACCATCTATGGTGCCGGTCGCTCTCCTGGACACCCCTGTCTCATCGGTTCAGTCAAATCCAATATCGGCCACCTGGAAGCCGCAGCCGGAGTTGCCGGATTGATCAAAGCCCTGTTGTGCCTGCATCACAAACAGATTCCGCCCCAGGCCAATCTGGATGCCTTGAATCCCAATATTCCTTTTGCTGATCTCAACTTGCGCGTGCCCCGCACACCTGAACCCATGCCCTCAGGAGAGGGAGTCGCATACGTTGGCGTCAATTCCTTTGGATATGGCGGCACCAATGCCCATGCCATTCTTTCAGAAAATCAAGAAGGAGATTCCTTTGGATATGACGACGCCAATACACATCTCATTCTCTCGAAAAACCAGGAGAACCAACTCCCATCTGACGCGCCACCCCCTCTCAAACGGGATTTTTTGCTGCCGTTGTCCGCAGGATGCGACCCTGGTCTGAAGGCACTGGCCCAACGGTGGTTGACATGGCTTTCCACCCCCAATCCCCCTGCCCTGCCCCATCTGGCCCACGCCGCCAGCATGAAACGCACCCATCTTGAACGTCGTCTGGCTCTGGTAGCCAACTCCACGACCAACCTGGTCGAACAACTGCAAGCAATCACATCACCTGATGCTTTGGTCCCACCAAGGCCAACAATCTCCAAAACTCAAGCACTCCGCCCCGTCTTTGTCCTGACCGGCATGGGGCCACAATGGTGGGCCATGGGCCGCACGTTGTTTCAAGAAGAGCCGCTGTTCCGCCACACCGCCGAAACCTGTGACGCCCTGTTTCAACAGGTCTCCGGTTGGTCGATCCTGACGGAAATGACCCGCGATGAAAGCGAATCACGCATCACCGAAACCCAGTTCGCCCAACCCGCCAACTTTGTCCTGCAAGTCAGCCTGATGGCCTTGTGGCGTTCCTGGGGTGTGGAACCTGCTGCCATCGTGGGACACAGCCTGGGCGAAGTCTCCGCCGCCTATGCCTCCGGGGCCTTGAGCCTGGAAGATGCCATTCTGGTCAGCTATCACCGCAGCCGGCTTCAGCAACAAGCCGTAGGCACTGGCCGTATGCTGGCAGTTGGACTTGCACCAAACGACTGTGTTGATCTGCTTGCCGGGCATCATGGCAGCGTGGTCATCGCCGCCATCAACAGCCCCACCTCGACCAATCTGGCCGGAGATGCCCTGGCATTGACCGCGATTGCCGAACACCTGGAAGCCCGTGGCCTGTTCAACCGCTTTTTGCGGGTTGACATACCCTACCACAGCCCGGCCATGGATCCCCTCAAACCGGAATTACGCGCAGCTTTGCATGCCATCCAACCACGGACCCCGGTCATTCCCCTCTATTCCACTGTCACCGGAAGCCTGATCACGGGTGCTGACATGCATGCCGAATATTGGGTCAACAACCTGAGAGAACCAGTAAGGTTCGCAACAGCCATCGAAACAATCATCCAGGATGGTTTGGTTCTCTTTCTGGAGGTTGGCCCTCATCCGGTATTGGCCACCTCCATTCAGGAATGTCTGGCCCAACAAGGCATGGCTGGTGAAACCCTCTTCTCCTTGCACCGGAAAAAACCGGAACGGGCCTCCCTGCTGGAGACCCTGGGCAAACTCTATATCATGGGCCATCCCGTGGCCTGGAAACAATTCCATCCTGCCATCCTTGAACAACATCTGCAACTGCCTACCTATCCATGGCAACGGGACACCTACTGGAAAGAAACCCAGACCTCCTTGCAGGATCGCCTCTATCACTTTGATCACGGTTTGCTGGCCGAACGACTCAATACCCCCAACCCCACTTGGGAAAGCCAATTGAACGCTGCACTGCTCCCGTATCTGAATGATCATCGCGTGGAGCAGGCCGTGGTGTTTCCTGGGGCTGGCTATGTGGAGATCGGCTTGACCATGCAGCGGATCATCCATGGAGATACCCCCTGTGAATTGGAAAAAATCCAGTTTCATCAAGCCCTGGTGATCGGTCCAGGTGGTGATCCCACCCTGCGTGCCACCTGTGACGCCAAGGGAAGGGAATTCACCATTCACAGCCACCGACCGGACCACCCTGGCCATTGGACCTTGCACGCCTCTGGGGCATTCGTGGCATCACCCCCAAGAACACCACCCCACTTGCAAATCATCGCACTGCAACACCAATGCCCGGAGTCGGTGGAGGTGGAACAGGTCTATGCCCAACTGGATGCCATGGGGCTTCATTATGGACCCTGGTTTCGGGGAATCCAGCAGCTTTGGCAGGGCGAAAATGCGGTATTGGTCCAGGTGGCAGCCCATAAGGATTGGGACAAAAATGCATCCGCGTATCGTTTGCATCCCACCTTATTGGATGCCTGTATTCAGGCATTGATGGTGAAGATGCAACCCAATGACGGCCTTTATCTCCCGGTTGGCATCCAACGGATACGCTTTCACACCACACCAACGCCCCCCTTCTGGGGCTTCATTCGCGTGATCGAACACAACGCAAAATGGATCGACTGTGATCTGACCCTTTGCGACAGCACTGGCCAGATCCATGTGGAGATGGATTCCTTGCGCTGCAAAGCCATCCCAACCAGCCAACCTGAAGATGATGCCTCAGCCTTGGATGACTGGCTCTATCGCCCGACCTGGGAGCATCAGGAACGGCCCGTCCCATCTCCAACCCCCATGATGTCGCCTGGCGACATACCCATCATCCTGCTCTTGGACAAAGGCGGGATGGGGGAAATACTCGCCCAGCAACTCATGAACCTCCCTGTCGGACGCATCGTGCGGGTCAGTTTTGGTCATACATTTCAACACATGGCACCTGACTTGTTCCGCATCCATCGCCACAATCCCGCTGATCTCCAACAACTGTTGACCATGGTTGGTCCATGCCGCGCACTGGTCTGCCTGTGGGAATTGGACCTCGATGGGACAAACGAGGATCCAGTCGGGATCAACCGCGTGGTGGATTCCCTGGAACTGATTCAGGCCCTGGTCAAAACAACAGAAAAACGCCACTCCTCCTCTTTGCCACCCCCTCGCCTCTTTTGGGTGACACGGGGTGCCCAACCCGTACAAACAAACGACACCATCCCGGCTCTGGCTGCGGCCCCGGTGATCGGACTGGCCCGCGTCGCAGTGGCTGAACACAGCTCTCTGCGTTGCACCGTGTTGGATCTGGATCCAAACGACTACAACGACCACGCCTTATCCATGATCGAGTTGGCCCATGAGGTACTCGCCGATTCCCCAGATACCGAAGTGGCCTGGCGTGGCGGCCAACGTCTGGTCAGCCGTCTGGTCAAGGAACAGGCATCCGACTGGATCAAACGCATGCCCTCAACCCACTCCTTTCCAGGAGGAGACCAGAATGGCTCTGCCTTTGCCCTGGAACAGGGCAAACCAGGACTCCTCAACTCATTGCAACTGCGGGCCTGTGAACGACGCGCACCTGGACCAGGCGAAGTGGAAATCGAAATCCATACCGCAGGCATCGGACTGCGGGATCTGGATCGCCTCACCCGGCAGGATCCTTCAGAACTATCGGAAAAAAAAGAAAAAAAAGAAAAAAACTTTTTTGGCGCAGGGATCGGCATGGAGATCTCCGGGGTGGTGAGTCGCAAGGGTCCAGGCGTTCACACCCTTGCCAAAGGGGATGCCATTCTGGCTCTGGTGCCTGGCGGATGCCGCTCCCACATCACACTCCCCATAAATGCCATCTGGACCATGCCAAGACCGGCTGGAATAGGCGATGCAGAAAGCGGAGGATTGTTCCTTGCCTTTTTGACCGCCTTCTTTGCCATACACCGTGCCGCATTGGAAACAGGCGAAAAGGTATTGATCCATGCCGCCCACTCTGGTATGGGACTGGCCGCCATTCAAGTGGCTCAGTGGCAAGGGGCTGAACTCTTCGTGACTGCCGATACTCCAGAAAAACGGCACCATCTCCGCTCTCTGGGGATTCGCCATGTGTTGGACACCCATGTTCCAACCTTGATCGAAGAGATCATGGCCGCCACCGACGATCAGGGGGTGGATGTGATCCTGCACACCCTTGGGGGAGAATCGATTCAACAGACTCTCCAGGCTTTGGCCCCGTTTGGCCGGTTTGTCCAGATGGGTGCCTGCGGACAGGCATCATCGTGGAACCAGGCAGAGCTGAAACACAACATTACCTATATGTCCGTGGATCTGGATCATCTGGCCCGTCGCCGGGATCTCATGCCCAAAATGCTGGAAGCACTATCCAACCATTTTGCCTCTGGCACTTTCAAGCCGCTTCATACCCATGTGTTTCCAGCGGACCGTGCGACGGAGGGGTTCGCGCATCTTCAGAGCGGTCAACTGGGCAAAGCCGTTCTGGACATGCGTGGAACAGCTCCCATGACCATTCTGCCATCCCGCAAGCAACCCCCTTTGTTTCGGGCGGATGGGACTTACCTGATTACCGGCGGATTTGGCAGTTTTGGCATGGAACTGGCCGAATGGATGGGTCGTCAAGGGGTGCGGCAACTGGTTCTCACCGGACGCAGAGGGGCAGAGTACCCATCCGCCAAACAGGTCGTGGACAAGCTGGAATCCAATGGCATCCGGGTGATGGCCGTGGCCATGGATGTCACCAACGCCACTGAAATGACCAGACTGATCGAGCGGATAAGCCAAACCATGCCCCCCTTGCGGGGAGTAGTGCATGCGGCTGCGGTCCTGGATGATGGACTCATCATGGATTTGGATCGGGCACGCATGACCAGAGTCATGGCACCCAAGGCACTGGGAGCCTGGAATCTGCACCAGGCAACCAAACAGCTTGCACTGGATTTTTTTGTCCTTTTCTCCTCGGTCTCCTCTCTGATTGGAAATGCAGGCCAAGGCAATTATGTGGCAGCCAATGCCTTTCTGGATGCCTTGTCCCACGCCCGCCGGGCTGCGGGCCTACCTGCCACCAGCATCAACTGGGGTGCCTTGAGTGAAGTGGGCATGGCTGCCCGTGACAAAGAGGTGGAACGCCGACTGCAACGCGGAGGCATCCACAGTATCAGCGCAGCCCAGGCCATGACAGCCTTTGCCCAGGTTCTGCGCTGGCATCCAGCCCAACTGGGCATCCTCCACATGAACTGGGAGACCTTTGCCCAGACCAATCCACTGGTTACACGGCTCCCGCGTTACAGCCGGTTGATCACCGCCGACCCAACCCAATCCAGTCAGCAAAAAGTCTCGCAACTGCTTGTGCAGTTGAAAAACACCTCGGAGACGCTGCGACACGCCACCATGGTGGATCACATCCGTACTTTGGTGGCCAAAATTCTGGGGATTCCCAACCTGGATCGGGTGCTGCCTCATGTCCAACTGTTCGATTTGGGCATTGATTCCCTGACTGCGGTGGAGTTGAAAAACAAACTGGAGGCGGAAATGGGTCTGGCTCTTGGCTCCTCATTGGTATTCAACTATCCCACCATCGATGCCCTGGCCACTTTTCTGATGGCCACCCTGTTTGCCGACCAACATCAACCCCAGGAATCAAGCGACAACAAAACAGCCTCGCCCCCTCAGCCTCTGGTGGACCCTGTGCTGGAAAAAATCTCGGACGAAGAGGCGGAAACGTTGCTCCTGCAAGAACTGCTCAACGATATGGCCCAGTTTTCTTAAAGGAGAACAACCAACATGACTGCTGAACACGCCTCTGTAGCCGTCCAACAGGCAGTACCCGGATCCAATGCCCTCTCGCCTGTCAAACAGGCATTACTGGCCGTGCGCGAGATGCGCGCCAAACTCAAGGCCGTGGAAGAGAGCAAAATCGAACCCATTGCCGTCATCGGCATGAGTTGTCGTTTTCCAGGCCATGCCAACACCCCGGAACGCTTCTGGGAACTTTTGCAAAGTGGCACCGACGCCATCACCGAAGTCCCCCAGGACCGTTGGAACGCCGAGGCTTGGCATCATCCAGACCCGGAGACTCCAGGCACGATCAATACCCGTTACGGAGGCTTTATCGGGGGATTGACCGATTTCGATCCCCAGTTTTTCGAAATCTCCCGACGCGAAGCCGCCAGTCTGGACCCGCAACAGCGACTCCTGCTGGAATTGACCTGGGAGGCCTTGGAACGGGCCAATCTCCCGTTGGAAAAGGTACGTGGACAA
The DNA here is from genome assembly GCA_039908085.1 of Magnetococcus sp. YQC-5. Classification (GTDB taxonomy): domain Bacteria; phylum Pseudomonadota; class Magnetococcia; order Magnetococcales; family Magnetaquicoccaceae; genus Magnetaquiglobus. The sequence goes on from JAMOBH010000012.1 coordinate 17,535, forward strand.
CCCGCCGGGGTCTTTGTGGCCTTGAGCAATGCGGACTACGCCCTGCTGCTGCACAAAACACGCGATCCGCGTGAAATCGATGCCTATTACATCACCGGGAATACCGCCAGTGTTGCGGCAGGACGTCTGTCCTATTTTCTGGGTGTGACCGGCCCCTGTCTGAGCGTGGATACGGCCTGTTCGTCGTCGTTGCTGGCCACGCATCTGGCCTGTCAAAGCCTGCGGCACCAAGAGTGCAACCTGGCATTGGTCGCCGGGGTCAATCGCATTCTGATACCGGAAATCAGCGTCAATTTCACCAAAGGGCACATGCTGGCCCCTGACGGACGTTGTAAAACATTCGATGCCAGGGCCAATGGCTATGTCCGGGGAGAGGGATGCGGTGTCCTGATCCTCAAACGATTGTCAAACGCCTTGGCTGACGGGGATGCCATTTTGGCCTTGATCCGAGGATCCGCCGTCAATCAGGATGGTGCCAGCGGCGGTCTGACCATGCCCAACGGTTTGGCCCAGGAACGGGTGATCCGGCAAGCACTGGAAAATGGTCACCTGCAACCCGGACAGATCGATTACATCGAGGCCCACGGCACAGGTACACCCTTGGGGGATCCCATTGAGGTGGGTGCGTTGGCCAATGTCTTTGGACGCGACCGCACAGCCAACCGCCCCCTGATGATCGGCTCGGTCAAAACCAATTTTGGCCATCTGGAAGCCGCATCCGGCATGGCCGGCATGATCAAGACCATCCTGGCTTTGCAACATCAGGCCATTCCACCTCATTTGCATTGGCAGACCCCATCCCCGCATATCAACTGGCAGCAGGCACCCATCACAGTACCCACCTGTTTGACCCCCTGGCCAAAAGAAAACCAACCCCGTCGTGCTGGTGTCAGTTCTTTCGCCTTTGGCGGAACCAATGCTCATACCATTCTGGAGGAGGCACCCCTCCAGGTTCCGGTCCAGGCCCCTCCCAAACCAACCCTGGATCCCAACACCTCCTGTGACACGTCACCTCCCTTGTGGCTGCTCCCCTTGTCAGCCAAAAACCAGACTGCTTTGCAGGCCCTGGCCAACCGCTACGCCTCCCACCTGACCGATCATCCTGACCTCTCCTGGTCTGATATCTGTTATACGGCAGCCACCTGCCGCACCACATTCCGCTGGAGAATGGTCCTGGTGGCCCCCTCACCCAATGGAATCCATGCCACTGAGCAGATTACAACACCCTTGAACGAATTCGCCGCAGGCCGGTTCGACAAAAATTTCCTGCGTGGACGCGCCCACGATGGAATCCTGCCATCCATACCAGAACCCAGCGGCATCGCGCCCAAAGTGGCCTTTTTGTTTACCGGCATGGGATCCCATTACGCGGGCATGGGACAACATCTTTACCAGACCCAACCCATTTTCCGACAGACCATGGACCATTGCGAAGAGATTTTACGCCCTTTGCTGGAACGTCCCTTGTTGGCCCTCCTGTACGGAACAACAGAGGATACGGCCCTGTTGCATCAACCAGTTTACGCCCATTCCGCCCTTTTTTCATTGGCGTGCGCGTTGGTCAACTTGTGGCGTTCCTGGGGCATCGAACCTGCTGTGGTTCTGGGTCACAGCGTGGGAGAGTACGCAGCAGCCTGGAGTGCAGGCATGTTCTCACTGGAAGAGGGGTTGCGCATCATCGTCCAGCGAGGCCGATTGATCCAAACCCTGCCCCCAGGAGGTGCCATGGCCCTGGTTGCCATGAACGAAGAACAACTCCAACAGGCCATTCAGCCCCACGCTGACCGTGTGGGTCTGGCCGCTGTCAATGGCCCGGCCTATTGCACCCTGTCCGGTGATGGCCAGACAGTCCGCAACCTGTGCGCCAGCTTCGCCGAACAGGGCATTCCCAGTCAACCGATCAAAACCGACCATGCGATTCACTCTCCACTCGCAGACCCCATGTTGGACGCCTTTGAAGAGTTCATGACCACCATTCCTTTGGTCCCCCCGCGTCTGGAACTGATCGCCAATCTGACCGGAAAACGGGCCACCGCCGACATGGCCACTCCTGGTTACTGGCGTCAACAAATGCGCAGACCCGTCAGGTTCGCCGATGGCCTACAGGCAGCGCGACAACTCGGCTGCACGGCCTTTGTGGAAATGGGCGCGCAACCCGTGTTGACCGGACTGGGACGCATGAGTTTCATGAACTCCGATTCCTCCCTGCTCTGGCTGACCTCTCTCCAGGAGGGACAACCGGATTGGTCCACGATCCTGCGCAGCCTGGGTGCCCTTTACACCCATGGCATGACCGTGAATTGGGCCGGATTTTATCAAAACTACCCGGTCAAACGAGTCATGCTACCCACCTATCCCTTTCAACACTCCCATTGCTGGTTTTCGGATGCGCCCGGAGGCAGCACCGGTCGTGTCATGCCAACCGCGCCAGACATAACACCCCTGTCCACGCCTCCAGCACCTCTCTTCAAACAAGACTTCAAACCCGACCAGGCAGATCCATCCACCATGACTTCGACTCCTCTGCTCTCGCTGCACCAACAGACCCTGGAACCAACGGATCTGGTGAAACCGATGCATCAACAGAACCAGACAGATCCATCCGCCACGACTTTGACCTCCCAGCTCTCGCACCACCAACGGATCCTGGAACCACTGCAACAGCAGATCGCCAAACATCTGCGCGCCAACCCGGAAGAGGTGACTCCGCATACCCCCTTGCTCGAACTGGGGGCGGATTCCCTCATTCTCATGGAAATTTTGCAGTATATTGATCGAGAGTTTGGCGTGAAAATCGACATTCGTCGCATTTTCGAAGATCTCTCCACCCCGGCTGCCGTAGCCGAGCATATCGCGCAACAACTGCCGCCAGAGTGGTTTGATACCAAAACCACAGATCAGCCAACCGGAAGCGTTGCATCTCCCACCCCCCAGGTTGCCTCCTCATCCGACGCATCATCGGTTCCCCTGGATGCATCATCGGTTCCCCTGGATGCATCATCGGCTCCCCTGCATGCCTCATCGGTTCCCCAGCAAGCAACCAGGGTTGCCCTCCCTGCCCTGGCGCACCCCCTCCCCGCAACCGGCTCAGCCATGGAACAGGTCGTCCTGCGTCAATTGGAAATCATGGCGCAACAGTTGGAACTGCTGAAAGGGGGTTCAGCCCTGACCATGCCACCCCCACCGCCCCAAGAACCAACCCCCTCTCCCAAACCAGTCGCCACGCCCCCTCCATCTGGCCGTGGAACCCATTTCGCCTCTTTTCATAACATGGAACCCCGTGCGTTGCCTCCGTCGCAAAAGGCCTACCTGGAAACCTTCATCGCCCGCTATGTCCGCCGTACCCAAACATCCCGCAGACGGGCCGAAGAGGATCGATCTGTCTGGGCTGATGTCCGTTCCCTGATGGGCATGCGTCCTGAAACCAAGGCGTTGACCTATCCCATTCTTTCGGATCATGCCAGTGGCAGCCGCTTTGTGGATCTGGATGGCAATACCTATGTGGATCTGGCCAACGGCTTTGGCGTGCACCTTTTTGGACACAATGCCCCGTTTCTGACCCAGGCCTTGCAAACCCAGATCGAGAAGGGGATTCACCTCGGTCCCCAATCCGGTTTGAGCGGTCAGGTGGCCCGTCTGATTTGCGAAATGACTGGCATGGAACGGGTCGCTTTCTGCTGCACGGGAACTGAAACCGTGATGTCCGCAATCCGTCTTGCGCGCGCCGCCACAGGAAAAACAAAAATAGCCCTGTTTTCAGGATCCTATCATGGCCACTCCGATGGAGTTCTGGTCACGGCAGGCCAGGTGGATGGACAACCCTGCACCCTGCCCATGATGCCAGGTGTCCCCCCTGGCCCGGCCAGTGAAACCCTGGTACTCAACTATGACAAACCAGACGCCCTGGAGATCATTCGCGCCCACGCCGACACCCTGGCAGCGGTCCTGGTGGAGCCGGTCCCCAGCCGCCAGCCCAGCATGCAACCCAGGGCCTTTTTGCAACAGTTGCGCGCCTTGACCCTGGAGTTGGATATCCCGTTGATCTTTGACGAAATGATCACCGGCTTTCGCATTTTGGCCGGAGGGGCGCAGGCGTGGTTTGGCGTCCAGGCCGATTTGGCCACCTATGGCAAAATTCTGGGGGGTGGTCTGCCCATGGGCGTACTGGCTGGCAAGGCGCGCTTTATTGATCAGGTGGATGGCGGGCCATGGCATCTCGATGACCCCAAATCCTTCCCCATGGTGGAAACCACAGTGGCCGGAGCAGGCACCTTTCGTCGTCATCCCCTGGCATTGGCTGCGGCTCTGGCCGTCCTTACCCACATCAAACAAGAAGGCCCCGCCATGTATGACCGTTTGAATCATCTGGCCTCCCAACTGGAAGGGCAACTCCACACTTTTTTCAAGGCTAAAAATGTCCCGGTACGCATCGCCCGATTTGGTTCCCTGTTTCGGTTTGTCCAAAGCGGCAATTTCAGCTACACCTTCCAACCCCTGGAAATGGATCTCCTGCATTATGGTTTGATCGAAAAAGGGATCTATCTCTGGGAAGGACGCACCTGTTTCATCTCCACCGCCCACACGGATGAAGACATGGCCCGGATCATCCAGGCTGTCAAGGATACGGTCGAAGAGTTGTTGGCAGCCGGTTTTTTTCCATCAGCCAACCTCGCCCCATCCATGAACGCTCTTCCACTTAGCAAAACAGCACCCCCAGCACCAAACACCTTCAATCCAAACACAGTCCAAACAACGCCAGAACCAACGCCAGTATCAACACCAGAACCAACGCCAGAAAAAAAAATTCCCTTGAGCGAAGCCCAAATCCAACTCTGGACCCTGGAACAGCTTGGTGATGGAGGTGCTTTAAGTAACCTAAGTTATACCAATCTCCAACTCAAAGGCAATCTCCAGTTGGATCTTCTGCAAAAGGCCGCCCGCCAGGTGGTGGCACGCCATGAAGCCTTGCGCACCTCCATCGACCCCCTGGGTGCGTCGCAAACCGTACTGCCCGAAGTGACATTCAACCTGCCCCTCATTGATTTGTCCCATCTGGAGGCTTCAGCCCGCTCGGTCGAATTGACGCAATGGTTTCATCGCGAAGCTGCAACCCCCATTCCTTTATCCAGCCCACCTTTGTTCCGGCTCTGCGTGATTCGTCTGGAACCAGATCTGCATCGCCTGGTCCTTGCCGCTCACCACATTTTGATTGATGGCATGTCTCTGGTGATCCTGCTGCGTGAATTGTTCACGCTTTATACTGGGGCCATTCAAGGCACTTCCCCCACCTTGCCTTCCCCCATGTCATTTGACAGTTATCTGACGTGGCGCAGGGAATACGACCAATCCGAGGCCATGCAACGCCATGAAGCCTTTTGGCTCACCCAATTTGCCGGAGAGATTCCGGTTCTGGAACTGCCCTGTGATCACGCACCGCCCGCATTGAGTACCTATCAAGCCGCCCGCGCCGTCTTGCGCCTGGAAGCCAATCTCTATCAGGCTCTCAAAAAAGTCAGCGGTCGATACCACAGTACGCTTTTCATGCTGCTGTTGGCAGCTTATCAACTGTTTTTGCACCGACTGACCAACCAGGATGCCTTGGTGGTGGGGATTCTGGTCCTGGGCAGGCCACCCGAAAGTCAGGATCGTTTGATCGGATATTGTTCCCACATTCTCCCCATCATGAGCCGTCTGGAGGGGGAACCCTTGTTTCCCCAGTTTTTGCAGGGGGTCAGGAAGTCGCTGCTCCTGGCCATGGAACACCAGAATTATCCATTCGCACGGCTGATCAATCATTTAAACGCACGCAAAAACAAAATGCAGGCACCTTTGGTCATGACCACTTTCAACATGGACCATCCCATTGAATTAGCGTCACAACTGGATCTGCAAACCGAATGGTTTCCCCAACCCATTCACTCCCTGGACAATGCCCTCAGTGTCAATGTCACCGACATCCATGGAGAACTGGTACTGGAGTTCGATTACAGCACCGAATTGTTCGAAACCGCCACCATGACCCGTTGGACCGGCCATTTCCGCACCCTGCTGGAAAGCATTGTCGCCGACGCCCAAGCAGATGCGAGGCAAAAATCCGTGCAAACCTTGCCTTTGTTGACTCCAGCCGAACAGCGGATCGTGCTGGAAACCTGGAATCAACCCGGATACCTCTCACCTCATCATGACCCAAGCCTCACTCTGCACCAATGGTTCGAACGATGGGCCGAACAAACCCCGGACGCCACCGCCCTGCTGCTGGACGGCCAATCCCTCACCTATGGCCAGTTGAATGCGCAAGCCAACCGTCTGGCCCACCATCTGATCGACATGGGAGTGGTCAGGGAATCACTGGTGGGAATCTGCCCGGAACGTTCCCTGCTCATGATGGTGGGTCTGCTTGGCATTCTCAAAGCTGGTGGGGCGTATGTCCCGCTGGATCCGTCGCATCCCAAACAACGACTCGCCTTCCTGATTGCAGACGCCCATCTTGCCATCATACTCACCCATCAGGCCAAGCTCCCGATCTTGCCGGAAACCAAGGCCCAGGTGGTGGTGTTGGATGCCCCTTGGCCAGAAACAAACCATCAAGCCAACAACAATCCAAACATCGCGGTTCTGCCCCATGATCCGGCCTACGTGATCTACACCTCTGGCTCCACCGGGCACCCCAAAGGGGTGATCGTCGAACACCATGCCGTGGTCAGCCATTGTTTGAATTACGGAACCTCGCTCCAGATGACATCAAAAGATCGGGTATTGCAATTTCAAGCACTCCAGTTCGACTTTTCGGCAGAAGAGATCTTCAGTACCCTGATTGCGGGAGCCACCCTGGTACTGCGCGGCCCGGAAATCTGGACCCCTCCCGAATTCAACCGCCAGGCACGCCTTAATGGCATCACCCTTGCCGGACTGACCCCCGCCTATTTGCAACAACTGGCCCAGGAGTGGCTCAAACAACCGCAAGAAGCCCCTCATGAAACGTTCCGTGCCATCAATGTGGGTGGGGAGAAATTCCCAGGTGCCTTGCTGGATCTGTATCACCAAACCCCCATGCGACACATCCAACTGTGGAACGGCTATGGTCCCACCGAAGCCATCATCACCCCGCTGGTCCATTGCATCGCCGCGCCCTCAGGTCCAACCGAGCTGATCCCCATCGGTCGTCCCCTGGGCAGACGAACCGCCTATATTCTGGATTCCCATGGCCAACCGCTGCCTGTCGGCATCCCAGGGGAATTGCTCCTGGGGGGCATGGAGCTGGCCAGGGGGTATCTCAATCAACCTGAACTGACCCAGGAGAAATTCATCCCCGATCCATTCAGCCAACGACCCGGAGCCAGACTTTACAAAACAGGCGACCGCGCCCGTTATCGACCGGATGGCGTGATCGAATATCTGGGACGCATGGATACCCAGATCAAAATACGTGGCATCCGCATTGAACCTGATGAAATCGAAAACATCCTGCTGAGGCATGAAACCGTCCAGGCAGCAGCGGTTCACCCCCACACATCCCCAGAAAGTGACCCGATCCTGGTGGCCTATTGGGTTGCCAGACACCCAGCAGCATCCGACAGTCAACTGTTGCACCCCAGTGCATCCGACAACCAACTGTTGAAGCATTTTCTGCGGGAACATCTGCCTGAACCCATGATCCCCCAACATTTCATCCAACTGGATGCCCTGCCCCTCACGGCCAATGGCAAAGTGGATCGACACGCCCTGCCCCGACCCGTAAGCCTCGACCCTGCGGCCCTCGGTGTCACCGTGACACCCCGGACCCCAACCGAACAGATCATGGCCGACATCTGGGGCGAACGGTTGAACCTCCCGCAAATGGGCATCCATCACAACTTTTTTGACCTGGGTGGCCACTCCCTGCTGGCCATTCAGATCATCTCCCAAATCAGGGACCGCCTTGGGGTGGAACTGCCAGTGCGTCTTTTTTTTCAACATCCAACCATCGCCGAACTGGCCGAACGCATCGATACCACACTTGGCGTCCAGCCAGCCGATCACCCGAACGAAGAACGAGAGGAGTTTGTCTTTTGAGCCACATTCTATTCCCCATGGAAACGTTCCTGACTGACCTGCGGAGCCGGGGCATCCAGCTTTGGGCCGATGGAGACAACCTGCGTTGCAGTGCCCCCAAAAACAGCATGACCCCCACCATGCGTCAACATCTGGCCGACCATAAACAAGAAATCCTCAACCATCTCCAACAGGAGGCCTCAGCCAGCGGCATCACCCTGGTCTCGACCCGAAAAGGCAGCACTCTCATTCCTGTTGTTGCCCGTCATCCCGACCAGGGTCTGCCACTCTCCTTTGCCCAACAACGACTCTGGTTTCTCGACCAACTGGAAAAAAGTGCCACCTGGAATATTCCAGCCGCACTTCAAATCCGTGGCCCGCTGAACCCAACCGCCATGACCCATGCCTTGACCGACATTGTCCGTCGCCATGAGACGTTGCGTACCACCTTCAACAAAACCGATCACCATGCAGGATCCCCAGTAGTCCATGACCATGCAGGATCCCCAATACAGATCATCCATCCCCCGACACCGATCACCCTGCCCTGCATCGACCTGCGGAGATTGACCCCGAAAGAACAACAAGCCGAAATTCGACGCTGGATCACCCATGGAGAGGAGTATCTGTTTGATCTCTCCACTGGGCCTTTGCTCTGGGTGACTCTGCTGCAACTGGCCAACGACTCCCATCTGCTGCTGCTGACCCTGCACCACATCATCGCCGATGGGTGGTCGGTAGGGGTGTTGATCCGTGAAATCGGCACCCTTTACGCCCAGCATGTCGCACCCCAACCTCTGATAACAGAGACACTTCCCGAACTCCCCATCCAATATGCCGATTTCGCCTGTTGGCAACGGACTTGGTTGCAAGGCGGAGAATTGGACCGGCAACTCGCCTACTGGCAAAAACAATTGGCCGGGGCACCTGCTTTGCTGGAATTGCCAACGGATCGCCCCCGCCCCCCAGTGCAAACCTTTCGAGGCAGTGTGGAACGATTCACCTTTGGCCCGGATCTCACCCTATCCTTGCGTACTCTGAGCCGCCAGACCAATACCACTTTGTTCATGACACTGTTGACTGGCTTTGCGGTATTGCTCTCCCGCTACAGTGGCCAGGAGGATCTGATTGTGGGATCACCCGTGGCCAATCGCAACCGTAGCGAATTGGAAACCTTGATCGGTTTTTTTGTCAATACTCTGGTCTTGCGCATGGATTGCAGCCAGCACCCCACATTCCGCGCCCTGCTGCAACAAGTCCAAAAGACCACGCTGGATGCCTACGCCCATCAGGATGTCCCCTTCGAACATCTGGTGGAACGACTCAAACCAACACGCACTCGAAGCCATTCCCCATTGTTTCAAGTGATGTTCATCCTCCAGAACACCCCGGAAGCATCACTTGAATTGCCTGATCTCTCCATCACCCTGTTGGATCAGGAGCGTGTTCCTGCCAAATATGACCTGCTGTTGGCCATGGAAGAACGACAAGACAAACTGTTGGGGGAATTCGAATACAATACGGACCTGTTTGACGCGACCACCATTCGTCGCATGATCGGCCACCTGGAGACCCTGCTCACAGCCGCCACACAGAATCCAGATCAGGTCTGTGCAAAACTGCCCTTGTTGCCCCAGGCCGAGTATCACCAGATGGTCCATGGATGGAATCAAACCACGCTCCCCATGCCGCCGGATGCCTGTATCCACACCCTGGTGGAAGCCATGGCAGCCAAAACCCCGGATGCACCTGCCCTTGATTTCGAGCATACCACCCTGAGTTATCGCATGTTGAACGAACAGGCCAATCAATTGGCCCATCACCTGATGGCCAGCGGCGTGCAACCAGGAACTCTGGTTGGCATCAGCCTGGAACGTTCACTTGAAACGGTCATCGGATTATTGGCCATTCTCAAGGCAGGCGGTGCCTATGTCCCCATGGATCCCAACCACCCCAAAGAGCGGCTGGGTTTGATGATCGAAGATGCACAACTCTCATTCATGGTGGTTCAAAGTGCCCTGATGGCCCATCTGCCCCCGCATCAAGCCCGGATGATCGTACTGGACCGGGATGAGGCGGTGATTCGCCAACACCCGACCACCAATCCCAACACCCAGGTGACACCGCAACACCCGGCTTACGTCATTTACACCTCTGGCTCCACAGGACGCCCAAAAGGGGTCGTGGTGCTGCATGGCCGCCTGACCCGCATGTTTCTGGTGACACGCAACTGGTTCCATTTTGACGAACAAGATGTCTGGTCCTTGTTCCACGCCTTTTCTTTTGATTTTTCGGTATGGGAAATGTGGGGCGCGCTCCTGTTCGGCGGACGCCTGGTTGTGGTTTCCCGTGCCACATCCCGTTCCCCGGAGGCGTTTTATGACCTGCTCCACACCAAACAGATCACGGTACTCAATCTCAATCCATCTGTTTTCCAGGCCTTGACGAGCCTGGAGGAGTCCGGCCACGTCAAACAACTTTCTTTACGTCTGGTCATTTTTGGTGCCGAACCTCTCAAGGTGCAAAACCTGCGCCCCTGGTTTGATCGACATGGCGACCAAACCCCCCAGCTCATCAACCTGTACGGCATCACCGAATCCACGGTACATACCACCTATCACGCCTTAAGCCGGGCCGACCTGCAAGAGACCAATCTGAAAATCGGCCCCCCCAGAGCCGAATTGCACCCGTTGTACATCCTGGACGATCATCTGCAACCTGTGCCCATCGGTGTCCCAGGTCAGCTTTACGTTGGGGGGGGCTGCCTGGCCATCGGCTATCTCGACCAACCGGAACTGACGGCCAAAGCCTTTCTGCCAGATCCGTTTTGCGACTATCCAGAGAGCCGATTGCAAAAAACCGGGGATTTGGCTCGTTTTCTGCCCGATGGGAACATCGCCTTTTTGGGACGCAAAGATTATCAAGTGAAGGTACGCGGTTTTCGCATCGAACTGGGCGAAATCGAGGCGGTATTGGTCCAACACCCCGATGTTTACGAGGCTGCTGTCACCACCTGGGAAGAACATCCTGGTGAAAAACAATTGGTAGCCTTTGTGGAGGCCCCTGGCACACAGCCTGCCTCACAACCAGAGCAGTTGCGTGCCTTTCTCAAACGCAAACTGCCGGATTACATGATTCCGACGCGCTTCGTGGTCATGGAAACCCTGCCCAGATCTCCCAATGGCAAAGTGGATCGTCGCCAACTGCCCCCACCCCATGAATGGCACGTGAACAGGCCAAGCACCCATGTCCCGCCACGCAACCACACCGAAGAGATGGTGGCTGCGGCCTGGAGTACGCTGTTGAACCGGCCACAAGTGGGCAGAACAGACAACTTTTTTGACCTGGGTGGACACTCTCTGATGGCAACCCGTGTCATGGCGCGGCTGCGGGACATCTTTGCTTTGGACCTGCCTTTGACTTTGCTTTTCGACACCCCCACCGTGGCTGGGATGAGTGAACAGATTGATGCAGCCCGCCGACAGAGCAATCGCATGCCAGCCCCTCCTCCCATAGGCGTCACGGATCGATCCAAACCGCTGGCTCTTTCGTTTGCCCAGCAGCGACTTTGGTTTCTGGAACAACTGGAAGGTGGTTTGGCCACTTACAACATGCCTGGAGGCATCACCCTGACTGGAAAACTGGACCCTGACGCCCTGGAAAAGGCGATACAAACCATTATCCGGCGTCATGAGGCCCTGCGCACTGTTTTCCCTTCAGTAGAGGGCCACCCGATCCAGCAGATCAACCCAGCAACAGACGTTCCCATAACCCGCATGGATCTGGGAGTGCAAGAGGCGTTATTGGTTACTTCCATGACCCCCATGGATCAGGAATCGCAACTGGCTGCCAGGGTACAACAACTTGCCCTTGAGGAGATGCAAAAACCCTTTGACCTGACCCAAGACCCCCTGTTGCGTGCCACCCTGATCCGCCTGGGCGATGAGTCTCATGTCTTGCTCTTCACATTCCACCACAGTGCTGCCGACGGTTGGTCCATTGCCCTGTTCATTGGGGAACTGGCCCAATTGTACAATGCCTTTCTGCAAGGCCAACCCTCTCCCTTGCCTGAATTGCCGATTCAATACGCTGATTACAGCCAATGGCAACGCCAATGGTTGAAGGGTGCTGTGATGGAAACCCAACTGGATTATTGGAAAAAACAGTTGGCCGAACCCCCTGTATTGTTGGAACTCCCCACAGACCGACTCCGCCCGCCCGTACAGACCTTTCACGGCAACGACATTTATTTTCAAATGGACGCGACAACCTCCCAAAAGGTGTCTGAATTGAGCCGGACCAGGGGCACGACTCTGTTCATGACCTTGCTTGCGGCCTTTGTGACCTTGCTGGGGCGTTTAAGCGACCAGGATGATCTGATTGTCGGTACACCGGTGGCCAACCGGGGACGGCCAGAAACCGAATCGTTGATCGGCTTTTTTGTCAACACCCTGGCGTTGCGTGTGGATCTGTCTGGGGATCCTCCTTTCCTGGAGTTGTTGAGCAGGGTGCGCCGCATGACACTGGACGCCTTTGCCCATCAGGATCTCCCGTTTGAACAGTTGGTGGAAGAGATTCATCCTGCCCGTAATTTGAGTCATTCCCCTTTGTTTCAAGTGATGTTCGCCTGGCAGGATGCCCCATCCTCACCGGTGGAACTGACGGGCCTGACCTTGACCCCCATGGAACTGATCGGCAAATCAGCCAAGTTTGATCTGACCCTCTCCATGGAAGAGGGGCAGGAAGGTTTGATCGGGGGCATGGAATACAACACGGACCTGTTTGACGCCAGCACCATTGAGCGGATGATTGGCCATTTCAAACATCTGCTGACCCAAATCACCGCCAACCCGGATTTGCCCATCTCGCGACTGCCCATCCTGACGCAGGCCGAGCGTCAACAGGTGCTTCAGACCTGGAATGACACGAAGAGGGTCTATCCTGGTTCAGATCGTTGCATCCATCAGTTGTTCGAGGCCAAGGTTGAACAGACACCGAATGCCGTGGCTTTGGTGTGTGACGATGGACGCACCCTTGATTTTGCCGGGTTGAACCGCCGCGCCAACCAATTGGCCCACCATCTGCGCACCCTTGGTGTTGGCCCGGAAACGTTGGTTGGGGTCTGTATGGAACGCAATCTTGACTTGGTGGTTGGTCTGTTGGCCATTCTCAAGGCAGGCGGGGCTTATGTGCCACTGGATCCGAACTATCCAGCGGAGCGACTGGCCTTCATGTTGGAGGATATGCAAAACAGCCAACAAACCGGTCCGGCTCCAGTGGTGTTGACCCAAGAGGCCATGCGGGAGCGACTCCCACCCACCACCCAGGCCAGGGTGATCTGTCTGGATGGACTGGATGCCACACCCATTGCCAGTCAAAGTGTGGAGAATCCGCATTCTTTGTCCCATTCCAACCATTTGGCCTATGTCATTTACACATCAGGCTCGACTGGCCTGCCCAAAGGGGTAGCGATAGAACATCGCAACACCGTGGCCCTGATTCTGTGGACCCAGGAATTTTTTACACGTTCCTGGTTTGATCAGGTGTTGGCCTCCACCTCGATCTGCTTTGATCTTTCTGTGTTTGAACTGTTTGTTCCACTGAGCTGGGGTGGCACAGTGATCCTGGTCAAGGATGCCCTGGAACTGCCCACAGCCGTGGCTGCGGGCCACCGGATCACCCTGATCAACACAGTTCCGTCAGCCATGGCTGCATTGTTGCGCCTGGGTGCCCTGCCCGACTCTGTGCGATTGATCATTCTGGCTGGTGAACCATTCAAAGATACCCTGGCTCACGCGATCTATGAAAATGCATCCATCCTGCATTTTTATAATCTCTATGGACCATCCGAGGACACCACCTACTCCACCTATGCGAGGATCCCTGAGAATCTTCAAGGTTCCCCTTCCATTGGACGTCCCATCGCCAATACCAGGGCCTATGTTCTGGATCGCCATCTCGAACCGGTCCCAGTGGGCGTGGCTGGTGAACTGCACTTGAGCGGCGACGGGGTTGCCCGTGGCTATCTGAACCGGCCAGAGCTGAGTGCTGAAAAATTCATCCTGGATCCGTTTCAGCCAGAAGCGGACAACCCGATCCGAATGTATAAAACCGGAGATCTGGCCCGTTTTCGCCCAGACGGCACACTTGATTTTTTAGGCCGACGGGATCATCAAGTGAAGATACGTGGTTTTCGCATTGAACCAGGGGAAGTGGAAAACGCCCTGAATCAACATCCTGACATCCTGGAATCTGTTGTCATGGTGCGAGGGGATGCCAACGAGACTCGTTATCTGATCGCTTATGTTGTGCCTCATCCTGGTGCTGCACCCAGCATTGGTGAACTGCGTACCCATCTCAAGAAGAGCGTGCCGGAATACATGATCCCGGCGCAATTTCTCCTCATGCCGCAAGGTCTGCCACTTACGGCCAACGGCAAACTGGACCGCAAGGCTCTGCCTGACCCTGAACGCTCGCGGGAAGGCGTGACAACTCTGCTGGCCACTCCCACAAACCCAAAAGAAGAGGTGTTGGCCCGGTTGTGGCAAGAGGTTCTTGGTCTGGATCAGGTGGGCATCCATGACAATTTTTTTGATCTGGGGGGTGACTCCATTCTGAGCATTCAGATTGTGGCCCGTGCCAGACAGGCTGGTTTGACGCTGACGCTACGGCAGATATTTCAGCATCAAACCATTGCCGAATTGGCCCAGGTAGCTGACCAGAGCCTGACCGTATGCGCCGAGCAAGGCACTGTCACCGGCCCGGTTCCATTGACTGCGATTCAATGCTGGTTTTTGGCCCACAACACGAACGCGCCGCACCATTTCAATCAAGCTCATCTGCTCACCACGCCACCGGAAATGCAACCCCAATGGGTGATGGAGGGAATACGACACTTGATTGTTTGGCACGATGCCTTGCGTTTGCGCTTCATCCAGGAAACCACACCAACCCATGACAACCCGGTTGGCTGGCGACAAGAGATCGCACCATTGGATGAAACGCTCCCTTTCACGGTAGAGGATCTCTCCAGCCTGCCAGATGCGCAATGGGCAACACGGATCGCCACACGGGCGGAGCAAATGCAAGCCAGTTTGGATCTGACCCATGGACCGTTGCTGCGTGTGGTTTTTTTCCAAGGTGCAAAGGGGCGACCTGGACGATTATTAATCATCATTCACCATCTGGCGATTGATGGGGTTTCCTGGCGCATTCTGCTGGAGGATCTTGAACAAGGATATAAGCAAGCCAGCCAAGGTGAAGCGATCACTCTGCCAGCCAAAACCACGTCATTGCAACAGTGGGCCAGACGCATCACGGCCAAGCCTGCATCTGACGAGCTGATCAAAGAGATCGCTTATTGGCAAACCGAACTCACCAAACCCGCCACGCGCCTGCCACTGGATTGGCCCGCCGACCTGTCAAACAACACGGTGGCAAGCACGGCCATGGTTCGTGTCTCACTGGATCCAGAACAGACCATGGCCTTGCTGCACGAGGCTCCCAGTGCGTACAACACGCAAATCAACGACCTGCTTCTGACAGCTTTTGCCCGTGCCTTGACCCAATACGCACCAAACCATGGAACCCTTTTAGTGGACTTGGAGGGACATGGTCGTGAGGAGTTGTATGCCGACCTGGACATTTCACGCACGGTTGGATGGTTTACCGCCCTGTTTCCGGTCCATCTGGATCCAGGGCCAGGGGATGGGTGGCCAAGTCAGGCGATCAAACGGATCAAGGAGAGCCTGCGGGCCATTCCTCGTCACGGCATCGGATATGGTTTGTTGCGTTATATCCACCGGGATTTGGCCTTTCTGACGCACGATAGCGCATGGGCAGATGTCAGTTTTAATTATTTTGGTCAATATGATCAACGACTGGGAGAATCACATATGTTCTCTCTGGCCAAGGAATCCATTGGCTCCCCCATGGACCCCAATACACGACGCAGTCACATTCTGGAGGTCAATGGTTTTGTGACTGGAGGCCAAATGCACTGGGATTGGACCTACAGTACTGGTCTACACAAAGAGGAGACGATCAAGCAACTTGCGAGGGATTTTCTGGCTGCATTGCAACAGGTGATCCAGCATTGTCTGCACCCGGATGCAGGCGGATTCACACCCGCCGATTTTCCCGAAGCCGACCTGAATCAGGATGAACTGGATGCATTATTGGCAGAACTGGAGTAATTCAACACCTTGGGGGGCGGTGAACCGCCCCCCAAACCCCCCACCCTTTTTTTTTATTTTTTAAAATATTAAAAAAAAGAGGGGGTCTGGG
>JAMOBH010000263.1:0-7987 GCA_039908085.1 Magnetococcus sp. YQC-5
AAAACCCTGGGGGATGAATCCCCCAGACCCCCTCTTTTTTTTTAATGATTTTTTTAAAAAAGCATGCGTTTTACTGCACAATCAATGCAGGTGCGAGGGGACCGACATGTCCCGCATACCACGCCACAGAGTTTGGCACCACAGGCAACGGCTCAACAGGCACATTCCACACCTCCCAACCCCTGTCAGGATGAAATTGCTGAATGGTCCCAGTTTCAGGATCCATACATGCCAATACAATCCAGGCATTCCCCACCAACTCTTGAATTTCTGGCTGACGATGATAAATCCGGGTCAAAATCTCAGGTCGTTGTTCCACCACCACCAACAAACGCATGGCTTCATGAATTTCAATCATCTGTTGCGGCAATCCGGTCCGCAAATCAGAACTGGTGCCCTCCATGACTCCGAATAATCCCGTAATATTATGCACAATTTTGGTTCCGCAACCAAAATTTTCATTGTCCACAGTAGAAAAATAATATTCCAGACTGATTCCGGCCCCAACCGGACCTGCGGCCAACAAAATCGCTTCCACAATAGTTCCTTCCTGATCCTGGGTCGGATCATAGGAGATGAGAAACATCCGACGGTCGAAAAAAACCCCTTGCGTCACTGAACGCCGACCAATCAAAGCCACGGCATTGGTGGCATGACCCAATTCAGGACGGGCCTGACTGCAATCCATGCCGCGCCCCTGCATGTGCATCAAAGCACGTTGCAACGACGGATCACGAGGTGCGGAAGCCAAACGACGCGCTCGTTCATGGGCCGAACCCGCACGGGCACTATTCAGATCTTCAGTCAAACGAATCAAGGCACTACGGGAGGCAACAGGTGTCAATTCCTCATCAAACCATTGAATGGTTTCGTTGCCCGTATCATGTTCCCCACCGATAAACCAGGTTTCCGCCGGGATATGGATTCCATGATCAAGCAATCGTTCACGCACATCGGGACGATTGGCCATGGCCGCAAACAGTCGGGCATTCGGCCCCCCATGACGCCCACTGCACGCCCCGCAATCATACGCTGCCAAATGTGGATTGTTCTGACTGCTGGAACCATGTCCCAGAATGGCTACCAACGGTGCAAATCCATAAGTCAAACCAATGGTGCGCAGAAATCCCACCACACGACCGACCTGCTCTTCGTCGGTAAATCCTCGTCGTGGTTGCTTGGGAGATGCCAGAGAACCATCATCCAGAGCCGTGAGGGTCACGGTTGTCGGGGGAGATCTCTCGAACCATTCCCGCACAGTCAGACTCAATCGACCCCAGAGCCAAGGGGTCAACAACTTGCCCGCCAAAGTCACCAAAGCCAGCGGACCAACCAACAATGGCAAAACCACCGGTGCCAGCCAGGCACGATGCGAATCGCGAAACAGTTTGGTTTTGCACCATAAACGCCACCTGCGCCGTTGTCGATGGCGTTGATACAGCCCTTCACTCCCTGGCGTTGGATATTCATGAATTTCATGGGAAGGTGTGACCACCACTGGACAGAGAGCTGAAGAAACCGTGTCATCCAGGCCGCGCCAATGGATGGGTACGCCAAAAAATCCGGCAGCCCCCAAGGTTTCGATCGTTGGAACCCGCTCCTCCAGGTGACGACGGATGCCCTCTTCACGGTCATCCATGCAAAAAATGACTTGTGCTGTGGGAGCGACATCCCGACGCGGCCAACGTCCACGACCCTGATTGGCACGCAAGGCGGCGAAAATCTGGTTCCGGTAGTGCCGTTCATAAGCTTGCAACCACAGATAACCGGCTTTTTCGTCATGGATACTGGCCAGACAGGCGCGCATTTGTTCAGCTTGTATACGTCCCCCCTGACGCAACTCGGCTCCACTCATGCCCAGGTGTTGAGCCAACAAAAACAGCGGCCAAGCCTGATCCCGCGCTCCATGCGCATGACCCGACAGTATGCCTGTGTGTTGTTGTCCGGTCCAAATCGCAAAGGCCAGTTTTTGCCATTCCAGAATCAGGGATGTCTCGTCGTGCGGGCGATGGAGCAGACGTGAGGCGCGTGTGGCGAGAAATTCCGGCAATTCCTTATGAAACAGCGACCAACGCACATATAATTCTCCTCGCTGATGGCGGAAATACCATCCAAGGGTATCCAGTGAGGGTTCCAGTAACCAGTGAATACGACATAAACGTATGGCAAACAACCGCTCCAGCACCAGTCGTACCGCCAGATAATCGAGCATCTCCACTTGTACCGCCATGCCCTGATAATTGGGCCGCAAAGCACGCCACATCATCATGCCGGACCAACCGGGCAATTCCAAGGCCAGCCGTTCCAGATATCCCCCCCAGCGTTCTTCCGGCAAGCCCATTTTGTTCAAGCAGGCCTGTATCGCCTCCATGGCTGTGGGTGGCAAATCCGCAATGTCATTATGCCAGTGAGGCATCTCCTCCAGGACAAAGGCGTGTTCTGCCAAGGCCATCTGCTTCCAGGCTGAATAAAAACCCTGCTTGCGATCCGGGAGGGACCAGTTGGCCACTCCCAGATCCAAAAAGGCGGCCAGACCACGCAACAGATAGGCGCGTTGTTCCTCCAGGATGTCTTCTCCGGTCAAAGCCAATAACAGCCCCCGCAAGGTCATGGTGACGCCCACCTGGCTGGTCAGATCTTCCCAATGTTGGTCGGCCTCTTTGCGAATCTGTTGGATGATGGTTTGTTGTCGCGCATGATCCTGGTCTGACCCGGCTTCAGATGGGAACTGGAGCTGTTCTTCGGCAGAGAGGTCCAGTTGATGTTCTCGATACCATTCGCTGTGTTGCAATTCAAAGAGTTCCAGGCAGGCGTGCCACAAATCGCTTATTGCCTGACTTTCGCCCATGGTCACGTAACGTTGACGACTTGTTTCGTTGATATCAGGATGAGCGCGGGTCAATGCCTTGCGTTCGTTGATTTCCCACGTCAATTGTGTTGATGAGAGGGGGTGAAGGTCATGTTCCAGCACGAGACGCACGATTTGACCACGTGATGTTGGTCCAACCCGTTCGGTTGCGGCCAATTCAGGGTCATCGGCGATGACGGCGTCCAAGTCGTCGTGGGTGATGCGTCCCTGTTTGAGCAGCAAGCGAAATCGTGTCAGGGAAAGATAACCATAAATGCCTGTGATTTTCCGCGCCTCGGCCAAGGCTTGCGGAAAAGGGAATTTCTGGAAGCCGTGCAGGGTATTGTGATGGACAAAATCAGTGATGACAGCCTGACCTGGTACGAGATGTTCCAGGTGATGTATGGCCTGGAGGATTCGTTCGGAAGGTGGATCAAGCGGTGTTTCTGTATTGGACATGCCTGTTGGTCTCAGTTTGAATGCATCGATTTCCGGTTGATTGTTGATTTTGGGGTTGAAAAAAAATTAATAAAAAAAAAGGGTGGGGGGTTTGGGGGGCCGAACCGCCCCCCAAGGTTTTTGGCGTAAAGTCAAAGTCAAAACCCTGGGGGATGAATCCCCCAGACCCCCTCTTTTTTTTAATGATTTTTATAAAAACATTCAATAATCGGCAAAAATGTCGCCAAAATGTGTCAAGGATGCGGACATCATGCCCAGGATGGGTGCGGGCACCAACCCCAAGATGACGATCACCAGAACCAGACAACCGGAAGCCGCCAGTTCGGAGGTACGCATTGGAGCGATGGGATGCAACTCCTGACGTTCTGGACCAGTACACAAACACCCGATCGTCCGCAGGGCATAGGCTGCGCCAACCAACATGCCCACACTCAAGAGAGCCGCGACCCACCCCCAACGCTGCAAAGTGCCCATCATGACATGCAATTCGGCGACAAATCCAGCTGTGCCGGGAATTCCCACGGAAGCCATGAAGGCCATGGCAATAAAAAAGGCAAAAGCGGGTGCTGTATGGGTGAGGGAACCATAATCGCGAATGTCGCGGGTATGGGTACGTTCGTAAAGCAGACCGATGATCAGGAACATGCCTGCTGCGGTCACGCCATGGGAGACCATTTGGAGGAGTGCCCCGGTGATTCCTGCCTGATTCAAAGTGGCGATTCCCAGCACGACCAATCCCATATGGCTGACCGAAGAATAAGCGATCATTCTTTTGAGATCCATTTGTCGCCACGCCAGCACCCCTCCATAGAGGATATTGATCATGCCCAAAGTGGCCAGGAATCCCTGCAAGGCGACCATGGCGTCAGGGAGCATCACGGATGCGCGGATCAGACCATAGGAACCCATTTTCAACAGGGCACCGGACAACAGGATGCTGACTGGGCTGGGAGCTTCCACATGAGCCAGGGGCAACCAGCCATGCAGGGGAAAGATGGGCATTTTGACCCCGAATCCGATCAGAAAACCGATGAAAATCAGGATTTGACGTTGTCTGGAGAGGTGATGCAGGCCATCGGCCATTTCGCGCATGAGGAAAGTATGAATATCCAGGGCATCATAAGCCAACAGCAGAGCGATCAGCATGAAAACCGAACCGCCCATGGTATAAAGCAGGAAATTGAGGGATGCCTGATTGCGTTGTTTGCCGCCATA
The DNA here is from genome assembly GCA_039908085.1 of Magnetococcus sp. YQC-5. Taxonomy (GTDB): domain Bacteria; phylum Pseudomonadota; class Magnetococcia; order Magnetococcales; family Magnetaquicoccaceae; genus Magnetaquiglobus. The sequence continues at coordinate 4,523 of JAMOBH010000263.1, forward strand.
GGTATTGATGAGGAAGAACAGGGGGAGGAGGGTGAGTTCCCAGAAGATATAAAACAGGGACCAATCCTGGGCCATGAAGACTCCGAGCATGGCTGATTCCAAAAGCAGGATCAGGATGTAATAGAGCTTGATGCGTGCATGGATTCCGCCAGAGGCGAGGATGGCCACCCAAGAAAGGAGAGTGGCCAACAGGAGCATGGGCAGAGAGATGCCATCGACCCCCAGGGCGAAATAACTGCCCATTTGTGGACGCCAGGGGGTTGCAAGCAAAAATTGCAGATCGCTTTGTGTGTCGACAAAGCGGGTTGCCAGCCACACGGTGCAGGCCAGAGTGACCGAGGCTGTCACGAGTGCTGTTTGACGGATTGTCCCTATCATGGAAGAGGGGAGCAAGGCAATCACCCCTCCACCCAAACAGGGCAACAGCAATAAAATCAGTAAAGGAGGCATGTTGAAACAGGATGTCCTTCAGGTAAAAAAGTCTCCTCCCGCTTCAAGCAGGACAAGCAGTTGGAGGTGGGGAGGGAATCATGTTTCATCATGTGTGTTCTCTATTTTGAAAGATTATCACACCATTGTCTGAGCATGCAAGGAAATGTATTTGCATGGGCGTCAAGCATGCAAACCGTCAGTCGTATGTGTGCGTTTTTGTGGTCAAGGTTTAAGTGTATGGTTTTTACAAATATTGTTAAAATTATTTTTTATATTATAATAAAGTAATTTTATAATTTAGATTCTATTTTATCACTATCCAAATATTTGAAAATTGTGCATTTTTTTGAAGTAGTGCAAACCAAAACAACAATCAAATTTATTTTTTTTGTGACAAAAAAAGCTTGCATTAGTCATTCTCGTTCTTTATTATTCGTTCGCAGAAAAAAGCATGGCTAAAAATAATCACAAATCGTGGGTGTTCGAGGTATTGTTACTGATTTTTATTTAAAAATCATATATTTAACCATGATATTTGCTTGAAACCGTTCTTCTGCAATTTTTTTAATTGTAGATATAATTATTTTTTTTCTTTTTTTGTAAAATGTGTTGCTTCAATCAATCATCTCAACTACCAAAAGGGGAAAAACATGGCCAAAAAAGCGTTGCTGGTGGGAATCAACCAATATGCCCACATCAATCCACTGGGCGGGTGTGTCAATGATGTCAAAGACATGGCAAATACCCTGACCGCACTCAATGTCATTCAACCACGGCCAGGGGATTTGCGTATCCTGACGGATGGGAACGCCACTCGCGCCAAGATTCTTGATGGTCTCAAATGGTTGGTCGGAGGTGCCAAAAAAGGAGATCTTTTGATTTTCCATTACTCAGGCCACGGCTCGTATGTGGTGGATACCAACGGCGAGGAGGTGGATGGCAAGGACGAAACCATCTGTCCACAGGATATGCGTGTTGACAGTGACATGATCACCGACGACACCTTGGCGGAACTGTTCAAAACGATCAATCCCAACGAGATCACCCTGGAGGTGTTTCTTGATTCCTGTCATTCCGGGACCGCCACCCGTGGTTTGCGTGACGGCGGTGAGAACACAACCAGTATCCGCAGCATCACTCCCTCGTTGGATTATTCCTTTTTCGCGGATGCCAAGCCTGGTCTGGTTTCCCGAAAGCTTTTTCATCACAGAACCAGCAGAACCAGCGTCCTGGTGCCCAAAATGAACCATATTCTGTGGGCAGGGTGCAAATCAGACCAAACATCGGGCGAGAATGTCATCGGCGGGGTGCGACGGGGCTATTTCACCTATTCCTTGTGCAAATGTTTGCGTGGAACTGGCGTGAAGGTGGTGCGGACCAAGCTGGAAAGCCAAGTCTCGATTTATGTGAAAAACCTCTCCAATTCAAGTCAGACCCCACAATTGGAGTGTGATGCCACCAATATGGGTCAGCCGATTTTCACCTGATCTGCATGACTTGATTCTCCAAAATCCCCCTCCATCGGAAAGCAGAAGATCTGTCACGATGGAGGGGGACTCCATCAGACCCAAACCCCATAGCTTGGTTTGTCTTGCATCTTTATCCGCGATGGTCAAATCTCCTCCAAAAAAAATCCGCATGAAAAGTACCAAATCCACTCCGGATGTTTCATAAACCTCTCTCATAGGTCGTCCGTATGGTCCAAGGTGTATGTTGATTGTGAAATCGACGGTTTTAATGGTCACTGAAGAGGGGGACCATTTCATTTTGAAGGGATTTTATATGGAAAATGCAGGTCAACGAATTATCATTTGCATATTAAGAGGCCATTTGAAAGATTCACCGTCTCCCCAGGAAGTTTGACTGGAATGCAGTCGTAAACGGTGTCATCAGCCGTGTGCCCTCACGATCAATACGAAACGGCAGGCTGCGACACCCCAAACCCGCCATGATTTTCTCGTGTTCTTCCGCATAAATCAATAAAAAGCCGCTTTCCCCTGCACCCAGTAATTTTCCTCCAGCTGCCCCCAGTTCCAAAGCACGTTGCAGCATGCCATTGACGTGATCCGTGCCGATACCATGGGCTAATTGTTGTTTCAACTGCCACCCCTGGCGCAGATTGTCCCCCAAACAAGCCAGATCCCACTGATGGAAACGTCCTCGCAGTTCATCGGCCAACTGTACCATTTGGTCGAGGGCTTTGAGTTTCTCATCACTGGCAAGATGATTTTTTTGTCTTGACAGGATTGTGCTGGCCGAACGGTGTCCTCCTGTATAATAGAGACGCAATTTTTGTTCAAGTGCTTCACAACCAGCTCGATCCAGGGATATGGGAGCTGTTTGTACGGATTCATCCGCATTGAATCGCAGGTAATTGATTCCGCCCAAAGCTGTCGCGTATTGGTCCTGTTTTCCGATAGGTTCGCCTAACAGATCGATCTCGATGACACACGCCTCATGGGCCAGACGTTCCTGAGTGACACGTTGACCTTTGAAGGCATACAGGGCATGGAGCAGGCCGACTGTGAAGGCACTGGAAGATCCCAATCCTGTACCGGCTGGGACATCGGCGAACGAGGCGATTTCAATTCCGGTGCTGATGGCCACTTTATGCAATGCAGCACGTACTATTGGATGTTTTATATCGTCAATGGAATCGACATCTTCAGTACAAGAATATTTGATGCGGATCTTGTCATGAAAATAAGGATGAATGACAATATACATGTAGGATTGAATGGCTGCACTGACTACGGCCCCGTAAGGACGGTGCCTGTAATAGTCCCGCAAGTCGCTGCCACCACCAGCGAAACTGACACGAAATGGAGTGCGCGTAATAACCATGAGTCGTCCTGGTTGAGTTGATTGGAATCATGCCCTTTGGGTAAGAAAAAAAAGTCAAAAGCAAAACCCTGGGGGATGAATCCTTACAAGGGTAGGTTTTTTCATATCCCCTCGATTTTAGGCAGAATTGGCCATGGTTCCGGGATTCCGTGACTGAAAGGGATCGGTTGATGATTGAGCAAAGCCGCC
>JAMOBH010000264.1:0-7940 GCA_039908085.1 Magnetococcus sp. YQC-5
TAGATATCAGGGTTGGGGCCTCCATTTCCATGCGCGATCTCGCTGTCGCCACCCACCTGTGATTATCTTTCATCATCGGGGGCGTCGCAAGTCGCGACATGACCGTTAGGAAGGGTACTGGAGCAAGGCGTTTGCAGGGTCAGTACCGGTCGGTGAATACTTCATCCACAGAGTTTGCAAACAAGACATTTTCGCTCCACGCTCCGAGCAGATCAAGGTTCGCCGTCTGCACTTTCTCGATCACCCAATCAGGCATTTGGCCGAATTTGCGGCGTATCAGTTTCAAGAGTATGGCAGCCTCACCTTCCTTGCGACCATCCAGGAAGCCTTCCAGGAAGCCTTCCTGTCGGCCTTCCTCGATACCTTCTTTTTTACCTTCCAATTTTCCAGCCTTCCAGGTGTTCGCCACCATGCTGGCCTGGGAGCGGAGGTTTTCCTGGAACTGTTCATAGGCTTGGCGTTCGGTGTCAGAGAGTTGCAGGATGTCCAAGACTTTTTTGGCCTTCTCCAGGCCACGGGCGGTGAATTCGTCGCGGATCTCTCCTCTCTTCAAGAAATAGATCCATTCGTCCAGCGTGTTTTTGGCGACTTCATCGAATCGTTTGACCTGGATCAGATAGATGGAAGGGAAAATCTCTTGGACGGATTTCCGATTGAACAACGCCTTTTGTGTTTCAGTCAGGATCAATTCCTCTTCAGTATGCAACCCTTTGAACGAGATGGCTCCAAAATATATGTAATCCTTGCCCTGTCCAAGATCGAAGTAAAGAATGCTGATGGAAATCACCTTTGGGACTTTTTCGTAAGATTCTCCTTCATCCACATGCTCGGCGATGGTTTTGGCGATGCCAAAAAGTATCCGTTGAAGATAATCGAACTCCCGTTCATATTGCAATTCGATCAGGATCAGTTCGCCCTCGCTGTTTTTGACTTTCATGTCCACGCGGTTGAACTTGTCGCGGGCATTTTTCTTGTTGCTTTCGCTCTCCAGGATATCAACGATGCGTATTTCATCGGAGAGCAGTTCACTCAAAAAGCCCTCCAGCACCTCGAAATTGGCCTTGTTGCGTAGAAGTCGTTTCAAAGCCCAATCGAAAGCAATAAGACGACGTTGGCTCATGTTGTACTCCGGGTAACTTTCATCCAAACAGGTTTGGCAATGGTTGTTGGCAAAAGCTCACTCTTCATCGTCTGCTTCGTTTTCTTGTGTGGCATGGGGATAATTATAGATGGAAAAAGGATAACGTCCTCCCTGTCTGGCTGTTTCCAGTGCGGCACGGGCATTGGCCAACAACGTCTGCTCCTGCTCCCCGGCACCAGGAAAAACCGCCACGCCCATATGAACAGCACTGTTGATGGAGCGTGTCTCACTTAACTGATACGGCTTGGTGAGGCTGCGATGCAGGCGATACACCAGAGAAAGAACCTGTTCCTCATCGCCGCACTCCGGGGCAAAGGCCACGAATTCGTTGTGCTGCACACGAAAAGCCAGATCCTCGCCGCGCAACTGTTTGCACAATCGAGCGGCCAACTCGCGCAACAACACGTTGTGTTCATCGATGGTCAACCTGCCAGGATGTTTTTCCAAAGTATCCATGACCAGCAGAATCACCGCCACTTGTCGTTGTTTGCGTTTGCAGGATCCCAGGGTCAGCCCCAAAAATTCATCCAACATGCGCCGATTGCCCAACGAGGTGATCGGATCTTTGAGAGCCAATCCTTCAAGCAAATGTTTGGTATCCACCAGGTGGGCAACATGGGCATAAAGCTTGATCGAGGCCTCTTCCATGGCCCGTTCCAGCATGACGATTTCGTTGCCCTGCTCTTCGGGGTTGAGATACAGGGCCTGTTCTTCACGGGAACAGGCCCGTACCATGATGGCAGCCTTTTGACGCAGATTTCGCAAAGGACGCAACAAGATGCGCTCCATGGCCATGCCCAAACCCACCATAAGGAGAATGATGAATATCATGGAACCAAACAGCCTTTGTCTGCTGTTGGTCAAGACCTGACGCACCTCGTCCAGGGCCACGGGAACCACCAGACTGAATGTCTGGTCCAGAAAAGCAATCGGAGTATAATAGAGATTGATGGGCAAGCTGCTGTCAAACATCATGCGTGGCTTGTTTTCACGGATGATGGCACGGGCAATATCAGGTTGAAAAGGAGCCTCGGTCCATGCGGTCGTGGCACCGGCAGTCGTGCCATCGGTCGCAGCAATGAAAAAAGGACGGTCAGGATTTTCATGCAGGAGTTGAGTGATGACCTTGTTCAAGCCCTGACCAAACACCACTCGATGAAAACCGTCACCAGGGGCGATTTTGATGGGGGCAAACAGCATGATTTGCCAGGCATTCGCAGCCTGGGCCACATGCCAGACCGCACGCTCATCGCTGGTTTGGGAGAGTGTACGTTTTATCAGTTCAGAGGATAATGGCTCTTTTCCCCCAAAATCAGCCGGCATGCGATGGGTCACGTGACCAGAGGGATCCAACAGCAGAATGAAATCAACTCCCCACAGAGGAAAAAGCGTGCTTAACTGGTGCCACATGAGATCCGGCGTCTCTTCCTGTTGTTTGTCCACCAGTCTGGGATCGTTTTCGGCCTCCCTGGACCAGGTGGCATTGGCCATCCAGGAGTTCTTGAATCTCTCCAGCCGTTCCACTTTATGCTCCAGGGCCAGCAGGACATCACGACTGACCTGCTGGGCCTGACGTACCATGCGTTCCTGGAGGACATCCTCCAGTATGGCAAAATTGATCGTATAGCCCACCGCCAGCGTTGCGCCAATGGCCAGCAGCAAAAAGGTGATGGCAGGAAAGATCAGACTGCGGTTGCGCCACATGGCTTTGGGTATCCTCGTCAATCCATCAATGCGGTTCCATGGAAGTGGGGTTTGTTGGTGTATCCTTGTCAATCCATCAATGCGGTTCCATGGAAGTGGGTTTTGTTGGTTCTTCTTTGGCCTCTTTGGCCTCTTTGGCCTCTTTTGGTTTTTCCTGGGGTTGGGGGGCACTGGATTCCTGTGGTTTCACAACCGTCAACCCCAACATCATCCAGGCCTGCATCCCGTCCCGATACCATTTGAGTTTATGGGGCGGATAGCCCAGCAATAACAGCGAGCGAATACACGTGGGAGACTGACCGCACCAGTTGCCGTTGCAATAAAATATCAAGGTTTTGGCATGCTGAAAATTGAGCATGTCATCCTCCCTGGCCACGCCAAATTGCATTTCCAGGATTTCCATCAACGTTGCCTTGTCTGTGTGTTTGTGATGCAGCAAGGTCCAGGGAATGGAAATGGCTCCAGGCAGCATGCCCTTTTTGAGCCATTCATCGGTTCGGGAATCAATCAACAGGATGGAATCATCCTTTTGGGCGATGCGTTTGATCGCGTCAATCACTTCCAGTTCGGCGATGGTCTCCACCCCTGGACTCAGCGTCATGGGTTGAATGCAAAAAGGGGGACATTTGCGCGAAATGAAAGAAAATTCAAAATCCAGCACGCTTTCGGTGTTTTGATCGCGCTGAAGGCGAACATCGCGTCCCTGGTCGATTTTGGGCAGATCAACATAAGGAAGGTTGGCCGTGATTTTGACAGGGTAAGAGTCAGCCTCTTCGGCACAGGCCATGGGTATCCAGCACGCCAAACAGCACCAGACAATCAGCCATCTCGTATGCCAAGGCAACCCTGGCCAAGTGGGGGGGGGCGGTTCGGCATGGCTGTGACGCATGGAATGGGTCACTTTTGTCTCCAATTGATCCAACTCCCCCACCTTCTCGTTGTATATGACGCAATACGGGTATGACGATTCAGGTCTTTGGTTCGCTCGGTCTAACTCGACATGGCGGCTTTTTGCTGGGCTGTTTGAGAAATATTCAGTTTGAAAGATTGGGCGTTGGCCTGGCTGACCATGTGATTGACAAACGGCTTGACATCCAAGGTCTCAGCCACTTCTGCCTTGGTTGTCTGAAAGAGCCTTCGTTCAGCCTGAATGCTGAAGTCAATGGTCCTTTGGGTTAGTTCAGATATGATTCCTGTTTGCATGATGGCATCTCCACGGGGTGTGTTATCTTTGTTTGAAGATGTTGAAACCAAGTCTTGCCGAGTGTTTGTTTGCTGTCTGACAGGCGTATTTGTCAAGAACAGGATGCCCTTCGGGCAAAAAGTCAAAGTCAAAGTCAAAGTCAAAGTCAAAACCCTGGGGGATGAATCCCCCAGACCCCCTCTTTTTTTTTAATAATTTTTTTTAAAAAAAAGGGTGGGGAGGATTGGGGGACGGTTCACCACCCCCCAAGATCTTATCACGTCTCCAACCTGCTTTTCAATAATGCGTTGACCACCCCTGGATTGGCTTTGCCACGGGTGGCTTTCATGATCTCACCGACAAAAAAACCCAACAGTTGAATTTTTCCGGCCCGGTATTGGGTGATTTTGTCCGGGTGGGCTGCCAATACTCTCTCCACCTCGGTTGCGATGGCCCCCTGATCCGTCACCTGGGTCAAACCCTGCTCGACAACGATCTGTTGGGGGTCTCCACCCTGTTCAAACATGCGGGCAAACACGGTTTTGGCAATTTTACCTGAAATGACGTTGTTTTGCACCATCCGTGTCAAAGTGGCCAGATGGGGGGCCTGGACCGGAGATTGGGTAATATCCAATCCTTCCTTGTTGAGACGTCCCAACAACTCCCCTGTCACCCAGTTGGCCACAGCCTTGGGATCCACATCAGGAAACGCCGTCAATGCGGTCTCGAAATAATCCGCCATTTCCCTGCTGGCTGTCAACACCCCGGCATCATACGCTGAGAGGCCAAGATTATTTTGGAAACGTAGACATTTTTCATCCGGCAATTCTGGCATGGCCAGACGAATGGCTGCAATACGCTCTGGATTCAAACGAACAGGTGGCAGATCCGGTTCCGGGAAATAACGGTAATCATGCGCCTCTTCCTTGCCACGCATGGGACGGGTGAGATTTTGATTGGCATCCCATAAACGGGTCTCCTGGATGACGGGTTCACCAAAATCGATCAGCTCGATCTGACGCTCTGATTCAAATTCGATGGCCCGCATGACATTGCGAATGGAATTGAGGTTCTTGATTTCCACCCGTTTGCCCAGTTGGGGATCTCCCCAACGTCGGACTGACAGATTGGTGTCACAGCGGAAGGATCCTTCTTCCATAGTGCCGTCACACACGTCCAGATAACGAACAATGGAACGCAGTTTTTTGAGAAATGCCCCGGTTTCGGCCCCTGAACGCAAGTCGGGTTCGGTGACGATTTCCAACAGCGGCGTGCCCGTGCGGTTGAGATCAACCCAGGAAGCCCCCTGGATCCCTTCATGCAGATTTTTTCCCGCATCCACTTCCATATGAATCCGGGTGATGCCGATGCGCTTGGGTTGGGCACCTTCCGGCTCGATCATCAGTTCCCCATGCTCGACAATGGGCAGTTCGAATTGGGAAATCTGATATCCTGCTGGCAGATCGGGATAAAAATAGTTTTTGCGGGAGAATTCATTATACAAACGGATCTGTCCCTTCAAGGCCAATCCGGTCTTGATGGCCATGTTCAACACTTCCCGGTTGAGAACTGGCAATACGCCTGGAAAACCGGCGCAGACTGGACAGATCTGGGTATTGGGTGGGGCACCGAACTGGTTGGGACACCCACAAAAAATTTTGGATCGGGTGCGCAGTTGGGTATGAATTTCCAGTCCGATCACGATTTCAAAACGGGAATCCTGAGTCATGTGCGTCATGTCGTCTCCCCAGGTCTGGTGACATGCCAATGGGTGGCCTGTTGATAGGCATGGCCTGCTGCCAGGATGGTGGCCTCATCCAAGGGGCGACCCATGAGCTGGCAACCGATGGGCAATCCCTTGGCGTCGAATCCGCAGGGCATGGAAAGGGCCGGCATTCCTGCAAGATTGACATTGATGGTATAAATATCCGAAAGATACATGCTGACCGGGTCGGCATTTTTCGCCCCCAGCAAGAAGGCGGTTTCCGGGGCGGTCGGGGTGAGGATCACCCCCAGGTCATGTTCCTGGAAGGCCCTGGCAAAATCATCGGCAATGAGACGTCGCACCTGCTGGGCTTTGCGGTAATAGGCGTCATAATAGCCGGAAGAGAGGACATAAGTTCCCAACATGATGCGGCGTTTGACTTCATCGCCAAATCCCTCGGCACGGGTACGGCAATACAAATCCTTGAGATCTTTGGGGTTGGCGCAACGATGGCCAAAACGGACGCCATCATAACGGGCCAGATTGGAAGAGGCCTCGGCTGGGGCAATGATGTAATAGGTCGGGATGGCGTGTCGGGTCATGGGCAAAGAGATCGGGATGATGAAGGCTCCCAAATCCCGATAGACCTGCACGACGGCCTCGATGGCAGCCCGGACTTCAGGATCCAATCCATCGCCAAAGTATTCGTCCGGGATGCCGATGCGCAGGCCATGGATGGGTTGTTCCAGCAGGGCCCCATAATCGGGAACCGGGGCCTGGATCGAGGTGGAATCCATGGGATCAAAGCCGGCCATGACTTGCAGCAACATGGCTGCGTCCTGAACCGTGCGGGTCATGGGTCCGGCCTGATCCAAAGAGGAGGCGAAGGCGATCATGCCAAAGCGTGAGACCCGTCCGTAGGTGGGTTTCAGTCCGGTGATGCCGGTCAGAGAGGCGGGTTGCCGGATGGATCCGCCCGTATCCGTGCCCAGAGCACCGATACACAAACCCGCTGCCATGGCTGCCGCCGATCCCCCGGACGAGCCGCCCGGAATGCGGTTGTGATCCCATGGATTGCGTACCGGCCCAAAGAAAGAGGTTTCGTTGGAAGACCCCATGGCGAATTCATCCATGTTGGTTTTCCCCAGGATCACCGCCCCCGCTGCCTTGAGGCGGGCGGTGACGGTGGATTCATACGGGGGAACAAAGTTGGCCAACAGGGCTGAACCGCAGGTGGTGCGGAGGTTTTTGGTGCAAAAAAGATCTTTGATGGCCAGAGGAATGCCGGTCAATGGTCCGGCCTCCTGGCGCAAGAAACGCAAGTCAGCCTCTTCTGCTGCCTGCATGGCTCCCTCTTCGTCAACTGTGATGAAGGCGTTGAGTTCGGGATTGAGCCAGGCAATGCGTGACAGGCAGGCGTGGGTCAATTCCCGTGAGGAACACTCTCCTGAGGCGAGTGCCTGGGCGGCTTGGGCCAAGGTCAAGGTGGTGATGTCCACGTTTGGGCGGTTTCCTGGGTTGAATGAGCCGATGGATTCTTTATTCGATGATTTTTGGTACGCGGAAACACCCTTCCATGGTATCTGGAGCATTGGCCAACAGGGCGTCGCGTTGATTGGAGTTGACGACTTGATCGTCCCGTTCCAGCAGGGTCATCTCCACGGGATGGGACATGGGAGTGACTCCGTCGGTGGGGATGTCGCGCAATTGCTCCATCAGATCCAAAATGCGGGACAATTGACCGGTACAAGTCGCAACCATGGCGTCAGAGAGTTCCAGACGGGCCAGGGTGGCCACGTGACGGACAGTGTTTTCAGTGATGGACATGAGATTTTTGCTGTGTGGGTGTCTGTGCGAACATTCAAAAGTGATCTGGCCATTTATACAGATGGTCAAATCTTAACACAAAGGCACAACAGATGGCAAGGTGGCAATGCTCATGGGTGCTGTCAGGTCAATGCAGGATGCAGGTATGGGGGGGTAGTCATTGAGGTGAACAATTTGCAACGGTGCCAAAAAAAAAATTGCAACGGAGTTCGAATTGTGCTACGTTTTCATTAAAATTAGGTTGGGAATGAACGTTTGCTTTGTTTTTGTATGTAGACTCAATATGTTTCTTTAGATCTATGTAAAAAAATTTTAATGTTTCGAAAAAATTAAAATGCAAGACCTTGGGGGGGGCGGTGAACAGGCCCCCCCCCCCCCCC
>JAMOBH010000265.1:0-7920 GCA_039908085.1 Magnetococcus sp. YQC-5
TGCCCCTGGACCCCCCAACAGTTTGTCCCACTTGGAAGTAGGAGACCATTCACCAAGGCAAGGTGGCCAAATAGTGACTGAGCTTACGCGCCATGACCGCATGCGCTTCCGCACTTGGATGAGGATCATCCTCAGCCACCCATGGCTTGGTGGAACGATCACCAAAGGTGGCCCTGAGTTCGTCAAGCGGGTTGATCAACGGGATGCCAAGATCGGAGAACATTTGGGTTATGATGGCATAAATCGGTGGATAGGGGCCTTCTTTAGATAAATCATGCATTTCTGGAACCAGCAATCCAACCATCGGCATGCCGCGCAGGTCACATATTTTTTTGATGTTTTGCAAGGCCAGATTGGCTTGGGTGCGTGTTTCGGTTCCTGGACGAAACGTTTTGGCATAATATTCTGGTAAAGTTTCGTTGCGAATCACCCAGATCGAACGATATTTCAAATACATGAACGCAGCCAGAACGGAATGCCTGAAAATGAAGTTGTCCCATTTTTGTGGATCCGGTTCGGCGTCATTGATATAAAATTTGAATACGACCAGATCCGGGGAGACCTGATTCACCTGCTGTTCAAACAGTTTGGAGGTGAATACTGCATTGTAGTTGCCAACACCGGCATTGATATCAACAAAATGTTTGCCTGTTTTTGCCCCGATCGTTTGATTGAGCAGGTCACGGGTCACAGCGGATGTCGTGCCATTCTGGGGTACGCCCCACCCCATGGTACAGGAATCTCCAATGAAGTGAATCCGTTTTTCTTGATTGGATTTGGGATTGACCAGTTCCGGACTGCGGTGTCCCAGGCTGTTGAGTGTCACATCATGACCCATCAGGTGGGCCTTGGAGTTGGGTATGTGTTGATGCGACAAGCCGGGAATCGAACTGGGTTTTTTCAGATGGTGTGCGTACTTGATCATTTCGATATCATAAATGATCGCAAAGGAGGTGATGACGCGAAGTGCCACCTCGGCGAGTACCAGTAACACAATAAAAGTGATAAACATAAGAAAAAATTCTTTGAGATTTTTGGGCATCTGTTTTTCTGTTCGCCTTTTATAAAATTTGATACTATTTTCAAATCAGTATACAGGATTCTGTGTGTGCAGGTCAAGGTTTGCCTTGTTGGTTTTCTCCCCCTGGTGAGATCCAGGAATCTCTCTCCTGTCAGGGTTTGGATCGAGATGTGCAGTCATCAATTTGCCAATCTTTTCAGATGGTTCTGACTTTAATGGAAGGCCGGATGGCCTTGGTCAATCACGTGACCAGGCATAATGCCGGAGTGGTTTGCCTACGGATTGAGTCTCTTTTTTGTTTTTCAGGTAATTTTCCGTATAGACCCTGAGTATGGTCAGAATGCCGATCAAGTGATAGGGGAGGTCGAAATAGGCCATGCTCAGGAAGCTTCCGGCTGCGTAATATCCAATCAATCCCACTTGAATCATGGCTGACAGGTCGCGTGCCCAAAGCAGTTCCGGTTCGAGGCGGGTATGTCGGTTCATCCACCGGCACGTGAGCAAAGCCGAACCGTGCAGGATCATCCAGAGGAGAAAGCCGAAGTAGCCTTGTTCGCCGATTACTTCAAAAAAATTACTATGTGCGGCATGCCGGTATACACCAGGTGTGTATCTGTCAAATGTTTGTTGTTCAAAAGCCCCAAATCCACCTCCCAAAAAGGGTCGGTCATTGGCAATGAGGATGGCCAGTCTCCATGCATCCATACGTCCACTTACAGATCTGTCTTGCATGAGTTCTGTATCATGCTTGAAGATTTTAAAATTGGCTGTTGGCACTGGTGATCCCAACGGATCCATCGGGAGCAGATCCTGATACTCTTTTTCTATGAATTCATTGTTGTTTTTAAAATGCATGGATTCCAACCCGGATGTAAACATCATGCTCATTCGGGCGTGCCATTGTTCGGGCATGAACGAATAGATGGCGGGAATCAAGGTGGCCACACTCGCCAGAATGATCCATTTTCTTCTGGATTTTAACCAGAATGCCAGACCAAGAACTGAAAGTCCAATCAGTCCCCCTCTGGAGTAGGTGCCAAGGATCGAGAGTATCGAAAAGAGCGAAAGGGCCAGCAGCCCCAGGCGTAACAGTCTGCTTTTGGCCTGAAGCTGCAAAAAATAAATCATAGGAAGCGTCATGACCAATGCCAGAGCAAAGGTGTTGTTGTCCATGAAAAAGGAAAACTCTGGTCCCATCACCCGGTATTTACCTCCTGATGTCAGGGTAAATATTCCCCCCTTCAATCCATAGAAACCGATGGAAAACGCGATGACCGCTACCAGTGAAATGAGATGTCTGCGGTTCTGCACCAAGATATAAGTCGCGATTATCATTACCTGAATTTTGACGAAGCGGTCCAATTGGTCGGCGGCAGCCAAAGGACGAAAGGCATGCATTGCCGTGAAACTGGTCCATAGAGTAAACAGAAACATGGAAATGGTTGGTGTCTTCCAGGGAATTTTGAAATTGAAGCGGATGGAATAGAGAATGCCCAGGATGGTGAAAAGTGCTACCAGCAGATTGAAACGAAAATTGTAAGCAAAGCTCCAGGTGAGCCGGTGGGGATTCATATAGCTGATCCATGCCCAGAGCAACAGCCCGATATAGGGTCTGAAAATCACTACAGGAAGCAATCCAAGAACAAAAATAATCAGAAGCAGGTCTCTCATGGTTGTGTCTGCACTTGAATGGTGTGCTTGGCGTGGGTCTGAAGCAGACGGTCATAGAGGGGACGATAGCCCTCCACACTGGCAGACCAGTTGCGTTTTTGCAAGACGAATCGTTCCGCTTGCCTGATCACCGGATCCCAGGTGGCACGGTTTTCCAGCAGTTCGATGACGGCGCGGGCCAAGGCGTCTGGCTGGCCGGCTTGGAACAGAAATCCGGTTTGGCCATGGGTGATGAGTTCTTTGTGTCCCTCCACGTCAGAGGCTAGAACCAGACGTTTGGCGGCCATGGCTTCCAGGGGCTTCAAAGGGGTAACCAGGTGGGTAAGGCGCATGGGGAGGCGGGGATAGACGAGCAGGTCTGTCATGGCATAGTAATGGGGAGCCGCTTCTGGAGGCGTGCGGCCAGTAAAACAGACATGCTTGTCCAATCCCATACGGGCGACTTGTTGGCGCAAACGTTCTTCTTCAGGACCGCCACCAATCAACAGCACGAATACCTGCGGTCTGCAAGCCAGAATGGATGGCAAGGCCTCCAGCAGCACAGACAATCCTTCATAGGAGTAGAAGGAACCCAGATAACCAAGAATCTCTTTGCCGTCGATATCCAGATTGGGCAACAGGGGCAGGGCAGAGGGAGGAGAAGAAGCAAAGCGTTGTGCTTCAACGGCATTGGGGATGACCGTGACCTTCTCGGCGGCAATCTCTCTGCTGATGATGTCACGACGCAGACCTTCGCAGATCACCGTGACCCCATCGGCCTGTCGCATGACATGGGTTTCCAGGGCGCGGGTCAGGCGGTAGCGCGCTCCCCATGCCCGTCCTGTGCCATGGCTGGCAGCGGCGTCTTCCCAGAAGGCGCGTACTTCGTAAACCATGGGTATGCCCAGCTGGCGGCTGGCGGACAAGGCCGCAAGACCATTGAGGACCGGAGAATGGGCGTGCAGTACGTCAGGCTGGTGTTGTTTGGCCAAGGTCAGAATCCGTTGCCTGAGTGCTGTAATGACAGAAATTTGTCCAAGAATGGGCAGACGGGTTGAAAAAGTACGCTGTTGGGGGGTGCGATAAAACAGCAGGTCACTGGCCATTTCTTCTGTAAGCGGGCTGGCGGAGTGTTTGGGACCGGTCAGTTGCAAGGTTTCCCATCCCATGGCCCGCTGCTGTCGCAGGATGGACAGAGTACGAAACACATAACCGCTTTGCAAGGGCGCGGAGTGGTCCAGAATGTGTAAAATACGCATAAAATCAAAAATCTTTGGTTTGTAAAAGGTGTTTGATCTCCAGGGGGGGCATCAAGACCCCACCCAGTTCGCGCAGAAAAAAGTCGAGATAGCCCTGAATGCGTCCCAGAAAGCGTTGCAGATCTCTGGCATTGTGGACATACGGGGTGTTGCCCGGTTGCAGCGAGGGAGAATGAAAGCTTAAAGAAAAGATGTTCATCCCTCGGTGCCGAAGGGTTCTGGTCAACAGTTTCATTTCGTCCAGGGTGTGGCCTTCGGGAGAGAGTCGCAGACGGTTCAGCAGGCCGAGCCTGGCCATGATGCCGGGCAGATGGAGTCTTTTAAACAGGGGACGGCGGCTCCAGTTGAATAATTGATGCGCGGTCCTGTTGGAAAAAGGACCGACATACCCGCCGGTGGTTGGCAGACAAAGGAGCTGCTGACGCGAGCCGAACCAGTGTGGTTCACTGGAATGAGCAGAAAAATCAGGGCCTCCCGCACCTTGAAAATCAAAGGGGGGTGAAGGGCTGAGATCCACTTCGAAGCCCTGTTCTTCCAGAATGGCGGCGGTGTTGGCACCTACTCCATAGCGTCCTGCCTTGTAGACCAGGGGGGTCAAACCAAAGGAGTGTTTGATCTGGGTTACGAGGATTTGCAGCTTGGCAGCTTCCAGATGGCGGGGCAGATTGCCTGGAAAGCTGTTGTTCGCACAGAGATCTTCGGTATAGGGGGGGGTGTTCCAGGGGTGCAGATGGGCACCCAAAGTTGCACGGTTGGTTTGCAGGAACTCTTTGATTGGGGCAAAACCCCTTTCCTGGGAAGCGACCGGATAATCGACCACATAGACGGGTCGAACCCCGAAGGCGTCGAAAATCTCTTGGGCGCGGCCAATGTGATCCATGGCGGTGACTGAAACGGCGTCACGGCGGAAAGGATGGTGCCAATCGAACTCTTCTTCGGTGTCGATGACCGTCAGGAGAATCGGCGGGTTGGAGGGGGGTGGCCTCAGGGTGTTCATGGTGATTGGGGGTCGGTTTTGGCCCCGACCGGGAGCTGAAAGCGCATGCCCACCAAAGGAATCGACATGGAGAATTCCTTGATCGATGGGGGTTTGGCCTCTTTGTAGCGATAGACGTGGAGGGTTTGATGGGCCAACTGGGAGCGGGTTGATTCAATGGGGATGGCGCGGATGGGTTCAAACAGGTCGGTTTTCAGGAACTCGCGCAGCAGGCGATGTATTTCCAGGTTGGCATAATTCGCCTCTTCGACCACGATGATGTCGATGCCATACTGGTCGAATATCGTTTTGATTTCATTCAGGGTTTTGACATGAACCTCGGTCCAGGAGTCGGCAAAAATGGCGGAGGAGTGGAGCAGCTTATCCCCGCGAAGCACGGAAAGGCGTTTGTCCGGGTCGTTGAGGCGGACAAAATAGGTGAAATAACCATTGTTGACCCCATCCATGAAGATCATGCCATGGCGGGATTGAGTTGCTGCGATACGGGCCGCATCTTGATAGCCGGAGGTGAAGGCCGGAGTTTTGGCCTGGACTTCCCGGATCTGCCAGGCTATGACCAACAGGATGAGCAGCCAGCCGAGTCGTCTGAATGGGGTGTGGTGACGCCAATGATACCAAGGCAAGGTCGCAAACAGACAGAAGGCTGGCACCCAGAAAATGGTATATCGATCAATACGATAGGTTCTGATGGTGGTGAAAAAAATATAAGTTGATAAAATCAAGAGCAGATAAAAAAGGGCTGTTCGATCCCGGTGCCAGGCTGCGGAGGCCAAGCCAAGGGCAGCGAGTGACAGGACCGGAAGTGTCAGTTGTTTTTGCAGCAGAATATCGATGTATTGGCGCAGATACTCCCAATCGAGCAGACCCAGCCCCTGGAGAGCCGGATCCATGCCCTGCAAGGTGACGGCGAGATTCATTTTACCCATCCAGACTGTCATGATTCCCACGGGCAGAGTCAGGATCAGGGGCAGAATGACAGCCCCCCAGGTGGATTTTTGTACGATCATGGTTTTCAGTCGGCCAGAGAGGGCCAGCCATGGGAGGAACCAAAGGAGTGTGAACAGGGCGGCTTGTTTGGTCCAGAGGGTCATACTGAAAGAGAGGGCGGCCAAGAAGAGGGTTTTCTGGTTGCCGGTTGCGGTATAACGCCAAAACAGGTTGGCTGTGAGCAGAGTCATGGCCAGGATGGGTATTTCCAGCATGGGATACCATCCCCATTGCACTATGAATGGGGTGGTGAAGAGCAATCCGGTGGCCAGCAGGGCGGTTTGACGATCATAAGATCGACGGATCAGGTCATACCAGGCTATTGTGCCAAGCATGGCAAAGGCGATGATGCTCAGTTTGCCGCTCCAATCGTGGACGCCAAAAAGGGTGAAGAAGAGAGCTTCCACCAAGGGAAAAAGCGGGGGACGGGCACCCAGGCTCAAGGCAGGATAATGCGCGAAGTATTGCAGGGCGTATTGATAGGCGGTGTGAAACCCATTGGGATGGAAAAGTTCCTGGAAGGGGATGTCATGCAGAAGATCATGCATGAAGAGGCCATCCATCAGGATCCGGTCCGCGTCTGGCCAGCCCACGTCGGGATTCATCAAGCCTCTGGAAAACAGGATGACGACGAGTGCCAAAAGCAGGGGCAGATCAAAGATGTTTTTTTTTTCGGTCAAGGTGGGGATTCCTGTTGTGATGTGGATCTGCGGTCGTGTTGGCTGGGCGCGAAATGCAAATAGTGCAAGCGATACATTTCGATGCGGGTGCGACTGATGGAATCCAGGATAATTCCTATGGTGATACTGATGCAGGACATGAGCATCATGCCCAGGCAGAGCATGGCGGTTGGCATGCGGGGAACCAAACCGATTTTGAAGAAAGTGATGAAAATGGGAATGGCCAACACAATCGCGAGGAGGGCCAGAAGCAAGGCGATCATGCCAAAAAATGCGAACGGGCGGACCTCTTTGGCCAGCACCAGAATGGTTTTCAGGATGCGTATGCCATCCCGGAAGGTATTCAGTTTGCTGCTGGTTCCAGGGGCGCGGGCAAAGTATCGGGTGGGGATTTCCTGGCAGGGCAGGTTGTAATGCAGGGCATGGATGGTGAATTCGGTTTCGATTTCAAAACCTTTGGAGATGGCAGGAAAGGTCTTGACAAAGCGTCTGGAAAAAACCCGATAACCGGAAAGCATGTCGGAAAAACCATACCCAAAGAGAAAAGCCACGGCATTGGAGAATATCTGGTTGCCCAATCGATGGCCTGGGCGATACTGTTCTTGCAATCCCGCATCCTGTCGGAGGCCAACCACCATGTCGAGATGGTTGGTAAGCAAAAGTTCGATCATCGTGGGTGCGGCCTGGGCGTCATAGGTGCCATCGCCATCGGCCATGACGTAGATGTCGGCATCGATGTCGGAAAACATGCGTCGTACCACATGGCCTTTGCCTTGTTTGGGTTCGTTTAGCACTTCGGCACCAGCCTGTTTGGCAACGAGCGCAGTGTTGTCACTGCTTTGATTGTCGTAAACAAAAATGTCTGCTTGGGGCAATACCTGACGGAACTCATTGACGACTTGCGCAATGGAGGCTTCTTCATTGTAACATGGGAGAATCACAGCAATTTTTGTTTGAGATGGATACATGGTCGCATGGTCCGCAGCACTTATGATTCTGTGAAAATGATGCCATCTCGTTCAAAAGTCAACTGGAAAATCGGGAGGTCAAGACAAAACAGAGCCTGTTCCATGTTACGCTTTACGTGACGGGTCTGTTTTTTGTATCATGGTTGGGAGGGTACACAGACCAGCAACAGAGCAGACACTATATTCTGCGCAGCCAGGAAGGGCACTTTTTTCAGGCTGACAGCAAAAAAATTATTTTAAACCGAAACTATGTCGGGATGTGAAGTTTTCTACTATCAGGGGTCCAGGGGGATTATCCCCCTGGTGGGGTCCAGGGGCGAAGCCCTTGGTGGGGTCCAGGGGCGAAGCCCCTGGTGGG
>JAMOBH010000266.1:0-7903 GCA_039908085.1 Magnetococcus sp. YQC-5
CCCCCCCCCCCCCCCCCCCCCCCCCCCCCCCCCCCCCCCCCCCCCCCCCCCCCCCCCCCCCCCCCCCAAGGTTTTCTGTGATGCCGAAACATCAAGCCCAGGAATCACGCATTTCCCAATCCCACTGCATCCAGTCGTGCCACCAACTCATGTACAGATGGTCGTACAGGTCGTTTGGCCATGCGTGGCAAGGGAAGTCCGGCAATTGTCATCACTTCAATCTCGTTCAATCCAGCGTTTTCCATACGGGCGATGGCCTCATTACGCAGGTCATTGAAACGGAATCCTTTGATGCGGGCTTGCAACAAAACCATGCGAAAGGCCTTGTCAATGGTCAAAGGTCGTCGAATGCCCAAAGAACCCATAGCCCCATAAAACAATAGATCTTCATCAATTGGACGTTCTGGATAACGTACAGCTTCCAGAAAGACTCGTATGGCTTCCCTGGTCAAAGGGATTTGACGCATGGGACGATTGAGCCATTTGGTAATAGTGAGTATGCGTTCATTAAAATTCAAATCATTTTTGCGGACGCGCAGGATTTCATCTTTGCTCATGGCGGTCTGCAAGGCAATTCTCACGATCCAACCCAACATGGGTGTGGGGCGTCGATCACAGGCCGCCAGTAAACGTACCATCTCCCCGCGCGCCAATGAACTCATACGCACCGCAGGCGGACGGGGTTGCGCCACCCCATGGACTGGATTGCCTTCAAGGGCCACGCCCAATTGTCTTGACGCAACCTCGCAGAGATCTTTCAATAACGCCAAATCTCCTTGAACAATCGTAGCAGAGGCTTCCCGTAACCGATAATCCTGATAGTCGGCAAGATCCAGCGGGGTCAACTCACGCAACAACTGTCGTCCAAGACGTGCCGAAATCTGTCGCGCCTTGCGCTGCTCTCTTTCATAGGTTTGTGGTGATTTGTGCGATGAAATCTGCTCCAGATACCAATGCAAGGCCGCCTCAACAGTGATTTCTTTGGTATCATTTGACGACTCTTCAGGTGATGAAAGTATAGGATCCGCAGGTGCCATCTCCCCTCCCTCCAGCTTCAACAGACATCACTGTTGTGCAGAATTCTTTTGCGCTTTTTCTCAGAGGATTCAAATAATTTCCAACGTACAATCGGGATGTCGCGCACGCATGCACCAGGAATCTCATAAACCTCGGTTGCAACAACCGCCCGCAAACCATAAATGGCAGTACTATCAAAAACCGATGCTTCTTCCCCGTAAAAATCCCGTGGTCCCAGAGTATCTAAAACCTCATCTCCCATGATTTCATTCATAGATCCGCTACGAATCAACCCCAGGCTCTGTTTATGCAAATCCACTATTTCTCCGGGCTGATAGGTATGACGCCGCATATTTTGTGAAAGTTCGTTCTGTTTGAGATAAGGAATCGCTTCTCCAAACAACGCGGTGGACTGTAAAAAATTGCGCCCCTCATAGAGTCGTTCCATCTGTTCTTGATAATTATTTTTTTTGATAAAGCCAAGATATATGCTTTTTGGAATGCGCAATGCGCTAACAAAAGTTGTTGCCCTGGAAGTCATGGTGGCAGGGACATTATAGAGTCCAGACATCTCTCCCAAAATACCCCCTGAAGAAATGATACTGTAAATATTCTGCTCGGCTTGAATGCCCTCCACACTTCCAGTCAATACCAACCATAATTCTAAATGTTTTTCGTTCTCTCGCAAAATGATCGTTCCGGGATTAAATGACACCACATCATTGTTCACCAAACCTGCCAACTGGTGATCCGGGGCCGTGGGAAAATAGGAACGCAAATATTCCATGGCTGCTTTGCGGGCAAAATCAGTGTGACTGGCGATCAAGACATCTTTGGAACCGAACGGGGCACTGGAACCGATTTCGCGCTGCTTGCCGGTCAATGGGAGTGCCGTATGACACAAGATGATATGATCCGAGCGGTCATCACGAAAATCCTCGGCAGTGCCATGGATCAGGCCACCGCCGATGTCCAGTTTTTTGATGGTCGCTGGCGTGAGGTATTTATGGATGATCGATGTATAATACTCTTGAGAAATCCCAGGCTGTGAGGAATCCGAGGTGATCATGTTGTGCAATACGGATTTGGAGACAATATCCGCGAAATGGGCGTAGGATCGATATCCCTTTTCAGACAAAGTCCTGAATATGAAAACTGTAGTTTCAATGGGATGTGGGGAGATGATGGGTTTAATTTCCAACCCCTCATAGTCATTCCACACCTCGCTTTTGAGGTCGTGTACATCAAAAAAGTTGTTGAATTCCTCCTCCTGCATGGCCAGCAGGGCGTTAAGCTTTTTGGTCACAGACCCCCGGACCAAAGGGGTGGCGAAATACTTGATACGCCGTCCACCACGCATCAACGTGGTAATGCCGGCAAAATGATCATCGTGGGCATGGGTGTGAAAAATCCCTTCGATTTCACCAACTCCGATCCCCAATGCCATGAGACTTCCCAATACATTCGGTCCTGCGTCAATAAGATACAGTTTGCCCTGATACATGAGGATCGAAGCCATGCTGGGTCGATTGATGTCCCAACCATCCCCCTCGCCAGAATGAATGACGGCAAAATACTCACGTCTGACTTGGTGAAAACCTAAAGGATAAGGGGTTTCGTATCCCTGTTCAGGGGCGAGATTCAAATCCACCGTGACCTTTTCGCCTGCATACTCGAACTCGAAAATGTTCATGTCCAGACGCTGAATCATCACTCCGTTGCGCAAAGGCACTGGTTGGTCGGCCACGATACAGGAGTCCAGGAGTTCATCAAAACCATGAATATGACCAAAAGCGAAACGCAACTTGATGCGCATCATTTCTTCAGCCCGACTGCGAGAAATTCCTGTTGCCTGTATCTCCTCAACCGAAACCAAACCGTAATTGCCGCGAAAAATGTATTTCATTTGGGCCGTGACCTGCTCGGAAGAACCGATCAGGAGTGGGCGCACGCCGGTATTGTTGGGGTGATTGGGTAGAATCAATCCTTGTCTATACAACATTTGTAGTACTGGAAATTCTGCCAGATTGGCGAAATGTCCGTTTTGTAGCAAAATATCGGATAACAGAATGGCATTTGGACCGGTTTCACAACAAACACCGTTTTTTTCTGCGGTGAGGATCAATCCGCGTTTCATCAAGTGTTTGACGCTGTCCGCTGGACAGGCACATAAAATATAAAGCTCTGCCTCTGGGATTTCGACCCAATATACGCCGGAAGTAACCTTGATTTTATGTATTTTGTTCATTGAGAAATCCCGCCCCCTCTGTTCAGGATAAACCTCATGTGATGACCTTGCAGTCAAGTCAGGCGTATCAAAACTGTCAAAGCAGTGCTGATGGACAGAGTGCTTTCGTCATGAAGATCAGCAAGGGAGAAGATCCCCCAGCCTTGGCATTAATGGGCCAGCAGCAACGCATGACGCAAAAGCGTTAAAATGTGGCTCGTGATGACATCCGCGTCTTCGTGTTCGGGTTTGGCCCCAGGAAGACGCTTGCGAATGGGTGTAAGCTGAAAATGTGACAAAATCAGTCCAATGATGGCAAAGAATAATAAATTTTTATCCATTTTGCCCTTGGCCAACTCCTCAATGGTATCGTCAGCACCCTGGTAAATGGGTAAGAATACCCGATCCAACAACAATTGCAGACGTTGTTCGTCGGCATCACTCATTTCCCGTTGCAGCAAGGAGCGCAGTATGACATCGCCACTGAAAATTTCAATCCAAAAGACGACGATGCACAGCAAACGACCATCCAGATCCTTGGCCTTGGCCAGGTCGGTCGCAAAAGTATCCACTTTGTTGGCAAAGGCGTATTCCAATGCCTTGAAGTACAGGGTTTCCTTGCTGGGAAAATGATTGTATAACGCCGCAGCAGTAATACCTACTGTCTGGGCAATGTCCCGCATGGCAACCCCGTTGTAGCCTCGCGCTGCAAACAGGGGAAGTGATGCTTCCAGTATCTTTACCGCAGTTTTTGAATGGACTGAATGATTCATGGCAAAACCAATGCTGGATATTCAATAATAAAGAGTATCTGACAATCAGATCAGGGAATAATTACGCAATTTTTCCAGCAAGGCTGTCTTGCGAATCGGCTTGCCAAGATAGGCATTGCAACCCCCTTGATCAAAGGAACGAATAATGGAATCCAAAGTATCCAAGGCAGAGGTCATGATCACCACGGTTTCATCGTTGGCTGAGACATGATGGGCCTTTTCTTCGGCGCGAATGGCCAGGATCGCTTCCTGACCGTCCATTTCTGGCATCATGATATCCATGCAGACCAATTGAAACGGGGCGTTTTCGTCCAATGATCTCTTGAACGCTGCCACGGCCTCAGTTCCATTGGTTGCCTCATGGCATTCTCCATAGGGAGAGAGGATCGTCGTCAGAACCATCCGACTGTTGGTATCGTCATCGGCTATTAATATTTTCACGTTTTTTTTCTTTTGTCCGAATGTTGATAACGTTAAAGCATCCAGTTGCCGAGGTGTCACGCCTGAGCGGTGGATTTTTTTGTGGCTTGGTTGGTACGAAATTGCTTCATGGATTGACCCATCTCAACCGATAGAAACATCGGGTACAAGAATTCACACCAGAGGAGTCTTTCGTATGCAAGCTTTATATCCCACATCAGCATCCATACGCAACCATCCGTTCCAAACTGTATCGACTTCTGCCATGGCGGATGCAAAAAATTTCTGGACCGGGATTTCTTTGCGTTTTTTCACGATGCTGGTGCCAGCTTTGCTGGGCAGTTTTGGCGTCAGCATCTGGCTTGGTACGCCAAGCTCAGTGGCTCCAATCCGTACCGAACCGGTTCCTGTTGCGCAAAAGCAAGCCGTCCATGAAATGGCTACCAGGATCCTTGCCATTGGGATCCCTTCACACAAACAGGATCTGCTGCCCAGTCTGGAAGCCCTGGATGGTTTGTTCGCTGCATCCCACGGCTCGTCACAGCAAGAGCTTGAATCTCTTCACGACGCCGTCGAACCCAGGACCAAAAAAGGGATGACTCCATTGGAAACCCAGATCAATCAGCTTCTTCTGGATAATATGGACCCTTTGCTCCTCTCCCGCAATCAAAAACAGATTTTTATCAGCAGTATTCCAACGGGCTATCCGGTTGTCAATATGGGTGTCAACAGTCCTTTTGGTTATCGCATTCATCCCACTTTACATACTACACGGTTTCATCCGGGTGTGGACTTGCAAGCCACAATGAATACTCAGGTCATGGCAACTGCGGATGGCGTGGTTGAATTCGCCGGTGTTGACAACAACAAGTTCGGATTGAGTGGTTTCGGGCAAGTGGTTGCTCTGCATCATAATTTTGGATTTCGTACCACCTATTCCCATTTGAACAAAATACTGGTCCATTCCGGGGATTTTGTGAAAAAAGGAGATATCATCGGTCTTTCCGGTCAAAGCGGCATCGCCACCGCCCCTCATTTGCATTACGAAATCCGTTTTATTAAACACTATCTGAATCCAACCCCGTTCATGCAATGGACCCAGGAACAATATGATCGACTTTTTCAGGAAAAAACCGTAAAATGGCACTCTTTGATTGAGTTGATCGGATTGAGACTTCCCAGCAGACCCACGGTTGGCAGTTTGTATATGGTACAAAATTAAGCCTGATGCATGGGGTTCATGGGTGTTTGAAGTACAGTTTTTTGGGGCAGTGTTTTCAAAAGTCAAGATCAAAGTCAAAACCCTGGGGGATGAATCCCCCAGACCCCCTCTTTTTTTTAATAGTTTGCAATGAAAGCTTCTTTTGAACTTGTATCCGATTTCGCACCTCGTGGCGATCAACCAAAGGCCATTCATGCCTTGGTAGAAGGATTGCGGGCGAAAAAACGCGATCAAACCCTGTTGGGCGTGACAGGATCAGGCAAAACATTCACCATGGCCAATATCATCCGGGAATTGGGGTGTCCTGCTCTGGTCTTGGCACACAATAAAACTTTAGCAGGACAGCTTTACGGTGAAATGAAAGCGTTTTTTCCCAACAACGCTGTGGAATTTTTTGTCTCATATTATGATTATTATCAACCAGAGGCCTACGTCCCGCGCACCGATACCTTTATCGAAAAAGATTCCTCCATCAACGACCGTATCGACCGTTTGCGTCACAGTGCCACCCGGTCCATGCTTTCCAGACAAGACGTGATCATCGTGGCTTCGGTCTCTTGCATCTACGGCATCGGTTCTCCCGACTCCTACCAGGAAATGTCCATGGAGGTGGCCGTAGGTCACGAAATCGATCAACGGGTATTGCTGAAAAAATTGGTGGAAATGCAATATCGTCGCAATGACATCGAATTCGCTCGCGGAACCTTCCGGGTGCGCGGAGATACGGTGGAAGTCTTTCCCCCTCATGAAGAAAATCGCGCTGTGCGTCTGGAGATGTTCGGGGATCAGGTGGAACGCATGCGTTATGTGGATGCCCTTACCGGCACACCGGTTCGTGAATTATCCCGCTTCGATTTTTTTCCAGCCAGCCATTACGTCACTCGACGCGGCGTGATCCTGCGCGCCATGGAAGAAATCAAACAGGATCTGGCTAAACAACTTGAATTATTCAGGCAGCAGGGCAAACTCCTGGAGGCCCAACGTCTGGAAACTCGGACGTATCATGACTTGGAAATGATGCGTGAAGTTGGATTTTGTACCGGAATTGAAAATTACAGTCGTTACCTGACCGGTCGGGCACCTGGAGATCCCCCCCCGACGGTGTTGGAATACCTCCCCAAAAATGCAGTCATGTTCGTGGATGAAAGTCACGTCACCATTCCCCAGGTGCGAGGCATGTCACGGGGAGATCGGTGTCGCAAGGAAACTTTGGTGGAATATGGCTTTCGTTTGCCATCGGCGTTGGATAATCGTCCGCTGACATTTGAGGAATTCGATCAGATGCGTCCGCAGACCATTTATGTCTCCGCGACACCGAACGATTATGAACTGGCTTTAAGCGGTGGCGTGGCTGTAGAACAAATCAATCGTCCCACGGGCTTGCTGGAACCCATGTGTGCCATCTGGCCTGCCCAGGGGCAGGTGGACCATCTGATGGCTGAAATCCAATCCGTTGTGATCAAAGGGTATCGGGTGCTGGTCACCACCTTGACCAAACGCATGGCAGAAGACTTGACAGAATATCTGGAGGGACTCGCCATACGGGTCCGTTATCTCCATTCAGACATCGATACTTTGGAACGGTTGGAAATCATTCGTGATTTGCGTTTGGGGGCGTTTGATGTGTTGGTGGGTATCAATCTTTTGCGAGAAGGGCTGGATATACCAGAAACGGGTTTGGTGGCCATTCTGGATGCGGACAAGGAAGGATTTCTGCGTTCCAAGACTTCGTTGATTCAAACCATTGGACGAGCAGCCCGTAATCTGGAAGGACGGGTGATCCTTTATGGAGACCGGATCACTGACTCCATGAATGCAGCCATCAAAGAGACCAGTCGGCGCAGGTCATTGCAAGAGATCTATAATCGGGAACACAAGATCACTCCGGTTTCGGTGCGTAAAGGGGTCATGAACCTGCCTGGAGATCCATTCGGCTCGACTCCCCTGCCTGTCACAGTCAGCCTTAAGGTCGCGGAAACAGGAACCGGGTATCAGGTCAAATCCCAGGTCAAGGATTTGGGCCGGGAGATCAAACTGTTGGAAAAAAAGATGAAAGAAGCAGCCGCCAATCTCGATTTTGAATTGGCTGCACTTTTGCGGGATCGGTTGATTTTGTTGGAACGCGAGGCTTTTTTGCCGGGCATGGCTTTGGTGGATGATCCGAGTTTGCCAGACAGACCCGTTTGTTAAATCGAAACCGAAATCATTTCTGGATGTGAAATTTTCTACTATCAGGGGTCCAGG
>JAMOBH010000267.1:0-7900 GCA_039908085.1 Magnetococcus sp. YQC-5
TACCCAGATGGAAAGGGTATCGGTTTTGGCATCACGGATTTCCATGCTGGGACACTGACCATGACAAGCTCCGCAATACATACATTTTTCCTGCACCACTTCCACGCTTTCATAGCCATTGACCACAGCGGGACGAATGGCGGCTGCGGGACAAATGGCCACAACCTTGGGCAATTCACAAATTTGCATATTGGAGTGGTTGATGCGCGGGGGGTGATGGTGTTGCACGATGATCGAAATGTCCCCATGGCTGGCACAGTTGATTTGACAGCACGAAGAGGAGATGTGAACCCGATTGGGCAGGCTTTCGTTTTTGAACTCATCGATCAGATCATCCATCAGGGCTTTCACGGAACCTGCGGCATCTGAACCAGGCAGATTGCAGTGCAGCCACCCTTGAGTATGCAGGATGTTGGAAACCGATGGACCTGTACCGCCCAGGGGCCAGCCCAAATCACCTTCGACGGCCTTGATCAAGGCGTCCAGGTCATTCTTGTCGCCACACAAAAACTCAATGTTGGAACGGGCGGTAAAACGCAGATGTCCCTGACAATATTTGTCGGCAATGTCGCACACCTTGCGCACGGTATCGGCACTCATGGTACGGGGAGATCCGGCCCGCACCGTATACAGCTTGTCCCCGCTCTTGGCCGTATGCACCAACACGCCAGGACGCAGACGATCATGGGATTCCCACTCGCCATAGTTCTTGAGCATGAGGGGATGGAGGTGCTGATTATAATCTGGAGCCCCCTGGTCTCTGGGAGCCAATTGTTTGTCGCTCATGTTTTCAAACCTCTTCTCGTGTCAAAAGGGTATCCTTCATAACCACACAAAACGTACAACCCTTTTTTATGCGGTTTCAACGGGTTCGGGTTCCCGATTCCAGACCGGGGGATCCTTTTTCTGTTCGCCAGCAGACTTGGGCGGTGCCAATTCCTCGAACTTGATATAGGATGTGGTACGGGGCTGACGAATCATGCGTGGATCGGGTTCCAGTCCCACTCCCTTCAGGAAGGTTCCCATGCCGACACGGGCGATGAACTCACCAATCCGCTCGTGATCCATACCGTTGTCATTCCAGAACTCCCAGACCCTTTCGATAAAATCAGTAAGTGCTTCCAGGTCTTCGTCGGTTTCCAGTTTCATGAAAGGAACCAGGACCGAACTCATGGTGTCGCCGATTTTCAGAGTACGATGGCCACCGACCAGAATGGTGATCCCTCTGTCCAAGCCGGGCTTGAGGGCATGGTGCATGACGTTGATGCAATGCATGCAACGAACACAGTTATCATTGTCCACCTCAAGGGTCTTGCCTTTGACCGACAGGCAGCGGGTGGGACAGCGGGTCAGGACGTTGTCGATGAGGTATTCCAATCCCTTCTCATCGATAAACTCGGCCACTTTTTGTTGATCCACCTGCATGGGACCGCGCCATGTGCCAATGATGGGCATATCGGAACGGACAATGGAGTTGGAACAGTCGTTGCTACAACCAGAGAGTTTAAATTTGAACTTGTAGACAAATTCAGGCCGGTGCAGATAGTGAATGAACGTATCTGTGATGTGCTTGGTGGCTTTCAAGGTGTCAAAACAGGCCATTTCACACCGGGCTGGACCCACGCAGCATTGCAGGGTACGCAAGGCCGCACCGGAACCACCGATGTCCCAACCGTCATGCATCAGATCTTCGACACATTGCAACGAGCCTGCGTCATCAAAACCCAACAACAGGATATCCCCGGTCATGCCGTGGAATTGCAGAATACCTGCGCCATTCCGCTCGGCTGTATCCGCCAGGTTGCGCAGGGCTTGGGTGTTATAGACCCAACCCGGTGGCTCGATCACGCGCACAGTGTGGAAATTGGCCAGACCTGGATATTTGTCGGCTTTCTCCGAGACACGGGCAATGATGCCTCCCCCATAACCAGGAGCATTGTGTACCTTGCCAATCCAGTAATTCCACTTATTCTCATACGACTCCTCAAGCTGATTGAGGAGTTGTGCGATCACTGGTCTTTTTTTGGAATATTCCTTGAGGTCCGTAACGAAACTGGGCCATGGACCGGATTCCAGTTCGTTGAGCATTGGCGTGTGTAACGCCATCGTCTTGGTTTTTGTCTTCTCTTGTTTGCCACTCATGATTCACACACTCCTCACCAATAACGCCGTACAAAGAAACGGTATCGAGGCCGACTCAGGATAAAAAAAAATGGGTTCCCGTCCCCTCATGCATGGTCTCACCGAGTTGAGACGAGGCCCCACGCTTGGGAAATTCGATTTTCTTTTTTTCTGCCCTTCGGCTACGCTGAAATCTTAAACGCAGATTGCACATTAGACAATCATAAAATTCCAATATTCGAAAATATTTTCCAATTCCCTTACATTAATGAGTCTTGATCATCGTTTTGGCTCTTGCGAGGGAGGCGGATCACGACCTCGCAGAGCCAATCCATTCTTTTTATAATAAAATTTACCATAATAACGATCACAGTCAATTTACAAGATACTCACAGACTCAATAGCCTGACGGAGAATATCGGGAATACGCTTGGAATTCCTGGTAAAGACCGCATCACGAATCTGACTGGCAAGCGTCTCGAAAGGAGAAACGAACGGATTGCACAGGGCTTCCAGGCTCTCGCATAACGCGACAATTTTTCCTGACTCATAGATGGGCAAGAGGGCCAACTCATTGAGTACGGCAAGGATTTGAGGCCGCAGGTCCGCAGGCATGACAGGGCGTTCCGAGGCAAAGGGACTGGTTCCCTCGCCCCGTTGATGAGACAAATATTTGGAGAAAATCGGAATCAGTTTGGACAAATCCACCGGCTTGGTCAGGAATTCATCGATACCAGCACCTCTGGCCTCCTGTTCGCGTTCCACAAAGGCATCGGCTGACAAGCCGATCACGGGTATGGCAGCGGTCAAGGGATTGGCTTTTAACAGCATGGTGGCGTTCAAACCATCCATGATGGGCATATGGAGATCCATCAAAATCAAATCGGGGCGGATCTCTTGGGCCATCTCCACGCCGCGCTGACCATCCTCGGCCTCCTGGGCGGTCAGACCAACTTCGTCGAGAACGGCCATCAGCATCTCACGATTCATGGCATTGTCTTCCACAATCAACAATTTGGCTTTAGGATTAAACCGATACGCACGCCAATTGAACGTATCATCTCCCTGTGCAGACCGGAGCGTCTCTTGCAACGGCACCCGCACCGTAAAGCACGAACCAACGCCCTCCTCACTGACCACGGTCACACTCCCATCCAACAGATCCGTCAAACTTTTGACAATGGAAAGACCCAACCCCGTACCTCCATGACGACGGGTGATCGTGCTGTCGGCCTGTTCAAACGGATCGAAAATGGCATGCAATCGATTGTGAGGAATACCAATGCCCTGGTCCGCCACTTCGAACACCATGCAGTGGCCAGATTTCAGGGCACGAATGACAACCTCCTTGCCACGAGGCGTGAACTTGATCGCATTGGCCACCAGATTCATCAGGATTTGATTGATGCGGGTCCGATCTGACTGCACCTGTCGTGGCAGATCCGGATCAATGGTATAATGGACATGCACCCCCTTCTCGGCTGCACGATCCTTGGCGATTTGATAAATACTTTGGATCAGCAAATGAATGTCGATATTTTCCATATCCAACTCGATCTTGCCGGCTTCGATCTTGGCCAGATCCAGCACATTGCTGATAATCTCGGTCAAGTTGTCTCCGCTGACGCGGATGTTTTCCAGGTAGCGCAAAAAACGGGGCGAAATCTGGCTCTGATGCTTGAGCAGAATCCTGGAAAAACCGACAATGGCATTCAAGGGAGTACGAATTTCGTGGCTGACATTGGCCAAAAATGCGGTTTTGGCCCGATTGGCACTTTCCGCCTCCTCCTTGGCCTGCCGCAAGGCACCTTCCACCCGCTTGCGTTCAATGAGTCCGGCCAAGGTATTGGCCACAGCCATCAGGAACTCCTCTTCATCGAGTGCACGCTGATGACCAACTGCCAGATAGAGCGTATACAGCCCCAACAACTCTCCCCGAAAAAGAATGGGCACACAATAATGACCATGGGGCAGCATCCCCTCATATCGGACCTCGTGTTCAGGCCCCACGCAATCGGCAAAATAGAGCGTTCCAGAGACCGCCGCGCGGCCACACAGACAATATCCAGGTTCCACCACCGAACAATGGGACGGCAGATGAGGTGACAACCCTTTTTGGGCAACCATCGTCAAACGTCGGGTCGTGGCATTGGCCAAGAAAATCGCTCCACGAGACTCCACTGCCAGCCATGGCACCCCAAGAATGACATCCAACACCTTCTGGAGCTGTTCTTCCAGGGAGATGGGTTCCAGAGCCGTTTGCAACAACGTGTTGATGGCCAGACGGGACTGGGCGATACGATCATTGAGTTTCATCAAGTGCCGCAACTCCCGCACTTCGTTGGCCAGTGCCTGATTCTCCCTCACCAAATGCTGGATTTTCTGAGCATCCCCCTCGCCCATTTTTGGGGAGTCTTCGGCGAGCCTGGCTTCCAGTTTGACGCGGGTCACAACCCCCATAAACCGATCTTGGTCAAACACCGGCAGGACAGGACGACCACTCTGATCCATTCGCTTCAAAACGGTTGCAAGCTCCTCCCCGGCCTGGATCACCGGACCATGCGCCATCCCCTGCCCGGCCAACACATCCTCGCTGGTCAGAATACCGGCATATGCGCCGTGTTTGAAAATCACCAAAAACCCGTTTTCAGACAACTCCTTCGCCGCTGTTGACATCTCGGCACGGGATTGGGCTTTGGGATAGGTGTGCAGTACCATCGCATCGATTTTCATGGATCCATCTCCCCAATTTATCGCGGCACGTCATTCATTTGGCAACAACACCCCCTCGGTGTCGAGCCACCCGCTCCTTCTTAACTGGATCTTACTTTCGAGTAGAGGTTTTTCTTTACATTCCTTGTGACCCATTGTTACATGAACATTAATTAATGTCCAGAGAAAATTTTTTTATTGATTGAACGGCAAACCCACTTCACATCAACCCACTCAAAATGAATTATTTCATATCTGAAAGGGCCTTGTCTACAATTTTAAGCAATTTTTCAACATCAACATTCAAGTCTGTCGAGTTGTTATGACTTTCATCTTCACAAAGCAAACATCCGTAATGACACTGGCTCAACGAAGCATAAATCAGCAGATCGGCATGTTGATTGGATGATGGAAGCAACTCAATCAAAATGGCACCCGGTTGGGCAAAGACAATATTGGCCCCAGAGGCCCCATGAGGCATCACCACCATTCTGGCCTTATAAAAAGCCTCCACCTGGGCTTTGACGGTCATCTCCTCCAGATGCAAAATTTGAAAACCCCGTGTTTGCAACCCATGGATGACCTGTTCCTCGTTGCGAATACGACGCGATGAGGCGTTGCTGCGGGAAATATACAGCAAATGGCACGCAGGTTCAGTCACCACTCCCAATGCTGGTAGCAAATGCTCTCGCAACCAGATGACGTTGCGCACAGAATGACCTTCTGGAACCAGATAGGATGGAAAAATCAACGTATTCACCTGGATCATTCTGCCTGTGAACAAACGGATCCTTTCTTGCGGAATTCCCAATGCCGTCAACGTCTCGACCTGATAAGAACGCACCGGAGGATACAGAATCAAGGGCAATGACCTCAATTCAGGAATGGCCTCCAGACACCACAACCTGGGCAGCATTTCAATCATCCAGTGATAATAATTGGCAAACCCGGCACCACTCAACAGGATACAAGGCCCCTCCTCCACCCCATCAAGCCCACGATCCAGATAATATTCCACATCAAGTGTCATGGAGACCCGTCCATCCCATCGTTCCACAGGGATTTCGAGTTGACTTCTGTACCTTGGACTATGTTTGGTATTGAAAGGATACCACTCAAGAACATCTCTAGTTTTCTTTTTATTATGGTAGCTCTCTGCCATCAACAGATGGCGATCCAACAACACCCCAAAACCCGGAGCTTCTATACGCACATGTTCGAGTCGCGCGACAAAGGGTGACTGTTTGGAGACAATACGATGGGTCTGATAATTGAAATTCGGCGTGTTCATACCGACAAAAAACGCATCGGTTGGAAACAACTCCTCATACCCTGCCCCCCTGGCCCGCAATCCAAGGACATCAATTGGCGGTTCCTGCACTGTGCTGGTGCCAACATGGGCGACCAGATTGCCCGATCCTGTCAACAACTCGGAACCAGGAACCGGTCTGCACCAATTATTGACAGAAACATATTCCACGGAAACCAGTTCCACATGCCGACCATACAAACTTGGATCGCGTGTGGCCACAAGCGGAACGGCTTGATCTGGAAAATAGAGCATCTTGTCCAGATAGCCGATCCAATGTTCATCACGATAATGGGCGTAAGCAAACGCCTGACCACAGCGACGGATCTCCTCGATGGCCTGATGCTGCTCCCTCAACAACCGTGTGATGGCACTCAGCTCTGCCAGTGTTGAAAATTCAAGGAAATGTTCACCCGCAGTAAAATAATAATGCATGTCAGCTGAAGCTTCCCGAAGCAACAGGGCACCACGCATCAGGGTCTCATAACTTTGAGTTGTCATCATGCCGCCCATCGGATGGCCTAATCTGGAAACATCCAGGCAGCAGGTCGCTTCGGTCTCTCCCCCGAATTGAAGTGGCAGATGCAAGCGATTGGCGGCGGACGACCAAAACGCACATGAAAAATCATTTTTTTCCAAATCTCTGGCGAACCGTATCGGCCATGAGAAGGGCCGGTGCAAGAGACTCTCATGACGGCCCGCATGGACCCCCGGATTGTGGAGTACCTTGTTGGCCAACGCGGGCAGATCCCAAACAGGCAATGCGGGCGATGATTCCTCCCAGATCACATCCAGACGGTCTGCCATCTCTGTCAGCACAGCCGACTCCACCTCAGATGCCCCCCAGAGCCAGCCCATGATTTTCATATCAGGCCTGTCGCGTCGCAAACAGGCCATCATATCGAGGAAACGATCCTTGATCGCCATCAGGATGTTATTGTCAAACGCAATCATAAGCACTTCCGTACTCTTTTGCCGACACACTTCCGGGATGGCACGATAGGGATCAATGCGATTGATCGGATTCAAGGAAATTTTTTCTGCCTGCCAGCCATACGCCTCCATGGCAGAAAGGATACGTAAACCACTCTGATCAAAAGGAGCGAGGGTTGGTTCCAGAATCTTAGGCCACACCAGCAGGACACGCCGCTTTTGACGCATGGCCCCAACCGGGGGGGAAGAAAAGTGAATCAGGCGGGACTTTTCCCGGCCCTGTTGACGTATTTGTGCCAACGACAACAGAGGAACCGGCGCGTTCCAGTCAAGCTGCGTGCGCAATTGAGGCAGAGCCGTGGAAAAAATCTCCAGGATGCGCAAGACCTGTTGATGATCAGGTTGCATGCTGTTGACAGCAAGGTGCAACTGGGGCCACAACGTCGGCACGATCACCTTGCGACACAAATCAACCCGTGCTTCATCCTCCATGGACCTCAATTGAAACCGAAGATCCTCCAGACAGAGTGCCATTTCCTCTGGTGTACCGTACCCATGGCCCCCCATGAAGCCAATAATCGCCGTGACCGGATTGCGATAGCCGAAGCTGGCAAACGACCTGGCCAACACATATGCAAAACGAATGCGACCATTTATGAACAATTGATATGCGGCAAACAACATCTCATTGGGATCATGTGTCGCACTGTGCAGCCACGCGATCAAGCCAGGCAAATCATCACGCGCATCCAATTGCATAACCGTCTCTATAAAATTTGACATGCTTGCCTCCTGAAAAAAGACCTTGGGGGGCGGTTAACCGCC
>JAMOBH010000268.1:0-7838 GCA_039908085.1 Magnetococcus sp. YQC-5
AATCACGTAAGCGTATCATATCACTTCTCGCTCACCCCCAGAGATCAACCCCCCCCCTACGTTCTCAACGAGTGGGAGTTTGAGGAACGGGCAAGCGCATCTCTTGGGCGGGAGGCGTAACATCCTCCCCCCCAGGATAGTGAATCCAAGGAAGGCCAGGAAAAGATCCTGGCCTTTTTTTGTGCCTTCCAGGGATGAAGATGTCGGGGTGTGACATGGGGTGTGACTCGCGCAGAGTGCAGACCAGCTTTTTTCCCCACCAGGAAGAAATTGAAATTGGCCATGGCACCACCCTGGATTCCTTTCTGGTGTGGAGAGTTTTGGCCGTGAACGGCACCCCCACCAGGATAAAGAATGTGAGTCTGCCTGGCTTCATCTCCTGGCAGGAAAAGTTCCTTCCTGGATGGCCAGATTTCAAGCAGGTACGCAGAAAAATATCATCAAATTTTGGATTATTTTCAATGGCTTGCATGGCGATGAAGAATGTGCGTTGATTGGTTTACTCATTGGATGCGCAAGGCATGGATGGGTTCATCCTGGCTGGACTAAAAGGGATCGGATTGATTCACCTTCCAGGAGGTCATTTCATCCCCATTCACACCCTGCCAATGCAAAGTCACACCCCAAGTCACACCCCAAACAAAAACAGCCACCTTGAGATCGGCTGTAAGTGTTTGATTTTATTGGTGTCCCCGGCGCGATTTGAACGCACGGCCTACGGATTAGGAATCCGTTGCTCTATCCGACTGAGCTACGAGGACGTTGCCCTCCAGGCAAAAAAAATCAAAACCTTGGGGGATGAATCCCCCAAACCCCCTCTTTTTTTTAATAATATTAAAAGAAAATGGATGGGGGGGAATTGGGGGGTGACTCGTAGCCCCCCAAGGTCTTGTTTTCCGAACCATCAAAAAAACGCTCCTTTCCTGAAAAGGGGCGTTTTTTTTGCAAGCATGCGTTATTTTCGCGAACTCTCTTGCGAAGAGTCCGCAAAAACAAACGATCAAAAATCTTTCATGGTCAATTTGACACGACCCTGACGGTCAATCTCCAATACCTTGACCCGAACCACATCGCCTTCTTTGATGACATCCGAAACCTTGGCTACACGCTGATTGGAAAGTTGGGATATATGCACCAAACCATCCTTGTTGGGCAGGATGTTGACAAATGCACCAAAATCCGTGATACGTACCACCTTGCCTTCATAAATGGCGTCTTTTTCCACATCCGAAACAATACCACGGATGATCCTCTCCGCCGCCTTGGCACTCTCTCCGTTCGCCGATGAAATGGAAATCGTTCCATCATCGGTGATGTCGATCTGACAACCGGTCTCCTCGGTAATACCGCGTATCACCTTCCCGCCTGTCCCAATGACATCACGAATCTTGTCAGGATTGATTTTCATGGTGAAAATCCGTGGAGCATACGGCGACAGCTCCGCACGCGGCATGGTGATCATTTTTTGCATCTCACCCAGTATGTGCAAACGCCCCGCTCTCGCCTGACTCAAAGCCTGTGACATGATCTCACGATTGATGCCAGTGATCTTGATGTCCATTTGCAATGCCGTAATGCCCTGCGCATTACCGGTCACCTTGAAATCCATGTCACCAAAGTGATCTTCGTCACCCAGTATGTCTGAAAGTACAGCAAACCGATCTCCTTCCTTGACAAGCCCCATGGCAATTCCCGCCACCATGGATTTCAAAGGCACACCTGCATCCAACAAGGCCAAAACCGATCCACACACCGTGGCCATGGAAGAAGATCCATTGGATTCGGTAATCTCAGAGGTGACGCGCAAAGTATATGGAAAGGCCTCCAGATCTGGCAAAATGGCTTCCAACGCCCTGGCAGCCAACTTGCCATGACCAATCTCACGCCGTCCCGGTGCCCCCAAACGTCCTGTCTCGCCCACACAATAGGGGGGAAAGGTGTAGTTCAAATAAAAACGTTCTCTGGTCTCGCCATGCAACCCTTCCACAACCTGTTCATCCCGCTTGGAACCCAACGTCACCGTGGCCAGGGCTTGCGTCTCTCCGCGCGTGAACAAGGCGGATCCATGCACCCGTGGCAATACCGAAATCTGGCAATCAATCGGTCGAATCTGCGTCAAAGTACGTCCGTCAATCCGCACTCCTCCAGCAAGAATTCTCTCCCGGATCACCTCAGATTCCAAATGCTTGCAGACCGTCTTCACATCCGTAGCGCGATTCTTGTCCCCATGGCTCAAGGCTTCGGCTGCTTCCTGCTTCAGTGACGACACCCCCTTTTGACGTTCCATTTTGTCGGCGATTTCATACACCGCACGCATCCTGGCCCCATATCCCTCACGCAACACCCCAAGCAATTCCGTATCTTCTTCCAGAAGAGGCAGATTCATCTGCGGTTTTCCACATTCGGCGGCAAACTCCCGAATCGCTGCCACCACCGGTTGATATCCGGCAAAACCGAACATCACCGCTTCGAGCATTTCATCTTCCGTCAGAAAATCCGCCTCGGATTCCACCATGGTAACCGCGTCACCCGTACCCGCAACAACCAGATCCAGTCGCGAAAGGGCCATCTGTTCATTGGTGGGATTCAAAACAAACTGTCCATCTATATGAGCCACTCGCGCTCCTGCCATCGGTCCGTCAAATGGCAAACCCGCAATGCTCAACGCCGCTGATGCCCCCACCATGGCTGGTATGTCAGCATTGTTCACTCCATCAAAGGACAATACCGTCGCAACCACTTGTGTATCCAGGGTGTAACTCTTGGGAAACAACGGACGCAATGGCCGATCAATCAAACGTGACGTCAGAGTCTCTTTGTCCGAAGCCCTGGTCTCACGCTTGATGAATCCACCAGGTATCCGTCCTGCTGACCAGTATTTCTCCTGGTAATGCACTCCCAATGGCAGAAAATCCACCCCTGGCCGCATCTCTTTTTCGGTTGTCACCGCCACCAACACCATGGTCTCACCATAGGTCACCAAAACGGCTCCATCAGCCTGACGGGCAATCCGCCCCGTTTCCATGGTCAACACTTCCGCACCAAATTGTACGCTTTTTTTATGTATGTTAAACATATTCTCTTGGATATCCATTCAGTATGGGGTGAATCCCGCCGGGGGAGGTGTGCTGATCTGTATGCTTTCCTGCCACCACTCAAAACCCGGCGGACATGTGCTGTTACTTGCGCAAATTCAATCGCTTGATCAAAATCTGATACCGTTCCGCATCCTGACTCTTGACGTAAGTAAGCAAGCGTCTACGCAAGCCAACCATTTTCAACAACCCACGTCGGGAGTGATGGTCTTTGATATTGCTGCGCAAATGTTCCGTAAGATTGTTGATGCGTTCTGTCAACAAGGCGACCTGCACTTCAGGCGATCCGGTATCTCCTGGTTTGGTGGCATATTCGCCGATGACTTCTTTTTTCCGTTCCTGGGTAATCGACATCGGTCATACTCCTGTTTGGCTTAAAGGTTGATTCAAATAAAAATGGACCTGGCTCTTCAAGCAACATGAAACAGACGTTTAGGAGTACAGATGCGGCGTCCAGAGGCGTCTTGTCCTGATCCAAGATGGCCAATGGCACCGAATTGTCCTTCCTGGGAGAGCAGACGAACCATTCCTGATTCGACTCCGTCTGCGTCAATCCATGCTGCCTGGCCATTCATGATTTGGCTCCAGGCCTCCAACCGCAATCGTAACGCCGGGATGTCGTCCAGCGCCCGATCCACGGGCAACAACACGCTTGACAAGCCCGTATCTTGGACGATCTGGGCCAGTTTATCCAGGGTTATGCATTCCTCCAGCGCAAATCCCAGAGAACGTGTACGCAACAATCGCTCCAAATAGGCCAGACAGCCCAGATCACGACCCAGATCTCTGGCCAGGGAGCGCATATAAGTTCCTTTGCTGCAACGGACATCCACCACCAGCACCCCATCGACATAATCGACGAGTTCCATCTGATAAAAGGTCACGGAACGTGCTGGCATAATGACCGTTTCGCCGCGTCTGGCCCGTTCGTAGGCCCGTTCTCCGTCCACATGGATGGCCGAATAGATGGGCGGTACCTGCTCTTGCGGGCCAAGATAACCTGACAATGTGGTTTCAACGGTCGTGCGGTCTGGCAATGGGGCTTCACCAGGGGTGATGACGCCTGTGGGATCCCCAGTGTCGGATTCAGCTCCCAGGCGTATCCAGCAGCGATACGCCTTGTCCCCATCCAACACCAGCGAAAGCGTTTTGGTGGCTTCTCCCATGGCCACTGGCAAAACCCCTTCAGAAAAAGGATCCAGGGTGCCCCCATGTCCTGCCTTGGCTGCGCGTGTGATGCGCTTTACGTGTTCCACCACGCGCGTGGAAGTCAATCCCGGTTCTTTATGGATGGCCAACCAGCCATTGATGATCACTTCCGAGCGTCGTCTTCCATGGCGCATGATTGTTTATCTACCTCTGTCTGACCAAGGATGCGTCGGTTGATGGCGTGGCTTCGTCCGGAGGGGGAGGTGGAATGTGAATGGTTTTCAAGAGACGTTCCATCTGATCGGCGCGCGTCAGGGAAAGATCAGGTTGAAATCTCAATTCCGGGGCGCGTCGCAATCCCAAAGCACTGCCAATCCGGGCGCGCAAAAATCCGGCAGCTCGATTCAGACCAGCCTGCACACTGGCGATTTCCTGTCCCATGACGGTAAAATAGATCTGCGCATGTTGCAAATCCCGACTCAAGGTCACTTCGGTGATGGAGATCATACTCATGGAAATGCGCGGGTCATGAACCTCCCCACGCTGCAAAAGATCGGCCACTTCTTTGCGAATTTGTCCTCGAACTCGATCAACACGTACACTCACGTCACTATCTCCACTCGATACTCCGCCATCACACCTTCACCGCTGGTATCAATAAAACTGACCACCTTTTGCAAGCGGCTTTGCAACACCCTGACATCATTGCCGATGGCAGCAAAACCCAAACCAGCTCCATCCGTGCGTTCCAATTCGTCCACCTCGGCAACCGCCACCTGAAAGCGATGGCGGATTCTTTCCAGAAGTCCCTTGATCACGCTACGTTTTTCTTTCAGCGAACCAACTCCTGGCAATTCCATTCGTACTTCCAGAACTCCAACATGCATCATTTCACTTGAACCACTGCCCCAAACGGGATGAAATAAAAATCAAAAGTCAAAGTCAAAACCCTGGGGGATGAATCCCCCAGACATCTCTTTATTTTTAATTAAAAAAAATAATAAAAAAAAAGGGTGGGGGGTTTGGGGGGCGGTTCACCGCCCCCCAAGGTTTTCATCAAAAGCACTCAGCCAATAGTTGCGCGGACTTCCTCACGGGAGAAGGCCTCCAACAAATCACCTGAGCGGATATCTGTGAATTTCTCCAGACTGATACCGCATTCAGTGCCTTCCCGGACCTCTTTGACGTCATCTTTGAAGCGTTTCAAGGCATGGATGGATCCCACGTAGACCACCACATGATCACGCAGCAGACGGATATAATTGGTTTTTTGAATCAATCCATCCAGTACCATGCATCCGGCCACCAGACCCACTTTGGAAATGCGGAAAACCTCCCGCACTTCTGCGCGCCCCAATGTGACCTCCTTGAGGATGGGCGAAAGTTTGCCCTCCATGGCACTGGTCACGTCATCCACCAGGTCGTAAATCACCGAATAGAAACGCATATCCGCATGTTCACGCTTGACCAGTTCTCTGGCTTTGGCATCGGCGCGGACGTTGAATCCCACCACCAGGGCGCGGGAGGCCACGGCCAACATGACATCGGATTCCGTGATTCCACCCACTGCGGTATGAATGATATTGACACGTATTTTTTCATGGGTGATCTTGAGCAGGGCATCTGCCACGGCTTCGACCGACCCTTGGACATCGGCCTTGATGACCACCTTGACTTCATCCATTTCGCCTTGCTTGATCTGGTCAAACAAGTCATCCAGTTTGGCCGGGGATTGCTTGGCCAGTTCCTGTTCCTTGTTTTTGCGCATGCGGAACGCGGCAATTTCCTTGGCCCGGCGTTCGTCTGGCACGGTAATGAGGTCATCACCTGCTGCCGGAACACCAGACAAACCGATCACTTCCACCGGCATGGAGGGCATGGCTTCCAGAACCGGGACGCCTTTGTCGTTGAGCAGACCACGGATCTTGCCCCATTCCGCACCCACCACAAAGATGTCTCCCACGCGCAGAACACCATTGGCCACCAGACAGGTTGCCACAGCACCGCGACCTTTATCCAGCTTGGCTTCGATGATGAAGCCTCTGGCTTTCTTGCCGAAATTGGCGCGCAGGTTCAGCATTTCCGCCTGAAGCAGAATCATTTCTTTAAGGGTTTCGATTCCAACTCCGGTTTTGGCTGAGACATTCAAGAAAATGACATCACCGCCCCATGCTTCTGGCACCAGTCCCTGATCGGACAACTGCTGCATGACCCGGTCGGGATTGGCATTGCTGCGGTCG
The DNA here is from genome assembly GCA_039908085.1 of Magnetococcus sp. YQC-5. GTDB lineage: Bacteria > Pseudomonadota > Magnetococcia > Magnetococcales > Magnetaquicoccaceae > Magnetaquiglobus. The sequence continues at coordinate 6,485 of JAMOBH010000268.1, forward strand.
ATTTTGTTGATGGCCACCACAATGGGCACACCGGCTGCCTTGGCGTGATTGAGTGCCTCCAGGGTTTGAGGCATCACACCGTCATCGGCGGCCACCACCAACACCACAATATCCGTCACCTTGGCACCACGTGCACGCATGGCGGTAAACGCGGCATGACCTGGGGTATCCAGAAAGGTGATTGACGCACCATTTTCCAGCACAACCTGATAGGCACCAATATGCTGGGTAATGCCCCCGAATTCGCGGGCTGCCACATCGGTCTTGCGAATCGCATCCAACAGCGAGGTTTTGCCATGGTCCACATGACCCATGATCGTCACGACCGGAGAACGGATGGTCAAATCCTTGTCCAGGTCATTGCTGTCAGCCAGTTCCGCCTCGATGGCGGCTCCTTCCGAGATGGTTTTGGGCCGATGACCCATCTCTTCAACCACCAGGACAGCGGTATCCTGGTCCAGAACCTGGTTGATGGTGACCATCATTCCTTGGGCCATGAGACGCTTGATCACTTCCGAAGATTTGACTGCCATGCGACTGGCCAACTCTCCAACGGTAATGACTTCCGGGATGATCACATCACGCAACACTGGCAACGGTGCCGCAGGTTCAAAGCGTCCCCCGCGACGGGCTGGCATACGGCCTCCAACGGAGCTTGTGGAACTGCCACTCCCACTCCCACTTCCTTTGCGCACGGGAAGTTGTTTTTCCGGTGGCGCGGTGACTGCCGCCTTTTTCCCTTTGCGTTTCAGCTTGGACTTGAGGGTTTCCCGTACCGGGGCTTCCACGTTGGCATTGGCACTGGAACGACGTTCGTCGAGTTGACGTTTTTGTTCCCGTAATTCTGTGAGTTGTGTCAACCGTTTGGCTACCAGAATTTCGGTTTTTTTGCGTGCCAGATCTTCCCGTTGCGCACGGGTGAGATTTTTCGGAATCTCTTCCTTGATGATCACGGGTCTGACTGGTGCTGATACCTGACCCTCTGGCTTGACCACAGAAACACCCTCGGTTGTCACCTGGGGAGTGGTTGGCACCAACGTTTGGGCTGCACCTTGTAAAGCTTCCTGGGGCATTTTGGATGGATCTGCCCCTTCCGTGGAAAAACCGGTTCTGGTGCCAGTTCCAGATCGGTTGTCCGTTCTGGTTCCTGCTCTGTTATCGGTTCTGGGTCCACTTCCTGATCTGTTGTCAGCTCTGTTGTCAGCTCTGTTGTCAGTTCTGGGTCCGGTTCCTGATCTGTTGTCAGTTCTGGGTCCGGTTCCTGATCTGTTGTCGGTTCTGGGTCCGGTTCCTGATCTGTTGTCGGTTCTGGGTCCGGTTCCTGATCTGTTGTCGGTTCTGGGTCCGGTTCCTG
>JAMOBH010000269.1:0-7834 GCA_039908085.1 Magnetococcus sp. YQC-5
ATAAAAAAAAAGGGTGGGGGGGTTGGGGGGCGGTTCACCGCCCCCCAAGGTTTTACATTCTGCTCATGCCCTGTCTAACCGAACAAGGCATACTGTCTGAAGTAATGCATGACACCCAGGTCGAGGCCTTGTCCTGTGGTATCTTTCTCTTTGGCGATTCCAGCCACCAAGGTATTTTCAACGCTTTTGGTCATGTCTTCATGTTTGGTTTTGACTTCGGAAACACTGGCCGTGACATCAGACTTGGGTGGTGCGGCTGGGGTGGTTTTTGCGACTTTTTGGGCAGCTTGTTTTTTGTTTTTTGCGCTGGCTTTTTTGGCATCCAGTTTGGCCTGTTCGGCTTTTAGTTTGGCGGCTTCGGCTTCCTGTTCGGCTTTTAATTTGGCGGCAGCTGCGGCGGCCTGTTCCTGTTTTTGTTTGGCGGCAGCGGCTTCGGCTGCGGCGTTATTTGCGCTGGCACTCATGAGTGCCCCGGCAAGTCCGCCTGCCCCACCTCCCATGCCGCCCATCATGGATCCGAGTCCGCCTGCCGCGCCAGACGGGGCAGCTGCCGGCATGTCTGGTTCTCCTGCGGCCTCGGCCCGGTCATACTCTTTTGCCGCGAGATCAAATTCATTCAAGCGTTTGGAAGACTGTTCCTTGATGAGGTTCCATACTGCGAGATCTTTTTGATGCAGGCGATCAAAAGCAGCCAATTGTGTTTTGAAGCCCGCAGCGGTGATACGTTTTGCTTTATAGTCTTGCTTGAGGATTTTCAGGCTTTCGCTACGGCATGCGGCCAAAAGCTTGGCTGCTGTTTTAGTTTCATCATACTTGGCCATTTCTTTGTTCATGTCCTGAATGGCTGCCAACTTGGCTTGTGCGCGACCTTTTTGCATTTGGCTGTGCCAGTAGCCGCCTGCCGCGCCCACGGCTGCACCAGCGGCAGCCCCTACCAGAACGCCTTCGGCTCCATGACCCGTCAGCAAACCGATTCCAGCTCCAGCTGCGGCACCCATCAAGGCACCTTTGATCATGTCTTCGCCGTAAAAGTCACCGAGGGCGTCCATGGTTTTGAGTTGCGCATAGCAACGATCCGAACCATCATTTGGGCCGATGCGACCTTCCTGGGTGGAAACCCCCATGGCTTCGATTCCTTTGTTGACTCCGGCACAACCCGTCAGCCCGCTGGTCACAAGGCAGAGACTGACCAGGACAGCGGCACTTTGCGATAACAGGGTTTGACTGGGTTTTTTATGGATAACAAAAGATGATTGAGTGTCGAAGCTTGAGATGTTGGTTGCCACGTTGTATTCATTTGCCATTTAATACGCCCCTTTTATTTTGTTGGTAGACTTTATGATCATGCATGGTAAACATTTTAAGCTGCTTATCAAGTCTCAAGCATATCTAATCAAGATACTGCACGCAAGCTATTTTTTTGTTTATCATGCCATTCTATCCTTGTGTTATATCTGATCTGCGAACACTTCTTCCAGGGAGTGTGCATCCACAAAACGCAGACCCCATTCCTCTAAAACAGGTAGTTCAGCATTGGCCATTTTTTCACTGACCCAGAGAGGCAAAGTGCCAAAACGCCGTTGCAACAGGCGCATTAACATGGATGCCTCGCCTTTCTGTTCGCCTTTCCGTTCGCCGTCCAGCATCCATGCTCTGGTCCACTCTTCTACTGTTTCTGCCAACATGGTATGTACCTCCTCCAGTTCGTTCATCTCCAGAATGGCTTCCGGGATGAGAATATCTTTTTTTGACAGCCTCGGCAGCAGGATCCGACTCAACCACTTGGCGAATGACCGACGCAATTCTTGTTGCTCTGGCCCTTTCAACCATGTCAGCAATTCTGTGATCACCTGGCGAACATCTTCCAGTGTGCGGCTTTTTTCCAACCGAAACAACCCTGCCACCACATTGTGCATCGACTTGAGATCGCCATCCTGGTAGCGATGCTCATCCACCAGCACATAGCGCATGTGCGGGCGGTACGCCTCCAGTCCAGGTGGGGATTCCTCAATCAAGTCAGCCACATCCATTGCTGCTGTCCATCGATTGGTTCCATTATACAAGACGATCGGAACCACGGGTGGAAATTTTTGTCCTGGCAGGAATTTTCCTGACTGACGCAAATCCTGATAGAGCAGCAATTCATACAGCCCATTGCGCAGGGCCATGATGTCATCCACCGAGGATTGCGGTTCCAAAATCAAATAGATGTACAACCAACGATTCGTGCCGCGCCAACAGATCTTCCACACCAGATCATCAATCCGTTTGCGGAAATCATCTGTCACATAAATTGGATTCACCTTTTCCAGGGTTGAAAAGTCCAGGCATGCAACCCACTCTTCATGAATGAAACCAGAAACAAGACCTTGAATCATCCTGGCATGGGAAAAAAGTTTGGCATAGCCGAGATCATGGGCGTTCATGAATTTTTTTCCTGCTCAATCTTTTGCATTTCACGATCAACAGCATGCCTGACGGTCGCAAACGCCGTTCCACCCACCCCCTTGCGCGCATTGACCGACGCGCTCACGGTGAGTATGGCAAACACATCGGCCTGGATACGCCCATCCTTGGCTTGCATCTCCTCCAGGGTCAGTTGTTCGAGTGTCCGGCCTGTTTCCACGCACAAACGTACCAGACTTCCAGAGATTTCATGGGCTTCCCGGAATGGCACCCCTTTTTGTCCCAGATAATCCGCCAGATCCGTAGCCGTGGTATATCCTTTGCCAGCGGCCAGGGTCATGACCTTCCGATCGACACGTATCTCTGGCAGCATCTTGGCAAAGACCGTCAGGCAGTCACGTACCGTATCCACCACATCAAAAATCGCCTCCTTGTCCTCCTGCATGTCCCGATTGTACGACAAGGGCAGTCCTTTCATCAGCGTCAACAAGCCGACCAGATGACCTGTCACCCGTCCGGTCTTGCCACGGACCAACTCCGGGGCATCCGGGTTCTTCTTTTGCGGCATGATGCTCGATCCTGTGGCAAATCCATCCGAAAGTTCCACAAATCCAAACGCCGGTGAAGACCAGAGAATCAACTCCTCAGACAATCGGGAAAGATGCATCATCACCAGGGCACTGGCTGCGGCGGTCTCAATGACAAAATCCCGATCCGCCACCGCATCCAGTGAGTTCAAACAAAGACCCTCGAAACCCAGTTCACCGGCCACCGATTCCCGGTCAATGGGGTAGGGGGTTCCAGCCAGGGCAGCACTTCCCAAAGGAAGTTGATTGATTCGTTTGCGCACTTCGGCAAAACGTTCCCGGTCCCGTTTCAACATTTCCACATACGCCATCAGATGATGACCCAGGGTAACCGGTTGCGCGTTTTGCAAGTGGGTGAATCCTGGCATGATGGTTTCCACATGATCGCTGGCCAATTTTAGCAGCGTGTGAATCAGAGTGCGAATCTCCTCGCGTATGGCATCGGTCTCCTCCCGCAGCCACAAACGCAGGTCAGTGGCTACCTGATCATTCCGGGATCGGGCGGTGTGGAGTTTGCCTGCCACAGGTCCGATCAACTCTTTGAGACGGCTCTCCACCAGCATGTGAATGTCTTCCATGGCATCATTCAAGGGGAGTCGTCCCTCCTTGAGTTCCGTATGGACTTCTGCCAGTCCTTCAAGGATTGCAACGGCTTCCTCTTTGGTGATGATCCCCTGGCGCGCCAACATGCGACAATGGGCCATGGAACCTCGGATGTCCTGCCGAAAGAGTCGATGATCATATCCAATGGAGGCGGAAAACGACTCCATGAAGAGATTGGTCGGTTGGGAAAAACGTCCTCCCCACAGTTTGGGGCTGGCGTTCATGAACGGGAAGGGCGCGACAACGCCGCAATGCGCATCCGCAGGGCGTTCAGCTTGATGAATCCATCTGCGTCAGCCTGATCATACGCCCCATGATCCTCTTCAAATGTGACCGTGGCCGCATCGAACAGGCTGTAGTCCGAACGACGGCCTGTCACGGTGACGTTGCCCTTGTAGAGTTTCAGGCGTACCACCCCGGAAACATAGGTTTGTGATGCATCCACCAGGGCTTGCAACATCTGACGTTCCGGGCTGAACCAGTAGCCGTTGTAAACCAGTGTGGCGTATCGGGGGGCCAGTTCATCTTTCAGATGAGCCGCTTCCCGATCCAGGGTCAAGGATTCCATGGCTCGGTGCGCGATCCCCAGAATCGTTCCGCCTGGGGTTTCATAAACCCCACGGGATTTCATGCCTACATAACGGTTTTCCACCAGATCCAGGCGTCCGATGCCATGCATTCCACCCAGTTGATTCAAGCGTGTCAACAGGGCGGCTGGAGAGAGGGGTTGGTCATCAATGGCCACCGGATTGCCTCCGGCAAAGGTCACTTCCACATACATGGGTTGGTCTGGGGCTTTTTCCGGGGAGCAGGTCAACAGGAACATGTCGTCATCCGGTTCTTTCCAGGGATCTTCCAGGGCTTTGCCTTCGAACGAGAGGTGCAAGAGATTACGGTCCATGGAGTAGGGACTCTCTCCGCGTTTGTCACGGGCGACCGGAATACCATGTTGATCGGCATACGCCAATAATTTATCGCGGGAATTCAAATTCCATTCCCGCCAGGGCGCAATCACCCGGATGTCGGGACGCAGGGCGTAATAGGCCATTTCAAAGCGCACCTGGTCATTGCCTTTGCCAGTGGCTCCGTGGGCCACGGCATCGGCCTGGACCTGGGTGGCGATTTCGATCTGACGTTTGGCGATCAGAGGGCGGGCAATGGAGGTTCCAAGGTGATAGACCCCTTCGTAGAGGGCATTGGCCCGATACATGGGGAAGACAAAGTCCCGGATGAATTCCTCTTTGAGGTCTTCGATGAAGATTTCCTTGACCCCAAGCTGGAGTGCCTTTTGTCGGGCTGGTTCCAATTCCTCACCCTGTCCCAGGTCGGCGCAGAAGGCCACCACTTCGCAGGAATAATTCTCTTGCAACCATTTGAGAATGATGGAGGTATCCAGACCCCCTGAATAGGCCAGGACGACCTTTTTGACGGATTGAGTGTTTTTCATGGGCTTTCATTCCAGGTAAGACAAAGAGTTGTGTTTTGTCTGTGAGGTGTCGAATAAAGACAGATGGATGGGTTCTTTTTTTACAATGATGTCATTGACTTTACAAGCCATTGTTTGCAAAAAAATCAAAAGCCTGGAATGCTGTTGGGTGGACGAAAGTGGGGGGTTCGTGACCCGCTCCGTTGTTCCAGAGGTTGCGCATCCACTTGGATCAGGGAAATCTGAAGGGGCACGAATGTTCACACTCCAGCATCAGGCAACGGTTGCTCCAAGCAGCCATTCGAGAATGGCTTTTTGCACATGCAAACGGTTTTCCGCCTCATCCCAAATGACCGATTGGGGGCCATCCAATACGCCCGCCGAGACCTCTTCTCCCCGATGGGCAGGCAAACAATGCATGAACAAGGCTTCGGGTTTGGCTTCACGCATCAAGGCTTCATCGACCCGGTATCCGGCAAAGGCGCGCACCCGTCGTTGATGTTCGGATTCCTGACCCATGGAGGTCCAGGTGTCTGTGCTGACCAGGTCTGCCCCGGCCACAGCCTCGGAAGGATTGCGTACCACCTGAATCGAGCCGCCAGAAGCAATGGCTTCTCGTTGCGTTTGCGACAGCAGTTTGGCGTCTGGTCCATAATTGACCGGACAGGCCAGGGTCAAATGAAAACCAATCTTGACGGCTGCCTGAATCCATGTGTTGGCCATATTGTTGCCATCACCAACCCAGGCCACTTTTTTGCCGGTCAATGATCCCCGATGTTCCTCGAAGGTGAATAAATCAGCCAACACCTGACAGGGATGAAAATCATCCGACAAACCGTTGATCACCGGTACGGTGGCATATTCGGCCAGAATTTCCACTTTTTTGTGGGCAAAAGTGCGTACCATGATTCCATCCACATAACGCGAAAGTACTCTGGCACTGTCAGAAAGCTCTTCCCCTCGGCCCAATTGAATGTCCTGGGTTGACAGAAACAACGCCTGTCCGCCCAGTTGAAACATCCCGGTTTCAAAGGAGACTCTGGTTCTCGTGGAGGGTTTTTCAAAGATCATCCCCAGGGTGAGTCCCCGCAAAGTCGGCTCTGGTTGTCTGGCCTTTTGCGCTTTTTTGAGTTCATGGGTTCGAGCAAAGAGACGACAAATCTCCTCTTTGGTGAGGTCGTCAATGGAAAGGAGATCTCGTTTTGTCGATAATTTGATCATTATGTCGCCCACTACCAAAAATTGCCCGCAGGCAAAGTGATCCATGAAACTTGATTGAGATGCCTTGTTTTGGGAAAAAGTCAAAGGCAAAACCCTGGGGGATGAATCCCCCAGACCCTCTCTTTTTTTTTAATAATTTTAAAAAAAATATATATAAAAAATATTAAAAAAAAAGGGTGGGGGGTGTTGGGGGGCGGTTCACCGCCCCCCAAGGTCTTGATTTTTTTTATCGGAACATCAAAAAAGATCGTTCAACACCCCATTCAGAATCGCCATGCCCTGTTCGATCTCCTCATGAGAGATGGTCAGCGGGGGCAACATGCGCAGTGTGGTGCCCATTTGACAACTGAGCAACAATCCCCGGCTCAGACATTCGGCTGTGACTTCCTCGGCATGGACATTGAGTTCCACGGCAGCCATCAAACCCCGGCTGCGTATGGCTTTGATTACTTTATGACCGGATGCCAGGATTTGCAACTGATTGTTCAAAAATGCACCTTTGGGTGTCACTTGTTGCAAAACGCCATCATCGAGCAAGGTTTCCAGAGTGGCCAGGGAGGCGGCACAGGCCAGGGGATTGCCGCCAAACGTGGAGGCGTGGGTGCCGGGTGAAAAGGCGGCTGCCACGCTTGCCGTAGCCAGACAGGCTCCCATGGGCACCCCAGATGCCAAGCCTTTGGCCACAGTCATGATGTCCGGGGTCATGGCGGACCATTGATGGCCCCAGAATTGGCCGGTGCGTCCCATGCCGGTTTGGACTTCATCAAATATCAGCAGCAAACCCTGTTGATCAGCAATGGCGCGCAAGGCTTCCAGATAGCCGTCGTCCGGGATCTGCACTCCGGATTCACCTTGGATCGGTTCCACCAGAATGCCGGCGGTTTCTGGACGGATGGCCTGTTCCATGGCGGACGGGTTGTTGAATGGGACATATCGAAAGCCGGGCATGAGGGGATCAAAGCCCCGTTGGACTTTTTCCTGACCGGTGGCGGTCAAAGTGGCCAGGGTGCGTCCGTGAAAGCTGTTTTTGGCGGTGAGTATCTCAAAGCGTTCGGGATGGCCACGATCCCGCATGGTTTTGCGGGTCAGCTTGATGGCGGCTTCATTGGCCTCGGCTCCACTGTTGCAAAAAAACACCTGGTCGGCGAAACAGGTGGATGTCAGGCGTTTGGCCAGTTGTTCCTGCAAGGGGATGCGGTAGAGGTTGGATGTGTGAATGAGTCGTCCGGCCTGTTCCTGGATGGCTGCCGTGACTTTGGGGGGGCAGTGGCCCAGATTGTTGACTCCGATACCGGCCAAAAAGTCCAGATATTCCCGGCCTGTTTCATCCCAAAGCCTGGTGCCCGCGCCTCGAACAAAGCCTGTCGGGTTGCGTCCATAGGTGAACATGATGGGGTGGATATCGTGCATGACCAAAGCTCCAAGAAGTTTCGAAACGGGTTTTATATCTGATAATGCATGATATTGCAAGGTTGGAGATGTTGTTTTTGTATGGATCGTCGAAAAAAAAGAAAAACCTTGGGGGGCGGTGAACCGCCCCCCAAACCCCCCACCCTTTTTTTTATTATTTTTTATTTTAATTTAATTTTTT
>JAMOBH010000270.1:0-7822 GCA_039908085.1 Magnetococcus sp. YQC-5
TGGGCCTCTCTTCCATCCACTGGCGGGAATCCTGGAAGTATGGACTGCGTGCCTTCCGTTATTGCCATCTGAATCTGGGCCACGCCATCGCAGCCATTCGTTACGCCGCTGCCACCCTTGGCTGGCAAGCCAAGCTGCTGACTTCTCATTCCGACGACGATCTTGCTCTGCTGCTGGCACTGAACAAGGGAAAAACAGGAACCGGGACTGCCGATGGAGAGTCGCTCGATATATCGCCTCCTGAATATGAACATCCTGGAGTACTCCTTTTAATCAGCACGGTCCGGGAGCGACAAGCCAGGATGGAGAGCGTGCCCTTTCTGGCAAGGCAAGTAGACAATGGCCCCTGGTTCGGTCATGCAAACCGTCTCAGTCGGGGAAATGTTCAGGATTGGCCGGGTATTGACACGGTGGATGAGGCTACCAGAAAGCCGTTAAGCCAGGAAGAGACGCAACAATTGGCTGATCGCCCTCCTCTGCATGTCTCCTCCCCCGATATGAAAGCAGCGCAATTAATCCGCCAACGTCGTAGCGGGCAACATTACGATGGCCATTCCCCTCTCTCGAAAACAGGTTTTTTCGGCCTGTTGGATTGCTGTCTGGCCCGCCCCGGCCATCCCCCCTGGGATCTATTCCCCTGGCCATCCCGCATCCATCTCATCCTGATGGTGCATCGCGTCACTGATCTCTCTCCTGGTCTGTATGCCCTGGTACGCCGTGCAGATTTTTTGCGCCCGATGCAGGATACCCTGCATCGCCCCTTCCTGTGGGAGGCCGTTACCGACGCACCTCACCTGCCGTTGTACCGTCTGGCACACGGGGAGATGCGGGAACTGGCGACACACATCTCCTGCCAGCAGGAAATTGCCGGCGATGGGGCATTCAGCGTGGGTATGTTGGGTGAATTGGATGCGGCACTGACCATTGGTCCGTGGGGTTATCGCCGAATCCATTGGGAGGCGGGTATTCTGGGACAAACCCTCTACCTGGAAGCCGAGGCACTGGGAATGCGTGGCACTGGAATCGGTTGCTATTTTGACGACGTTTTTCACCAATGGCTTGGTATTCAAGACAGCCAACTGCAAAGCATGTATCACTTCACAGTCGGAAATCCTTTGGAAGACAGCCGCCTGCAGACCAGGCCGCCCTATCAGCATATCCAAGGTCGTGCGTTTTTCGCATCCACTTGACAATACAGGATGCCAACCCAACTCAAACGAGGCGGGATGGAATTTTCCTTTCCTTTGCGCGGTCTGAGAGAGAAAATCTCCCCTTCCCCCGTACAAGCTCACAGCCAGGCTGTGATTGCCTCCATGGGTTAACCGAGGTCCATTGCCATGATCCGTCCCAATCCCAATCTCCACCTGGTCCTGCAGACCCCGCTGGAGCCCCCTTTTCCGGACCAGATGCGACAGGCCATCTTTGGGATGGGCTGTTTTTGGGGGGTGGAGCGTCTTTTCTGGCAAACAGTGGGTGTCTATTCCACCGCCGTTGGGTACGCCGGCGGGAGTCTCCCGTCGCCAACCTACGAACAGGTGTGCAGCGGGCAGACGGGTCATTGTGAGGTGGTCCGGGTTGCCTACGATCCAAAGGTAGTCTCTTATGAACAGTTGCTGAAAATTTTCTGGGAAGGACACGACCCCACACAAGGAATGCGTCAGGGCAACGACCATGGCAGTCAGTACCGCTCCGCCATTTATACCACCCGTGCAGATCAACAACGGGAGGCCATGCTTTCCCGGGCGCACTACCAGGAAAAGTTGCAGCAGTCAGGGTTTGGTCAGATTACGACGGAGATCCTGAGTGCGGCGGAATTTTATATCGCCGAGGGATATCACCAGCAATATTTGGCGGCCAATCCAAACGGTTATTGTGGTCTGTCAAGAACAAACGTGCCCTACCCACTGCCAGAGGGGTGAGACTCTCTGCCCGCCCCTCTCGACAGGGAAACTCCAGGATACCATTTTCATGTCCATGAACAGCATCATGATCACGGGTTGCTCCAGTGGCATCGGTCAATGTGTGGCCCTCGGACTCAAGAAGCGCGGCTATCGGGTGTTCGCCACGGCCCGCAAACTCGAAGATGTGGCCATTTTGCGGCAGAACGGTTTTGAATCATACCCATTGGATTTGGATGATTCCACCTCCATTCGCAACGCCGTGGAGCAGGTGCTGGAGGCAACGGGCGGTACGTTGTACGCCTTGTTCAACAACGGAGCCTATGGCCAGCCGGGTGCCGTCGAGGACATTTCCCGTGAGGCTTTGCGGGCCCAGTTTGAAACCAACCTCTTTGGCACCCATGAACTGACCTGTTTGCTGCTGCCGGTCATGCGCCGTCAAGGCTGTGGGCGCATCATCCAGAACAGTTCCGTATTGGGGTTTGTGGCTCTTCCATACCGGGGAGCCTATGTGGCCAGCAAGTTTGCTTTGGAAGGGTTGACCGACACCCTGCGTCTGGAATGGCGCAATAGCGGCATCCATTTTTCCCTGATCGAACCCGGCCCCATCCGCACCGCATTCCGCAAGAATGCCAGTCTGGCATTCCATCGTTATGTGGGGAACAAAACCAGTGTCCATCAAACAACCTATCTGGCCATGGAGAAAGAGTTTCGCCAACAAGCAGAACAGGGGGGTGCGCGGTTTTCCATGCCCCCGGAAGCTGTCCTGGAGAAAGTGATCCACGCCCTGGAAAGCCCCCACCCAAAGGTGCGCTATGGGGTTACTCTCCCCACTCACCTCTTCGCCATGCTGCGCCGAATCCTCCCCAGGGGTATCATGGATCATATTCTTGCACGTGCTCTGTAAACCGGGTCGATAAGATAAGGGCACTCGTTGGTCACATGGCCTGTTTGCACGGGTGCCACTCCATCTGATAGCCAAACTGTCCCGGCTCTCCGTAACACCAGCCATGTGCTTTTAACTGCTCCGTCATCTTGTCCCGTTCGTCGCATGCATCCCATGTTTTCTGATCGTCTCCCGATCCGCCGCGACACTTGCTATTGAAATCGGCCCACCGATCCAACAAGGCCGGGGGATCAGCGGGCAGATGTTTCTGGTCGGCCTGCGCCTGCAAAAAACCAACGCTCAAGAAAAGCAGAACAGCAATAATGGCGAGACTCAAGCGGCTTTGTTGCAGCGACACAGGCCGCATGCACGGACTCCGGGGTGCGATCACTCTTTCACCCCCAGGGCCCGATTGAATCGGGTGGAAAGATTCTGGTGCGCAACAAGTGCGGCCAGTTCAACAATCTCGTCATCGCTGTAGTGGCGTTTCAGGCGTTGCATCAGCTCGGCGTCCACTGTATGTCCGGTGGTCGTGATCGCCTCAGCGAAGGTCAACGCCGCCCTCTCTGCCTCATCATATAGTGGAGATATGGCAAAATCCGCCAATGCCAACAATTTCTCCTGTGGCACTCCACGTTCCAATGCCTTATTTCCATTGAGGCCGATACAAAACGCGCAAAGATCCATTTGGGAAACACGGGTACGGAGCAAAGCGCGCAATTTAGGTTCCAACGGAGAACCTCGACGCTCCAATGCTCCCAGCGTCCAGAGAAAACCTGAAAAAGCCAACGGCACTCGCCCCCATAGACGCACTGGGTCCGTCAGGCGGCCCGCCTTGCGCCGCAATAAAAACAGCAAAATACGCATATACCAGACATAGGGATAACTGTATGGAGTATCCACGCCGCTCATGACTCTACCCTGTAATAACAACAAAGAAACTGCTGCCCAGCATACGGGGCACCACATACTCTTTTTTGCCCTCCGGAGTGTGGACATGGTCGCCAGTGATGGCGATGGGGCTTGGCCCAACGGGTTGTTGACCGTCATTCAGGAGAGGGTGGCAGGCGCGACCACCGTGCCAGAGTTGCAGAAAGATGCGTCCTCCGACCGCATGGACTGCATGGGTGGTTTTTTGCCAACCAGCAATCTGAGCAGCCGAGTAGATACCAGGCTCATTCCAGAAGGCAGAGTTGCCTTCCATTACCATGGTCGCCTCTGCAATCAGCAACCCTGCGCTGGCACGTTGAGCATAATGTTCGGCGATCAGAGCTCCTGGAATATGCCCCTCCTCCGCACGACACCTGGTCAGGGGAGGCATCAAAATGCGGTTGGGCAGAGTGAGAGAGCCCAACGAGAGTGAATCAAATAAGGCTGGCATAACATTTCACCGTATAGAAGGGATTTTTGAATGGGAGGCAAACAACCATCTATTTCAGACAAATGCCGCACGCTGTTTGGTTCGCCTTATAGCCCGTCCAGTGACAACTTCCGCCTCCTGAACAGCCATCCTCCACTCCCTGGTTGCCAGGAGCCATGCAGCAGGGGCGGCCAAAAATGTCGCCTTGTCTTCGGCGGTGTCCGACGCAAGCCATTCCCGCCAAGAGCGGCCTCCCCAGCGGCCTTGTCGGCGTTCACTTTCACCTCCTATAAAAGACCTCTACAAAAAACGGGCCGCTGGATGTGGTAAAGTAGCATTTCGTGCTCTCAAGCGATTTTGTATAGACTATCTCATGGTTTGCCCCTGTTATGACCTGTGGCGGGGTCAGGTAAACCGCCTCATTGATGCGCTCTTTGACAGCACCAGCAATGATATTGGATAACTCGCCAAGAGCATCTTTCGCAGTAACATCGAAAGATTCAATAGGTTCTCCGGCAAATGCGGCGACCAGGCTCAACGCCGTGTGCATTGGAGCCGACAGGTGTACTCCACCCTCTATTGCACCGGTGAAATTGACGACAGCGGTAACATCGGCCTGCGGGGGCTCATATGACTCATATTCAGTCTTGGTGATTGTCGGCCCGGCTTTGATGCTGATATCCAAAGTAAAGAAGGCGGTAACCGTCTCGTCAATCGCACCGCGAATGATCTCGGCAAGCTCATCCTGCAAATCGTTGGGTTGAGGCATAGATCTCCAATCCTTGCTCAGTCAGCATCCAAGTGAGATGGCAGTTACGCTGGAACTACTGCCATTTTATCCGACGCAAGCCATTCTCGCCGGACAATCTCATCCATGTCCTTGTCAGCGTTCACTTTCTTTGCTTTGCGCATCCAATTTGAAGAACTTAGAAATATTTCGCTCATCAAAAAAAGACCAGAACAAAGCAATCAGCCAGATAACGCCAGTCCAGCCAAACAAAATATTAAGAGATGTTATAATTCTTCTTTTATGGTGTTTCCGAACAAACACAATTATAGCAGGTGCAATATAAACAATAAAAATTAATACAAATAAAATATATTGCAGGTTAGTCATTCGCTTATTCCGTTATTCCCTGATCGTTCATACCGTATCCAACCGGCATTCCAGACGGTTCTCCAACTTAACGCCCATCCAAGCCCCCCACTCCACAAAATACATGCCATCGACGATTCTTAATCCCCCGAGTAGCCACGAATGCAAGGTGTTTATCCGTTGGATAAACTGCTCTGCACCGCATCGACTATCTCTTCAAGCCGTTTTTGAGTCATCCCGGTAAAAAAGGCACCCCGAGGAAAAATGCGCATATTCGGCCCTTCCTGGCAGCGACCAAAACAGTACACCCGCTCGACATCAACATCCAGAGACCGGGCAGCAAACTCACCCTCCAGGGCATCAGCCAGCTGTTCTCCCCCCCTTTGTGCGCAAGACGGACGGTTTGCAAAATGCTCTTGTACACAAACCCTGACAACTGTCTTAATGCCTGGATTTTCTTGGTGGTCGATCTGCGAAAAATATCGGGCATACTCACTATCCCGGGTGTTGACATGCCCCAGCAACCAGGCAAGCATCCAGCGACGTATCTTGCCCATGCTCGCATCATCGTACTGTATCACCCTCTGATGAAAGATCTGCAAGCCACCTACGATCTCATCATGCAACGCCTGATGCCGGTCTACTTCCGGGTACCCGCGCGCACGGAGATACTGTATTTCCTCGGTAAAGTGCTGTTTTGTGTAAACAATAAGCTCATTAAAAATATCTCCAACTGCGTTCCATTCTGCCACAGTCAGGGACACCCCCGCAGCGATGGCCGACCCCAGAATCAAATCGGCATCGACGATCAAACTGAGCAGTCGCTCATGGGCCATATTGAATGTAGGCTCCCCCACATCCACCAGCCTCTCGAAAAGTTTTGCATGAAATTCTGATAACATGGACGCTTACACCCTGTCTTTTACCATACCGAGCAACCATCCACCCCAAAGAGCTCCGCCTGTTCATCCCAGTCCATCGGTATCCCCAACCGCAGAGTTTCCAGATTGATGCTGTCTGGATAGTCACCCGTCAGCACCCTCTCCGCGATGGCTGGTGACAGCACATGATGCCCTTCGGGCAAAAAACTGCAACAGCAAAAGCAAGACCGTGGGGCTCTGCCCCACCACCCCGCTGGGGACCGTGACGGTCCCCAGACCCCTGCAATCACAAAATCTTTCCAAATCCCCGATATCGCCTATAATCCCCAACTACTATGGAGACACTCGCCGGAGGTCGGTTCACACTCAAAAAGATCTTTCAAGACAACTGGAAACAGTTCCTTGCCGTCTATCGGGTAACTGTCACTTGGTTCGTCGCCTACAACGTCTGGAAGATCATGAATTGCCGAGAGCCTGACGGCCTCGGGTTCAATACCTATGCTTGCCCAGATCATCCAGGAGAGACCTGCCGCATCCCCGGATCCTGCAAAAACCGCTTCTGTTCGGTGTGCGCCAAGGTGCAGGTGAACAACTGGGTGGCCGACATGAATCGGATGTTCCCAAACTGCAACCACTTCCACATCACCTTCACTGTCCCATCCCAGTTCCGGGAACTGCTCTTCACAAAACGACAACTACTGAATGCCGATATGATCACCTTCCTGTTCAAGGACTACCGGAACCACGAAAGGCCTGTCCTCTACACATTGCGAACGATCGAGTTCATCAAAAAACTGGTCCAACACATTCCACCGCACTACTTCAACGTGATCCGACATTATGGCCTGCTGGCCAGTCGGGTGAAAGCATCGTACAAACAGATCGCCGACAGGTTGCTCCCATCTGCAGGAGAGGTCGAACCTGCTTCAGACTGGCGCACAAGACAAACCGCTTTCCAGGGCAGGGTTCCTCTGATCTGCACCATCTGCAAAAAGGTTATGGTACTCGTTTCAGTTCATCTGCCCAACCCACTGTCTCGTTCGTCAAGGTAAGGCTCCAGGCCGCCTACCCATAACCGACGCTCCCACGTAGCAGCCACGTCGAAAACAATAATACAGATTATATCGCGAAAATTTAATATCTATAATAATCTCATAGACAATCCATCTCTGCTGATCAGTAGTATCAGACTGCCGATCTTACCCAAACCAAGCCATTAACGGGGTTGATCGGCCAATAAATCACGCTGTGCATCTTTTTATTTTTCCGAAACTTGCACTTATGCGCAGTGCATGGAGGAATGTATCACTGGCCCCGGATAATTGAAAGTGATAAATTCCTTGTCCAACAGGGAAAAGATCAGGCACGGCAAAGGCAGAAGAGGTGGACAACCGTTCCCTCTGTACCTGGGCAAGGGCAAACAGGAGGGATATCCGGTGTTGAGCCGCATCACCAAAAAGGGGCATGCAATGGACCAGGCAACCGGGCCAGTCAGCATCTGGCACAATCCCCAATGTTCAAAGTCCCATCAGGCACTCAAATTCCTGGAAGAGAACGGCATCACCCCCAGGTAATCCGCTATCTGGAAACCCCTCCCTCAATCAGACCGGCATCCGGTTCACGATGGCCATCCCCGTCCATGACCCGGAACAGCAGGCTGTACGCGACGCGCCAGCGGGCTCCCTCTGTGGTCAAAATGGA
>JAMOBH010000271.1:0-7795 GCA_039908085.1 Magnetococcus sp. YQC-5
CCGGCATTCTGCGTTTGCGGCTGAAAAAGGCCAAACAACCTGAAAAAACAGAGCATTTACCACTTGATAACCGCAACCGGATGGCCCCTTATGGCACTTCCAACCCCATTGATATGCAAAGGAAAAAGCCATGAGTACACTCTCTGAAATCACCCTGTTGCCGAAGAAAAGCCCCCAGGAATTGAACCAGCTCTGGCGCACCCTGTTCCATGCCGACCCGCCCCAGGCGGGGAAGGATTATCTGGTGCGTCGTCTGGCCTACCGGGTTCAGGAACTGGCCCACGGAACCCTGTCCGATGCGGCGACCATCATTCTTGACGGCCTGAAGCCGGGGAAAATGGTGCCGGGGAAACAAGCCAGGCGGGAAAGCCTCACCCCGGCCCCCGGTGCCCGACTGGTTCGGGAGTGGCAAGGAGCCGAATATGTTGTGACCGTTCTGGATGATGGATTCGAGTACCAGGGGCGCAAATTTCGCAGTCTGTCGTCGGTGGCCAAGGCGATCACTGGCACCCACTGGTCGGGTCCGCTTTTCTTTGGTCTGCGGAAAGGAGGTGCGGCATGAACCGCAAGAAAACCGTGACGATCGTTCCCAAGGTGCGCTGTGCGATCTACACCCGGAAATCGACGGACGAGGGGTTGAACCAGGAGTTCAACTCCCTGGATGCGCAGCGGGCCGCCTGTCTTGCCTACATCACCAGCCAGAAGGAGGAGGGGTGGATTCCCCTGGCCGACCATTATGATGATCCGGCCTTTTCTGGTGCCAATCTCCACCGGCCTGCCCTGCAACGGTTGTTGTCCGACATCGAGGCCGGGAAGGTTGATTGTGTCGTTTGCTACAAACTGGACCGGCTCACCCGCTCTCTGCTGGATTTTTCCCGGCTGGTGGAGAGCTTTGACCGGCACCATGTCACCTTCATTTCCATCACCCAATCCTTCAACACCACCACCTCCATGGGGCGGTTGACGCTGAACATTCTCCTGAGTTTTGCGCAATTCGAGCGGGAGACCACGGCGGACCGGATTCGGGACAAGTATGCCGCCTCCCGGCAGAAGGGGCTCTGGATGGGGGGTGTGCCGCCCCTGGGATATGATGTTGTCAACCGGGAGCTGGTGATCAACCCGACGGAGGCGGAGCAGGTGCGGCACATTTTTCGCCGCTTTGCCGAGTGCGGTTCGCCCACCCAGGTGATTCGGGATTTGCGGGAATCGGGGATTCGCAACAAATCCTGGACCACTGCCAACGGCATCCATCGGTCGGGCCAGCCCATCCACAAGGCATCACTCTACCGGATGCTCAAAAACCCGGTTTACATTGGCGAGGTGGTTTATCGGGAGGTTTCCTATCCGGGCAGGCAGCAGCCCATTGTGTCCAGGGATATCTGGGAGCAGGTACATGGTCTGATCGCTGAGCATGGCCGCACCCGTTCCACCTTGCCCCGTGGACAGACGCCTTTCCCGCTAAAAAGTCTGGTGCGCTGTGGCCATTGCGGGGTGGTGATGAAGCCGAGCCACTCGCGGAAGAGGGGCGGGATTCAATACCGCTATTATCTCTGCCTCAATGCCGCCCGGACCAGTCACGATCAATGCGTTCTGCCCAGCGTTCCGGCGATCGAGTTGGAACGGCTGGTTCTGGACCGGGTGCGGAAGATCCTGAAGGCTCCGGAGGTGGTGGCCCGTGCCATTCGGCAGGTACGCAAGGCCGATCCGGAGATCTCCGAGGGGGAGGTCATCGAGCTGCTGACCCGTCTGGAGCCGGTCTGGGAGGAGCTTTTTCCCCTGGAGCAAAACCGACTGCTGCAACTGTTGGTCGAGACTTTGGTGGTGACCGCCAACGGGGTGGACCTGCAACTGCGGGTGGCGGGGCTGGGGGCACTTGTGGATGAACTTGCCAACCATTGAAAAAGGAGAGTACCATGACGGCACGACTTTCGGCAGATGGCACCATTTTGCACATTCACATTCCGATCTGCTTGCGACGGCGAGGGGGAAAGAAGGTGATCATCACCCCGGACGGCGGGGCACCCAGGCCGGACAGTGCCTCTCCTGTGACCGATGATCCGTTGGTGAAGGCGTTGATCAAGGCCAGACGCTGGCAGACCATGCTGGAGTCCGGGGAGGTGGCCACCATCAAGGACTTGGCAGTGAAGGAGGGGATGGAGCGATCCTATCTCGCCCGCATCCTGCGGCTGAACATTTTGTCTCCGGCCATCGTGGAGCGGGTGTTGACGGGGAATTACCCGGACAGCATCAATCTGGAGACGTTGCGGACGGGGATTCCGCTGGATTGGGAGGAGCAGGGGGTGAAGTTTGGGGTGGGGGGATGAGGGGTGTTTGGCGCGCGTTCACTGGATACGCGATCAATTTCCTGATAGGGTTGCAGATTTTTAACGACATAGTATCCCTCGATTTCTGGCTGGACAGTGACCGTATTCTGGTCTACGAGAGGTTCACCCCTGGTTCCAATCTTCTGGAACTAGTGCTGGTGGTTTGGTCCATGGTTGTTCCACTAACGCATTTTGGAACCATGGCTCGCGAAGATTCGCGTGCTCAGTGACGATCAACTGGAAACCAGGAGCGTCATCTTGCGTAAACTTAAGTAGTAATTCGAACAGCCTTCGGACTGCATTCAGATCAGCATTGGCTTCTGTCTTCTGAATCGTGCCGTCGGCTTTCTTGTAAATCTCCTCGGACGGGAAATAAACCTGGGTTGGCTGGTCGACCAACAGGAACTGCGGGATAGGGCAATTGTTCTTGACCGCGAACAGGTGCAGGGCTAAAAGTGCCGAGAGATGGTAGGCCAGATGGTTCTCCCCACCGCCGGTCCGGTTCATGGGAACCGGGCGTTCGGGCCGATCGAAGACGATCGTGATGTTGGATAAGTCGAACCGCGCTGGAAAATTTCGGAACTCTGCCTCGAACTTCTGGATGTATTGCGTTACATACGTTGAGATGATGTTCAGTATCGATTTTAACCGCTCGTTGCTGTCGTCCGCGCCAATGCGCTCTTCCAGACCCTCAACCCTCCGCTTGAGTCGGCTATGTTCACCTTCAAGTTTTACTAGCTCCTCGTTCGGAACAAGGTTTTCCAGAAACAGGCTGATACGGCCAACAACCCGTGCGGCAGCGTTGTTACGGTTGCCCATCTGAGCGATTTCATCATTAACCGTGATCGCGGCGGAAAGCTCTGTTTCCTTTTCTTTGATAGCGGCAGAGATTTTCTGTGCTTCGGCATTCAATTCGGAAAGGTAGGCATCTAGTTTAGGACGTTGGCCAGTAGCGATGCGCAATTCGGCGTCAAGCGATTGCAGTTCATTGAGCAGGATTGTGGCGATGGGAGATTCCATAGCCAAGTTTCGCTCGCTGAAAGGCCACTGCCACTCGCCAGTATCCGGGTTCTTCGGCAGTGCTTTGATGGAGGCCAACCGTACCAATTGCTCGGTGGCTTCACTCTCATAGCCGCCCGCACGTTTGGAGAACTGGTTGGCAGCGTCGATTCTGGCCTGCGCTTTACGACGATCTTGACGTAATTGGCCCAGTCCCTCTTCAAGACAAGAAATCCTGTTGCTATCGTCTTCAGGAATCTTCTCAGGTTTCCAGGAAAGGGCGGTTCTCAAGGCTTCGATAACCCAGTCAGTATTCATAAAGGAGTTGGCGTTGTCAATCACGCCAACGGCCCTTGCTTCGGAGTACAGGCTGATTGCCTTCTCGTGCGCCGTGTCTGTTGCATGCCGCGCCTGTTCGAGCAATTTCGCTTTGAGTTTGAGATCCCGCTTTGCTGCGCGCAGCTCGGATTCGAGTTTGTAGCGATCATCAGAGGAGACGCCTAACAAGATCGGCAATGTATCACGGATCGTCTGTGCCGGGTTGTACTCATCTTGACGGTAGTTGAGGAGTTGGCCCTGGTTGGCAACCAACCCTTGTTTCTGGAACAGGTAGTAGAACGTGTGCTTGATGTTTGCATCGTAGCTGGCCCGACTATGTTCAAGGGCAACGTCAGTACGATTCTCAGGAATACCGAGAAGACGCGACAGTAGGGAAACGACAGCTTCGTCGTTCGAGTTGATAACTAACTCATTGAACAATGGGGGTTGTATTTCTATTCCCCTACGTATCAGTACGTTGCTACAACTCAATCTGCCACCGGATGGTGTGGGTTTGGCAACCAGCACCTGCTCATGGTTGAACTGATAGATGACAGCAAACCAAGATACTTTGTCCCGAATAGTACCTTCCGGGACATGGAATGTGGAGCATCCCATGCAGTATTCGATGATATCGGACAGTGCCGACTTGCCGGTAGATGACCGCCCGGTGATAACGTTGAGACCATCTACTTTGAACTGTAGATCGCGGCGCTTCCTATCGTGGCTATATATGTGGATTGATTTGATCTTCATGGGCGAATTCCAAAGGTAGTATAAATAGTAACACGGTCGACGATGCTTGCAAACTCTTTCCCAATGAAGCGCGCCACGCGTTGGCAAGATATGATTTCGTTGGTCCCCGTATCCGACTGCCGGACTTTATTGGGAATCATCTGGAGACGACCGTCATCCGCGACTGAGATACAGCCTCTTTCCATCAGTAGGCCAAAACCCTCGAACGTGTAGGGTAACATAGCGGTCACCCTGTCGGCGAACCCAACCAGCACTTGAGGGTTCGTTTCAGTGATCTTCAGGAGATTGTTCCGGGAATTGGCGGCTATCACTTCGCGTGAATCCTTGTGCAGGCACAAGGGCAAAACGAGCAGGGAGAGAGAGAAGGGCATGCCGCGCAGGTCTTTCCTCTCGTAACTCTGCATTGCTCGGCACAAGACCAAGCCGCAGAAGGCGGGATTAAACAGGTTCCGTATCTCGAAAGGGCGTTGGTCCCAAGGTTTCATTTAGGTAGTATCCTTCCAAGACGGTCAAGGAATTGGGGGTGCCAGTAGACCCTGGGTTCAGGTGCCGTATCGGCGAGGATGTGAAAAGAGCCTCGAGTGACGTAGGGTTCGGTCACGCGTGCCCGGATACGCAGTGATTCAATATTCCCGCTCTGCTGGTCCGCCCATTTGTACAGTTCCTTGCCAACCCGTTGTAGGACGTCCTCGGCACTACTTTCGTCAAGATCCTCGAATACGACGTCCCTATAGCGACTCCATTCATCGACAAGGCGAGCTTCGAAGTTTTCGATCTCACCCGACACCAGTAGATTCTCTCGCGCCCACTCCGACCGCTGTTCAAATGCCCTATAGTAATCTAGAATCGCATTACGGATGCGCCTGGAGGATACTCCAATTTCCCGCAGTTGAACCACAAAGAGCCGAGGGTCGCTATTGGTGTCAATCTCACCGGCAGGTTCCGTTCCTCGGTACGTGATGGGAAGATTGTCCAGCTTGTATTCCTCTGACAGGGCAGAGAGCTTGTCCGAAACCTCAAAGCCGAAAATCCCTCCGTTCCTGTTCCCGGTCAGATACTTGACGACCTCTTCATTCCACCATCCCTCAAGTCGTTCGAATACGGCATGCCTGTGCTCGCGACGGATGCTGCGCATGTATATATCAATTATTTTGTTTGGTATATTCTCGATTCTGGGGCAACTATCAAAAATCTGGATTCTGGCTAAAAAGTCTTCCTTTTCCGTTGGAGTCAACCCGTTGAACTCATTTGCAATGTCACAAATTGAACCAGAGATTGACCTTTCAAGGACTTCTTCTGCCCGTTCGGCCAGGGTCAATGTTTCATCGCCCGTACTGCTCTGGACAGACAGGAATTCTTTCAGGAATGATGTGCTTGAAACTATAGCGGTTGTGAACAAGAAGAAGCGCAGATTCGATGTTATGCGGTTGTCGTGCTTATAGTGCTCCAGCCATATGCGAACGGACTTCCAGAAATCGAGGGACAAGTCGGTCAGGCGGTCGCCGGAAGCCTTATGCTTAAGCGATGCCAGGGATTTATTTCCTTTATTATCTACAAAATCCAGGTCATCATCTTTTTCTAGCAAGACGGCAGTATCCTCTGGCAGTTCCAGTAACCGGAGTAGAGCGAGTCGTGGCTGATAGACGTACCCAAGGTACTGTTCGCCGGCTGAATATTTATTGGTGGATGAGTCAGTCACGGACCTAACCATTAAAATATCTGTTTATAGTTATCCTTCGGCATAACCAAAGATTATATGATACATCAAAATCATTATCTTGTCTAACGATTATTACCAGCATAAATCGGAAACAGTATACCCATTTCCCAAGTCAAGGGGCAGTGCATCCACTTCCCTGTCTCCCACCATACTCACTTTCCTTCTCCCCAGGAAATCTGGGGGGGGAGTATATCAATTTTTCATTCCGTCTAAATTGCAGGGAAAGATACGTATCATGTTTCGTCGGCGCAAACACACCACGTTCATGCCTACATCATCCCAAACGAACATCTTGCGCAGGCTACCACAACCCATAAAACCACCACAACCAAAAATTGGAACCAAACGAGAAAATTTTCACCAACCCCAGTTCTTACCTCCTTCCTCCCACCCGAACCACCCTTTTCAGAGGTCGCCAGTTCGACGACGGGTACACACGACCCCCACTTGGTGCGAGCCGGGATCGAAACAGACAAATTTTTTGACGCTGTGTAAGTGATTGATTTATTATGGCGAGGTCGGCCAAAACGGGCCGTGAGGTCGGATTGGCCATCCGTCCTCGGCCAGTGATACAGAGAGAGGATTTTGGGCCATTTTCACCCCGTTCCGCCAGGGTGCCGACCTCACTGAAAAAACACACCGTTCTGGTGTTCTTCTGCAACCATTGAAAATATGGGCATTTTTCCAATAAAAAAGGCCGCCCAGAAAGGCGGCCTAATAGAAGATAGCGTTTTTATTTAAAAAATTGGTGGACCGAACCGACCCTTCCCCGCACAATTCTCTGTTTTCCTGGGAGCCATTTTGGAGAGTTCCCTGCTTTTCAACCGGTTACCGAGTGAGACTGAAATCTTGCAACCAATTGAAAAACAATATTAAAATTTTTCACTGTCCAGCAAGAAGTTTGTCAGCTTTTGCAAAGTTTGCCAGATCGTTGTTGGTTGGCTTGGTTCGCGCTCAGGCCGGCACAGGACAAAGTTGAGGTCGGCGGAGGAGGGGATCACATCTCCGTCATCTCCGCCGATCTGAAATTTGCGTCACGCATTGTCGGCAAACACGCTGTCCAGGGTGGTGGCATCTACGAAACGCAACCCCCAATCTTCCAGAGTAGAAGAGTCAGCTTTGGCGAGTTTTTCGTTGACCCACATGGGTAACTCTCCAAAACGGCGTTGCAGCAGGCGGGTCAGCATCTTGGCCTCCCCTTTTTTCTCTCCCCTTTCTTCTCCAATCCGTTCAAAACTCGAAATGTAAGGCATGTTTTGTGTCTCCTCAGATTCAATAATTTCCGCCATCAGTTGCTCGTCAAGCTCCTTCGGGAGATGCAGTACCCAGTCGATGAAACGGAGCAGATCGATTGCCTGCTGATGGCTGAAACCTCGTTGTTGCAGGCTGCGGATCAATTTGATCTTTACCTGGTAGCGGCTTGCCATCTGGCCTTTGGTCTTCTTGGCCTGCATATGTGCCAACGTCACAATGGCAAACAGGTTGTTCGTCTTCTCCAACTCGGCTTCCGAGTAGTCCAGCAGCTTGACCGTAGTGAACCGAAACCCTACCTGCGTTCCCCACAGCTCGTAGCCGTACTCCGATGGACGCCAGTTGACATCGTCATCAGCCAGGATGGCCAAGCTGACCACCGGCTTCTTACTGATATCGTAGCTGCGGTAGTTGTAGGTGAACATCC
>JAMOBH010000272.1:0-7737 GCA_039908085.1 Magnetococcus sp. YQC-5
CCGAGAGGAAAAAGAGCCTCTCATCAAGAGACCGGATAGATGGCTGCAACTCCACCGACCAACGCCAGAGCCTGACTTTTTTCCTTGCAAACGGGGCGGACCATAGATGAGCTTTTGGGCTACAGCCTGTTGCCCACATGCCGATTTGAGCGTTTCGCCCTGCTGATTGGGAGCGGCGCCAATGGCAAAAGCGTTCTGTTGTCCGTGGTTGAAGCGCTGGTGGGCCGGGAGCACGTTTGCGCGGTGCAGCCCAGCCAGTTCGACAATAAATTCCAGCGTGCCCATTTTCACGGAAAGCTCGCCAACATCGTTACCGAGATCGCCGAGGGCGCGGAGATTGCCGACGCGCAGTTGAAGGCCATTGTCTCCGGTGAGTTGACGACCGCCGAGCACAAGCTGAAGCCGCCGTTTGAATTTCATCCAGTGGCAACATGCTGGTTCGGAACAAACCACCTCCCACACACCAGAGATTTTTCCGACGCCTTATTCCGCCGCGCCATCATTCTGACCTTCAATAACAAATTCGAGGGGGACCGTTGCGATCCCAACCTGGCGCGCACCTTGGCGAACGAACTGCCAGGGATTTTGATACTGGCGCTTGCCGGAGCAAAGCGGTTGCTGACCAATGGACGATTCACGGAGCCATCCTCCGTCCAGGAGATGAAAACCGAATGGCGGCGCACCGTGGATCAAGCCGCGCAGTTTGTAGAGGACGTTGCCACGTTGGATCCGACAAAACGAACACTGTCCGAACAGGTATGGCGGCGTTACCAAAGGTGGACAGAGGAGAACGGCATCAAGAGTCCATTGAACCGCAATAATCTGACTGCGAGGTTGAGAAGATTGGGGGTTGAGCGAGCCAGGGGGACCGGTGGGAAGAGATTCCTGCAAGGAATCGACGTTCCGCTCTAAAAAGTGGCGCAAGTGGCGCCACTTTTCCACATTCCATCATGAATTTTTTTTAAGGAGGGGAGGTATTAAAATTTATATATAGAAGAATGTGGGAAAGTGGCGCCACTTGTGCCACTACCGCCACCCTGGATGGATCCAAACAACAACCTTCAAACTGGAGAAACAAACATGGCAATAATGGCAACCCCGAAAATCCGCTTGATCAAAGCCACGTCAGCAAGTTGCGGGAACTGGTGGTACGATTGGAAAACTTTATATCTTCGTTTAGGCCCTACGCAGGATAACGTCTGCATCCCGCTGGCTCAGCTGCGGACCTTGGAGAATTTGACCAACATGCTGGTGCATTTAGGGTGCAAGCCATTCGACCGGCAGCTTCAGGAGTTCGTCCTGCTCCTCAACGCCTGCTGCAAAAATTTTCTGGAGAAGGATCTCCGGACTGCCTACCGCGTCGTGCCGTGCTCGGCGTCCAGCCCACCGAAGCCAATCAACTGGGAGGCCGCAATCCTTCGTGGAGACCCCGATGCTTAAGCCCGGATGGGGCACCCAGTCCTTTCGTCCCCCTGCCCAACCAGGGCATGGGGATCTTTTGCCCGCCCTCGTGTCCGAAGATTGGGAATTGCAAATTCCCAATTCGCTTTCAAGCACCCTGCTCGACCAACTCGCCGCCCTGATCCCCGCCAACCTCGCTTTAGAGGCCAAGCAGAAGGAGTTGCAAGCCATGCTCGACGTGGTGGCGGGAATAGGCCCACAAAATGAAGCCGAAGCCTTGCTGGCGGTGCAGATGGCCGGGATTCACGTTCTTTCGATGCGCTTCATGGCTCTGGCAAGCCAAGCCGGACAACGCTCTGGGTACGAGAAAACCTTGAACTCCATTTCCAAGCTGACCCGGACATATGCCGCCCAGTTGGAAGCCCTGAAGCGCTTCCGGGGCGACCCTTCGCAAAAGATCCTGGTTGAGCATCTGCACATCGAGTCAGGCGCGCAGGCCGTGATTGGTTCGATCAACAAGGGGGGTGGTTGATGAACGTTCATATAGAACCAATCTGCGGAGCCAAACGACGGGACGGAAACTCCTGCCAGAATCCCGGATTGGCAAACGGGCGCTGTCATCAGCACGGCGGGACGGCCACCGGTCCCCGCACTACCCAAGGGCGGGCAAACTCCCGCCTTGGCCCCTTGAAACACGGCCTGATGACAAAGGAAACTATCCGGCAGATGCGCCTTGCCAGCCAGATGCTGCGGGAGTCGAACGATTTTTTACGGGCTTTGGCAAAAGGGAATTGATTTGTCCCCTGCTGATGATATGCTTGCTGTAGCTCGCTTTTTGGCTGGAACAACGAAACAAAGGGCTACCCTGGAAAAAAACACGATGATGCGTGTGACCGGCTTGTTGATCATTGCCCTGTTGTTGACAGTCTCGACTACGGCAGAGGCCGTTGAGGTCTGCTTTACTCCAGGCAGTGATTGCACCAGCGTGATCGTCAAGGCCATCCGCGAAGCCAAGACAGCCATTCGGGTTCAGGCGTACAGTTTCACCAGTGCGCCGATTGCCAAGGGGTTGATTGATGCCAAACGCCGAAAGATTGATGTGAAGGTGATTCTCGACAAAAGCTAAAAGGGGGAGCGGTACTCCAGCGCCGATTTCCTTTCCCGTGCCAGAGTGCCGGTGCAGATCGATTCTTCGCATGCCATCGCGCACAACAAGGTCATGATTGTTGACGATGAAACCGTGATTACGGGAAGTTTCAACTTCACCAAAGCCGCCCAGGAGAAGAACGCCGAAAACCTGCTGGTCCTGCGCGACAAAGGTCTGGCCAAAAGGTATCTTGAGAACTGGCGGAAACACGCTGACCATGCGGAAGTTTACAGAAGGACGCAATAAACATGCCTAGTTTTTTATTTAAAATATTGATAAAAAATTTAGCAGCATCTGTGACTTTCATAATTTTTTTTATTGGGCCTAGTGTTGCGATTTCAGAAATTTACACCTGTACAGAAAAAACCGGAGTAATGCATATTTTAGATAAAAAGGATTTGCTTGCAAAGAAGTACGAATGCGTTCCAAGATTACTTACAGAAACAGGAACAGAACGATCGAAAAATTTTATAGATCAAATTAATTTGCATGAATCTTTTAATCGTATCAAAAAATCAAAAAGTGCTTCTGAATCTAATAATGGAAAAATTCCCGGTCAAAAAGAATACGAAATTGGAACAGAATATCTTTTAGGCTTTAGAGTTCCAAAGGATACAAAAAAAGCCGAAAAATGGTACCGAAAAGCGGCTGAATTGGGGAATGCTAGAGCTCAGGCTGAATTTGGCTGGTGGTACCACGAGAGCACCAACGTCCCTCATGACTATAAAGAGGCTGAGAAATGGTACCGCAAGGCCGCAGAACAGGGAAACGCTGCTGGTCAAACTGGACTTGGCGCCCTTTACCTGGCCGGAAAGGGTGTCCCCCGGGACCACATGGAGGCTGAAAAGTGGTACCGCAAGGCTGCTGAACAGGGATCTGCCATAGCCCAGTTTGTACTTGGCTTGCTGTACCATGAAAATCTGGCTGTTCCCCAGGACCTTATTCAGGCCCATATGTGGGCAAATCTGGCCGCGTCGCATGGTGTCAAAGGACATTTTGCGGAGTTGCGTGACAAAATTGAGAAACAAATGACTCCTGAGCAAATCGCCAAGGCCCAGGAGTTGGCGCGGAACTGGAAACCGGTGAAACCATCTGAAGCTGGTCCAAATTCTAATAAAAATCTTCCAGGACAATGAACTGTCTGGAATCCAAAAAATTTATTGTGGGGGTAGTCAAACTTTCGCGTCGTTGTGGTTTTTGGGGCTCCACCCCCCTTCGGCTGAAAAAGCTCCCGATCCCCCAACAAGATGCCTCGTCCAATTATTGCCCCTTCGGTGCGACGGCCCCCCTGCCCGGAGATTCTTCCCTCTCGCAGCCTTGCATTCGTCCCCCGGAAAACGCCGGGTTCGCGCGCAGAGCAAATATGCAACTTCCCCCGTCAACCACATAGAAACGCAGCAGAAGCGTTCCAGTGAAGCTGGCAGGCGGGTTCTCTTCTTGGGTGAGTTGGTGCCGGATGCAGGGGGCGGCATCGCTGGACGAAAGAAGGCTGGAATCAAAGCCGAAAGCATGATGGCCTGATCACACTGAAAAGGCTGCCAGGGAAGACAGCCACCCTCCCGGAAGCCCACCAAAGCAGGAGAATTCATCCTGGCCGGGGGGTGGGTTGGCTTTTGAACGAACGCCCGAATTTTTCCCATATGATTGCTATTTGATTGCTAAAACCAAAACGGCCTGGACAGAAAATCTTCCAAGCCGTTGATTTTATTGGTAGCGAGGGGCGGACTTGAACCGCCGACACACGGATTATGAATCCTCCTGAATACGTTGCAGCGCGTTGCATCTAGCCGTATGAAGTATTATAAATCAATTGATTATCTTGCTTGACGTTGCAGCAGGTTTCCTGTATTTTCCTTTCTGGTGGGTACTATTTGGGTACTGGAAATCGACCCAGAACCCATCAAGGTTTCCGTTTTCTGCTGGGTACTGGATTCCATCACCAGGAGGAACCCATGGCCGTCAAGCTGACCAAACGCATCGTGGATGGGGCACAACCGGGCGAGAAAGATTCGTTTCTGTTCGATGCGGACGTGATCGGATTTGGACTCAAAATCACCCCTGCCGGACGCAAAGTTTACTTGGTGCAATATCGCATTCAGGGAACCAAGAAACGCCTGTTCATCGGAGTGCATGGCTCGCCATGGACTCCGGATCAGGCCCGTCTGGAGGCGATCCGCTTATTGGGCATGGTGGCCCAGGGAGTAGACCCGGCACAAGAAAAGCAAGACTTGAAAAAAGCCGAAACCATGGTCCAACTGTGCGATCTGTACTTTGCCGAGGGGGTAACGACCCTGAAGCCAAGAACCGTTGAAGTGGATCGAGGTCGTGCGGAACACCACATCAAGCCATTAATGGGTCACATGCGGGTCAAAGACGTTACGGCTGGCGATGTGGAAAGATTCATGCAGGCCGTTGCGGAAGGGCAAACCAAATGCCTGAAAATCACCAAGCCGCGTGGACGCAGTGTCGTCACCGGTGGGAAAGGAGTGGCCAATCGCTGTATGGCCTTGTTGAGCGGGATGTTCACCTTCGCCATGCGACGGAATATGCGATCTGACAACCCGGTCAGAGGAATCAAACGATTTCCAGAACATAAACTGGGTGGCAGACTGACTGCCGAAGAACTTGGTCGCATCGGGGATGCCATCCGAGAGCTTCAGGAAGAAGGGATGAATCCCAATGCCCTGGCGGCAATCCGCTTCATCGGCCTGACCGGAATGCGCGTAAGCGAAGCATTAGGCCTGACTTGGCAAGCCGTCGATTTTGAAACCGGGGTTGTTCACCTGTTGGACTCCAAAACCGGCCAGCAGAATTTGCAGATTGGCGCTCCGGCCCTGGCATTGCTTGCATCACTGCCACGGGTTGCAAACAACGATCATTGCTTCCCTGGCGCTCTACGGGGGCAACCGTTGACAGGAATCACCCGGCCTTGGTATGCCGTGAGGGAACGGGCCGAATTGCCCAGATTACGCCTGCACGATCTGAGACACGGGTTTGTCTCTCAAGGCGTGGTTGCAGGGTTGGGGCTGTACACTATGGGTTCACTGGTGGGACACAAAAGCCAATTGACGACCCAACGGTATGCCCACATGGGGAATGATCCCCTTCGCATCGCTGCCAATCGTGTTTCAACAGAGATTGCCGCCGCGATGGATGGTGCTTTCAAGGCGGATGTGGTGACACTGCCTGCCGATAGGAAAGTAAAAGTAGTATGATATCATGAAGATCGACTACGACGAGCAGGAAGATATCCTTTTTATCCGTTTCAACGAAGTGCCAGTGGAGAGGGATATCTCCTATGGCTGGAATGTCAATGTTGGATGGACCTCCAAGGGGATCAGTCAGTTGACCATCCTGGATGCCAAGGCCGATGGCTTGTTGCCATTGAGGCTGCCCCAGGCAGTATTGCAGCAGGTGATCGTAGGATGACCATCCCACCCTCCCACTGATGGAAGGAGATCGTATGACCGCACTGACCATCACTGTACCGGAAGCCTCCATGGCCGCGCTGCGTCGCTCTCCGGTTGAGTTCGCGCAGGAAATGAAGCTGGCGGCAGCCATGCTCTGGTATCAACAGGGACTCCTTTCCCAGGAACGGGCAGCGGAACTGGCGGGCCTGAACCGACGGGATTTCATCAGAGCATTGGCCCGCAACGGTCGGGAAGTCTTTACCCTGACGGACGAAAGCCTTGCACGTGAATTGGGTCTGGAAGGGCCAGGGGCATGAGCCGATCCGGGACTCTGCTCGTCGTCAACACCTCGCCGTTGATCCACCTGGCTGAGGCTGGGCTGTTGCACCTTTTGAACGAGTCGGCGGCAACCGTATGGGTTCCTGAATCGGTGGCCCGTGAAATCCATTCCTACGGAAAGAACGATCCGACCGCCGCTGCCCTCACCGCCCATGATTGGCTGGTGGTCAAATCTGATCTTGCCATCCCGATCAGCATTTTGGCCTGGAATCTTGGCGCAGGGGAATCCTCCGTCCTGGTTTTGGCCCTTTCCGCTCCAGGCAGTGTCGCCGTGATCGACGACCTCGCTGGGCGACGCTGCGCTGAAGCCTTCGGGTTGCCTTTGCGTGGAACTGTCGGACTGGTTTTATCCGCCAAGCGGGAAGGCCGAATTGCTGCCGCCCGTCCGGTTCTGGAACGGCTTCGCGATGGGGGCATGTATCTTTCCGATGCAACGCTTGATCGGGCGTTACGACTGGTGCAAGAATGAAGCTCAATGTCGAACCCGACCTGGATGACCAACTGGTAGCCGTCGAGTCGGTCTGCCGTCCATCCAGCATAAACACGTAACAAATTCCTTCCCTGCCACAACATTGAACTTTGGCGCGGAATGACTTTGGCTGAATCTGAATCAACCAAAAGGAAGTTGACCAACATGCTGACTATCAATCGTTCCGTCCTGATTGTGAAACCACGCCTTCCGTTTCTGGAGTGGGTAAACAAAGCATGTGCTTCAGACCCTCCAATGATACTTGATGATCTGACAACGGAACAATCGGTTTATCTTATTCCGGAGGTGGATGAGGGGGAACTCGAACTACATGTGAGGAGGCACTATAAGACCATTTTTGAGCATGAAATGGTCAGTTGGGTCAGAAACCAAACCCTTTGGCCGAACAGGTTGACATTTCAAATGTTTGAGCAATGGTTTCAGTTGGAATGGGGATCCGAGGTGTTCGACCTCGGTAAAGGTGCGATCACACAGGAGCGCCTGAACGTTTGATTCGTCACCCCGCGAATTCCGGGGGAGATCCTGTCGCTGTTGAACTCTGGTGGATATGGCTTGCCCAGGAGTAGCAAATGAGGGGGCCTGTATGATTAAAAATTAAAAGATTTCGCATAAAATGCTTTTCGGCAACACAATCACAATGCTTGGTCTGTCAAGTTTTTCAACTTACCGATTGAGCAAGGCCAAAGCCCATCTCTATCCCATTACGCATCCCTTGCTCTTCCCTGACCTGCGCTTTACCCCGCCCTGCCCATAAATATTCTTAATATCGTTGACGTGCGCACTAATATAAGTTAAGATGTAAACAGAATGCTCTGTTTTTTGCCGTACTGACAGAGCTTGTCCGGACTTTCTTCGGAAAAACACACTATCCATTTGATTTTATTTGGGATGCATCAAAAATTTGTTGCCATGTAAATTATAAATTTTTCCTTTACAAACATTTTTGTATA
>JAMOBH010000273.1:0-7728 GCA_039908085.1 Magnetococcus sp. YQC-5
AGATATCAGGGTTGGGGCCTCCATTTCCATGCGCGATCTCGCTGTCGCCACCCACCTGTGATTATCTTTCATCATCGGGGGCGTCGCAAGTCGCGACATGACCGTTAGATGCTCGCTCCCTTGAAGACGTGTTTGGAGCAGATCGTCCAAACACACATTAATCAAATAGTCAACGACATAAATTGGTGACTGGCTTGGTCGATTGCCCCAATGCAAACCACCTAAACTATATGACGCCATTTCGTGTACACGTTTTCTTCGCGTCTGAGTACGATTCGTGTCTCCTCGCAGCATTGTTACTGCAGCCATGCGGCGGCCTTCCCTCCAGCAGAATGACCCGCCTTCATCGGTACTATTCAGCCATCCGACTCCCGTTGCCTTATTGGCCTTGCTCCCCTTGTCAATGCAGATAGTCACTTGCCTTGCGCCACCATCTGTATTGACGTAACCATTCTGACACCCTCTGTAAGAAAAAATGTCCTGGGGAGGCGGTGAACCGCCTCCCCAGACCCCTCCACCCTTTTTTTAATGTTTTTGGACTGGTCATGATGACTATCAAAAAAATCATCAGGTCGGATGGAACGATCAAGACCCTGCGATCAGCAAAATGAGCGAGCTTTGCCATTGAATGCATTGCATGGTTTGGAAAACCGGATAAAATCCGGTACACTAAAAACCGTTTGTACCCAAAAAATTTTTTGCCCGGAATCTTTACCTTATGGAATCCCTTCTCGCACTGGCTCAGATCAATCCCCATGTGGGGGCTTTGGAAAACAATCTGGACACCATGCTCACCATGGCCCAAAAGGCCGCCTCCTCAGGGGCCGGATTGGTGATTTTTCCTGAACTGGTCCTCACCGGCTATCCCCCGGAAGACCTGTTGCTCAAGCCTTTGTTTTTGGAACGACTCCATGATGTGGAGCAGCAGTTGCATTCGGCTCTGGGCACTATGCGTCTGGACGCAGTTTATGGCACGGTCCGACGCGGTGCCAATGGCCTGATCAATGCCGCTGTCCATGTGAAACAGGGCCGTGAATCAGGATTCGCAGGCAAACGCTGGCTCCCGAATTCAAACGTATTCGACGAACAACGCTATTTTGAATCCTGGCAGACTGTACGAACCTTTCCTTTCGGCGGCATGCCCTTTGGCGTCACCATTTGCGAGGATCTCTGGCACACTGGAGATCCTCTGGCCCAATTGGCCCGTACCGAAGCTGCCTTCGTCATCAATATCAATGCCTCCCCTTATCACCTGCGCAAGCAAAAAGAACGCGAGGAAATGGCCTTTCATCGTATTGTCGAATGCGGACTGCCCCTGATCTATGTTAACATGATCGGTGGTCAGGATGAGCTTGTGTTCGATGGCGGCTCGTTCGCAATGAACCGGGATGGCTCACTCGCCTTGCGCGCTCCTCTGTTTCAGGAAAAACTGCTCCTGTTGACCCTGGTTCGCGAACCTGGAGGAACCGTCTGGTTCCGTCCTGCTGCTGTAGAACCTGAACATACCCTGGACGCAGAAATTTATGCCGCCCTGGTCCTGGGATTGCGGGATTACGTGGAAAAAAATGGATTTCGGAGTGTGGTACTGGGACTTTCCGGAGGAATCGATTCAGCCTTGACCGCAGCTGTCTGTGTGGACGCGCTTGGCCCGGCACGGGTCCATGCCCTGATGATGCCTTCCTTGTATACGTCACAGGCCAGCCTGGATGACGCCGCCGCTATCGCGCATGGCCTGGGCATCCGTCTGACTGAAATCCCCATCAGCCCTTTGTTCGATCTCTTCCGCTCCTCGCTGGCGGATGAGTTCATGGGACTGCCAGCAGATCTCACCGAGGAAAATCTGCAATCCCGTATTCGAGCAACCCTGCTCATGGCGGTTTGCAACAAAAAAGGCGGCATGCTGGTGACTACCGGGAATAAAAGTGAAGTCAGCGTAGGCTATGCCACCCTCTATGGCGATATGGCCGGAGGCTATTCCGTACTCAAGGATCTGCTCAAAAAACAGGTCTATGAACTCTCCAGGGCACGCAATGACTGGGCCGCACAAAAAGGAGAATCCCCTCCCATCCCTCTGCGGGTTCTGGAACGGGCACCTTCCGCAGAATTGCGTCCAGATCAAAAAGATGAGGATTCCCTGCCTCCTTATCCCATTCTGGATCGCATCCTGGAACTCTATGTGGAGCAGGAGCTTGGCCCGGAAGAGATCGTAACCTTGGGGATGGACCGGGAAACCGTCTGCCGGGTGATCCGTCTGGTGGACAGGGCAGAATACAAACGACGGCAGGCAGCTCCTGGAGTACGAATCTCACGCCGTGCCTTTGGCAAGGATCGACGCTATCCTGTTACCAACGGGTTCAAAATGGTATGAAACCCTTCCATGCAATCGCCTTGTTGATCGTCTCGTGCGCGATGTTGACCGCCTGCGCCATGACTCCTGACGCAGATACCGATGGCCAGGAGTCGTTTCAAATCAGCAAAAAAAAGGGACAAGCCTATCTGGATCGAGGCGTCCCCACCATGGCCCTGCCTGCCTTGCGCCGGGCACGTGAGTTGCAACCCAATGATCCAGACGTGCTTTTGCTGTTGGGTATGGCGTATGATCAAGTGGACCGACCACTCCAGGCACTGGAATCCTTGGAACGGGCTTACCGTCTCCGGCCTGGGGATGGACGCATCGCCAACAATCTGGGGGTGGTCCTGATGCGCATGGAACGCCTGGATGAAGCTCGCAAGGCGTTTGAAAACGCCTTGAACGATGTCAACCTGCCAACCCCGGAGGAAATTCATTTCAATCTGGCTTTGCTGCATAAAAAACAGGGACAAACCCGTGAAACCATGACCCGGCTGGAACAGGCCATACAGGTCAAACCCGGCTTTGTCCCGGCTTTGATGGAGTTGGCCGATCTTCATCGCGCCATGGGACGCTCGGATCTGGAGCAAAAACAGTTGCGCCTGATCGTGCAAGAAATGCCCGATCATGTGGGAGCCATGGAAAGGTTGGCTGACTCTTATTTGCATGACAACAAAAACAAGGAGGCGCGGGCGTTGTTGCAGGCGATTCGTTCGTTGGATCCAGAGGGCCAGGCGGCACGGCGCGCCATGGAAAAATTAACCATTCTGGAAAAATTACCATGAGTGCATCCCCGCGTCACGAATCGGATGCCTCTCCAGTCACTCTCCCAGACCAGACAGGTGCGATCATTCATCCCACTGTTTTGCGGGCAGGAGAAATGTTGCGTCGCCTGCGTGAAGAGAAAGGTCTCTCCCTGGAGGAAATGGCAAAACGTACCCGGATCCGCAGTACCCATTTGCAAGCCCTGGAATCTGGTCGGATCGATACCTTGCCTGGACAGGTTTTTGTCCTGGGATTTCTGCGTCTTTATGCGCGCAATCTGGAATGTGCCAATACCGAATTGATCGAGGCGTGTGTCGCCGATCTGGATACCACACATCAGGTTTTGCATACCGAATCTTTCGTCTCCGTTCCCGCACCGCGCCATCGTCCTGCCATCTGGATGGCGATATCAGGATTGTTGATTCTGGTCGGACTGTTTGTGGCATATGAATATCACATGGCCGAAATTTCATCAGCCATCGGTTTGCCAGCACCTCCCAATGCCGCACCCTTGAGGGTGGGCGAGGCGATTCCAACCCGGAGTTCGGCAGATCCCCTGCCGCAAACCGAGGATAAATCCATGGAGGATGCCTCATCAGGCAAAGGGGTGGGTCTGGATGATCCCTCGTTGTGGCCTGCGACAGATTCTTCACCGGAACGGGTCACGTATGTCACGTCCGGGCAAAGGCCGGAAGCTCCGGTACCAGCCAAACCGGATGCCAAACTTGCATCCAGGCTGGAGTCCAAACCAGGACCAAAATTGGAATCCAAACTTGATTTAAAGCCAACAACGGCCAAGCCAGACGCCAAACCTGAGGTGACGGTCTCTGAGCCATCCGCATCCAAACCGGACACCAAGTCAACCATCCAACCAGAGGCGACAGTGAGTGCGCAATCCGCGCCCAAACCCGATGCCAAGCCTGTGGGGACAGTGACTGCGCAATCCACGTCCAAACCCGATACCAAACCCACGACGACTGTGACTGGACAACCCGCGTCCAAACCCGATACCAAACCAACGGCAATTGTAACCGCACAATCTGCGTCCAAACCCGATATCAAGCCAACAACGACAGTGACCGCGCCATCTGCGTCCAAAACCGATATCAAGCCAACAACGACAGCGACCGCGCCATCTGCGTCCAAACCCGATACCAAGCCAACGGCAACTGTAACCGCGCAATCTGCATCCAAAACCGATATCAAGTCAACAACGACAGTGACCGCGCAACCTGCGTCAAAACCCGATGCCAGGCCAGAGACAGACCTTGCATCCCAACCTGACTTTGACCCGGATTCCGCACCAGAGCCGACACCAGACCAATCAGCCACAACTGCTGTTGCTTCTTTGTTCAATTCAGTACTGAACCGCTTCTTCTCACGGGATACATCAGAAACCTCCGATTCTTCCAAAACACTCCCCCCTGCTGAAGAATCCGTAAGTGATCCCATGCCCATCATGAATGATCCCATACCCGCAAAGAGTGCCTCTGAAAATGTAGCCTGGAACGCAGTCCCATTAACCCGGAACGAACCCCCTCCCCCGGCAACCACAACCATCGCAAGCGATTCAACCAAAACAAAAACCAGGAGCGAACCCACTCCCCCGGCGACCACAACCGTCGCAAACGATTCAACCAAAACAAAACCCAGGAGCGAACCCACTCCCCCGGCAACCACAACCGTCGCAAGCGATTCAACCAAAACAAAACCTCCAGTGGCAGCTCACAACAAAAAATGGCCCAAGGAGATCAAAGAACGTTATCCCGAACCGGTCAACGGAGAGAGCGATCTGGCACCGGAATCCCCAAATGCAGTCTCCCTCCTGGCCAGTGAATTGGTGTGGGTGCAGATTAAAGATCAAAATGGTATT
This sequence comes from Magnetococcus sp. YQC-5, assembly GCA_039908085.1. GTDB lineage: Bacteria > Pseudomonadota > Magnetococcia > Magnetococcales > Magnetaquicoccaceae > Magnetaquiglobus. Next base: position 4,989 of record JAMOBH010000273.1, read on the forward strand.
GTGAAAGATATGGTCATGCAGCCCGGTTTTCTGTTTCACATTCCCGAAGGGGGGCAGTTTACCGCCACATTGGGCAATGCCGCAGCCGTGCGGGTACGGGTGGGAGCCAAGGAGTTGCCCCTCATGGGAGAGGCTGGCTCCATGATCGAAGGCTTGAAACTGAATCCTGATCAGTTGCGCAAACGGATTACAGGACCATGAGCAACGCCTATGCATTAACCGCACCCCGGCGTGTGACCCGAAAAATTCAAGTGGGTTCCGTGGCCGTGGGGGGCGACGCGATGATTTCCGTGCAATCCATGACCAATACCGATACCAGGAATGTCGAGGCAACCTTGACCCAGATCCTGGCACTGGCTGAGGCAGGGGCTGACATGGTACGAGTCTCTTGTCCAGACGAAGATGCAGCGTGGGCCATGGGGCCTTTGTGTGCCGGCTCCCCGGTGCCATTGATCGCAGACATCCATTTTGATCATCGGTTGGCCTTGATCGCTTTGGATCGTGGCGTGGCTGGCTTGCGTTTGAATCCTGGCAATATCGGTTCCGTGGCACGGGTGGCAGAAGTGGCTCAAGCAGCCAGAGAACGTCGGGTGCCCATTCGCATTGGCGTCAACGCCGGATCTTTGGAACGGGATGTGTTGGCTCGTCATGGGGAACCGTGTGCAGCGGCCATGGTGGAATCCGCCATGAATCACATCCGCATCCTGGAAGATCTGGACTACCCGGAGATCAAGGTCAGCCTGAAAGCCAGTAATGCAGCCATGACCGTGGCAGCCTATCGGATGTTGGCCGTGCGTACCGACTATCCCCTGCATCTTGGGATCACCGAAGCGGGCGGCTTGATTCCTGGGACAGTCAAGTCCAGCGTGGGGCTGGGTTTGTTGTTGGCCGAAGGTTTGGGAGATACCTTGCGGGTCTCGTTGTCTGCGGATCCGGTTCAAGAGGTACGAGTCGGCTTCGAGATTCTCAAGGCATTGGGGTTGCGGAATCGAGGTGTGACGATCATTGCCTGTCCGACCTGTTCGCGGCAGGAGTTTCCGGTGATTGAAGTGACCGCTCGTCTGGAAGAGCGTTTGGCCCATATTCGGGAGTCGGTGACACTCTCCATTATCGGTTGTGTGGTCAATGGTCCAGGAGAGGCCAAAGAGAGTCAATTGGGGATCGTTGGGGGGGGTGGGGAGAATCTCTTGTATCTGGGCGGCAAACCAGTGGGCAAGGTGCCGGATGTCCAGGTGGTGGATCGGTTGGTCCAAGAGGTGGAAACACTCATCGCGCGACAAAAAGACCTTGGGGGGCGGTGAACCAACACACCTACCCTGTTTTATTTTTTTTAATATTAAAAAAAAAGAGGGGGTCTGGGGGATTCATCCCCCAGGGTTTTGACTTTGATTTTGACTTTTCCAAAGAATCTTTTATCCTATCTTGAAGTAGCAGGCCAACTTTTTCACCAAATGGATCCATGAGCGACATGATACAAACCGTTCGCGGGGTGCGGGATATCCCACCAGAAGAAACAGAACGATGGCACTTTCTGGAAGAGTGCGCCCGACGGGTATTCCTGAGCTATGGCTACAAGGAATTGCGCACTCCTATTTTTGAACGAAGCGAACTTTTTTCCCGTGCTGTGGGTGAGACCAGTGACATCGTGGAAAAAGAGATGTACGTTTTTGAAGACCGTGGTGGAGACTCCTTGTGTCTGCGACCAGAAGGGACGGCTTCGGCGGTACGGACTTTCATTGAGAACAGCTTGCATCGCGCCCTGCCATGGCGGATTTTTTACATGGGACCAATGTTTCGCTACGAACGCCCGCAAAAAGGCCGATTTCGGCAATTCCATCAGATTGGTTGTGAATTGTTCGGCCCGGAAGGCCCCTTGGCGGATGCGGAAATGATGGCCATGGTCTTGCGTTTTTTTCGCGATATTGGTGTCAATCAGGCCATTACCCTGGAAATCAATTCTTTAGGCTGTCCTGAATGTCGTGCCCCATACCGAGAACTCTTGTTGACCTGGTTGGCATCTGTACAGGAACATTTGTGCGAAAACTGTCAACGTCGCATGCTACGCAATCCCTTGCGCGTGTTGGATTGCAAAGAAGAGGCTGGCAGCCGGGTGTTGGAGGCTGCCCCCCTGATGCGTGATCATTTATGCCATGGATGTGAGACCCATTTTCAGGGGTTGATCGGGTATTTGGAAGCATTGGCATTGCCCTATCGGCTCAATCCGCTTATGGTACGTGGATTGGATTATTATCATCGCACTGCCTTTGAAGCTGTGGCATCCGGTTTGGGAGCGCAAAATGCCGTGGCAGCAGGCGGGCGTTATGATGGATTGGTGGCCCAGATGGGAGGTGTTGCCACAAAGGCAGTCGGTTTTGCCATGGGCATCGAACGATTGCTTCTATTGTTGGACGCCGAACGGGTTGCTGTGGTCAAACCAGATGTCTATCTGGTCGCGGTTGGTGACGCAGCCCAGGCCAAAGGCATGGTACTGGCCGAACGCTTGCGAGAGTCCGGGGTGGCCGTGGAGATGCATCTTTCAGGTGGTGGCATGAAGGTCCAGATGAAACATGCAGGTCGTTCCCAGGCTCCAATGGCCGTGATCATCGGAGAACAAGAGGCCCATGAAAATCAAGCCACCCTCAAAGATATGCGCCTTGGAATCCAACAAACCTGGTCGATGGAACAAACTGTTGCACACGTAATGGAAAACCTTGGGGGGCGGTGAACCGCCCCCCAAACC
>JAMOBH010000013.1:0-33101 GCA_039908085.1 Magnetococcus sp. YQC-5
CAAAAAAAATAAATAAGGATTCCGGGTGTTGGGGGGATTCACCGCCCCCCAAGGTCTTGATTTTTGCCCCCAACCTGCTCCCCCCAATGTAATTTCTCCCGCAAAATCGCATAATAATTGCGATCCGGGGCATGGAGAATGCGCAAGGGATGACGGGAACAACGCACCAGGATCTGATCCCCATCAGCCAAAGGAAATCCAGCCTGACCATCCAGAGTCAACAGACGTTCCAAACCGTTTTTCGCCAAGGTGATGATGGCTTTGCCAGTACCCGGAACCACAATGGGACGGTTGGTCAGGGTATGGGGACTGATGGGAACCAACAAAATCGCATTCAATGCCGGATGGATAATGGGGCCTCCAGCAGAAAGAGCATACGCAGTGGACCCGGTCGGTGTTGCCACGATCAGACCATCCGCACGCCCTGAAAAAACAAATTGATCATCCATGGCCACATCGAATTCCATCATGCGGGCCAATGCCCCTTTGTGGACCACAACATCGTTGAGAACACGACAGGCCAATGGAATTTTTCCATTGCGTATGACCTCCACAGAAAGCCGCATTCGCGTTTCAATACGGTAAGTCCCGGCCAACACCTGAGCCATGGCATCGAACATGGCATCGCGGGCCGTGTCAGTGAGAAAACCCAACCGTCCCATGTTGATCCCCAATAACGGGACATCCGCCTCTTCCACAGCCCTGGCTGCTGCGATGAACGTGCCATCGCCTCCCACGACCACAACCAGCTCCTGCCCCTCAGGCACCAAATCCTGAGGCCTGCGTGTGGCTTCATGTTCGGAGATCAAGGCCATTTCCCCGATTTCGCTGGCCACGGTGACCTGACAACCACGCTCTGCCAACCATTTGGTGAGTGAACGGGTGGCATCCAATGCGCGGGGGTCAGATAATTTGGTAATGATTCCAATAGCATGCATAGTTTGACAAGGTGTCTCAAAAAGGGTATGGATTGGGCTGGATCGCATATTGGCTCATCTTGCCTTCCGGGTCTTGCCCAGACTCCAGGATTTGTCATACACTGACTATTTACACGCAAAAGGGCAATTGCAAAAGAGTGAATGGAGCATACTTTTTTGGATGAGCCATGGTTGATCGGTTTTTTTTACCTGGCTTGGGAGTGAATCAATGGAGCCGTTGCAAGATGTGCAGTCGCAACGTGATGACCGTCGTCTGGCCATCAACAAAGTGGGCGTCAAGGATATTCGCTATCCCATTGTCGTGAAAGACCGCTGCCGGGGCACGCAACTCACAGTCGCCTCGGTCAACATGTACGTCAATCTGCCCCACCAGTTCAAGGGAACTCACATGTCCCGTTTTCTGGAGGTACTCGCCGAACATGACGAGGCCATCTCCGTGGACAGCCTGCCCGATCTGTTGCAAAAAGTTCGAGAACGCCTCTTTGCCGAAGAGGCCCATATCGAGTTGGCATTTCCCTATTTTCTGCGCAAATCCGCTCCGGTTTCCGGTGCCGCCGCACTCATGGATTATCAGGTGCGTTTTTTCGGCACACTCAAGCAGGAACGCTACCGGATGTTCCTCGAAGTGATGGTTCCGGTGACCACCCTGTGCCCCTGTTCACGGGAAATTGCCGAGCGCGGTGCCCATAATCAACGTTCTCATGTCACGGTGCGGGTACGTTTCAAAAAATTCATCTGGGTCGAGGAGATCATCGAGTTGGTCGAAAAAAATGCCTCCTGCCAACTCTATCCGGTTTTGAAACGACCTGATGAAAAGTATGTTACAGAAAGGGCCTATGACAATCCCAGATTTGTGGAAGACATGGTCCGTTCCGTAGCCGCAGACCTGGAACAGGATGCTCGGATTTCCTGGTTTTCCGTGGCCGCAGAGAATTTCGAGTCCATTCACAACCATTCCGCCTATGCTTTCATTGCCAGCCCCAAGGAGCTTGATTCCCCATGAGATTCAGCAAAACGTTGATTCCGACCCTCAAGGAGCCTCCCACAGAGGCCCATACCGTCTCCCATCGTTTGATGCTGCGGGCAGGCTTGATTCGCCCATTGGGTTCTGGAATTTATACCTGGTTGCCTCTGGGCCTCAAAACCTTGCGCAAGGTGGAAACCATCGTCCGTGAGGAGATGGATGCCGCCGGTGCCCAGGAAGTACTCATGCCCGCTGTACAACCCGCTGAATTGTGGCGAGAATCAGGCCGCTGGGACCACTATGGCAAAGAACTGCTCCGCTTGACCGACCGTCATGAACGGGAGTTCTGCTTTGGCCCCACCCATGAGGAGGTCATCAGCGATCTGGCGCGTCGTGAACTCAAGTCATACAGGCAGTTGCCGGTCAATTTTTATCAGATTCAGACCAAATTCCGCGATGAAATCCGCCCCCGCTTTGGCATCATGCGCGGACGGGAGTTCCTGATGAAGGATGCCTACTCCTTCGATATGGATGAGGTCAGCCTGGAGGCCAGTTATCGCGCCATGTATGACGCTTATACCCGCATTTTTCGGCGTTGCGGATTGAAATTCCGGCCTGTGGAAGCGGATACCGGGGCCATTGGTGGCTCTTTTTCTCATGAATTTCATGTCCTGGCCTCGTCCGGGGAGGATGTGATCGTTTCGTGTACCCATTGCGCGTATGCCGCGAATCTGGAAAAGGCGGTCAGTGGTCCATTGCCCGGTGTCGCCAGCATGGACGAACCCATGCGCCGAGTGGAAACCCCTGGTCAAAAAAGCATCCAGGAGGTCAGCGCGTTTTTGCAGATTCCAGTGGAACGCCTGGTCAAGTCCCTGGTGGCAGAAAGTCCTGAAGGCGCGTTTTTGTTGCTGGTGCGAGGTGACCACGAATTGAATCTGATCAAGGCCGCCTCGGCCTTGGGTGTTACCCAACTGGTGATTCCTGATCCGGCCCGGACCCTGGAGTTGACCGGATCCTTGCCCGTCGGTTTTCTGGGACCGTTGGGCACATCTTTGCCGGTGGTGGCGGACATGGCGTTGGCTTCTTTGCAAGGATTTGTTTGCGGTGGCAATGAACGGGATATTCATTTGATGAATGTGCAATGGGCACGAGATTTGCAAATGCCAAGGTTTGTCGATCTGCGTAATGTCATGGTATCAGACCCCTGTCCCCGTTGCGCCGAGGGGCGTTTGTTGCTGGATCGAGGCATTGAAGTCGGACATGTTTTCAAGTTGGGCGACAAATATACCCGATCCATGGGTATTGCGGTGTTGGATCAAGAAGGCAAGGAACGAACGCCCATTATGGGGTGTTATGGGATTGGCGTTTCCCGGATTGTGGCTGCGGCCATCGAACAGAATCACGATGAGCATGGAATCGTTTGGCCGGTTGCCTTGGCCCCGTTCGATGTGGAAATCCTGCTGGCCAATCCCAATGACCCGGAAGCGGTACGGACCGCTGAAAACCTTTATGCGGCATTGCGTTCCCATGGGGTTGCGGTGCTGCTGGATGACCGGGATGAACGGCTGGGTATCAAGTTCAAGGACGCCGATTTGTTGGGATGTCCGGTGCGTGTCGTGACAGGGGGACGCGCCTTGAAGGAAGGAAAAATTGAAGTGCAATCCCGCAAGGGAGGTGATTCGATACAACCGGCCATTGATGAGGCCGTTGCGGTGCTGATCGCCCGACTTGAGGCCATGCGACAGGAGGAGACCCGGAGCGCGTAATGGATAATCTGGTCAAAGCTTTTCTGATGGATTTGGGAACAACGATGGGGGAAGCGGTGCAAGAGATCGCCGAGACCATGCTGTTTGTCGAGATTGAACCGGGTTCAATTGTCACAGATGCCAGTGATTTGGCACTGGATTATTGTGCGACCATCCAGTTCAGTGATGGCATTCAGGGTGTTTTTTGTTTGATCGCACTGCAACGATCCGCGCTTAAATTGGCCTCTGCCTTGATGGGCGAGGAACGGCTGGAAATGGACGTGGAAATGGATGACGCCTTCAAAGAAGTTGCCAATATGGTGGCTGGCGGATTGGTGACGCGGGTGGAAGGGCGTCATGGGTCGGTGAACATGACGCCTCCCTTGTTGATGCGAGATGGGTCGCATCCTGGCGGAAGCGACGAACAGGAGTGGCTGCGGGTTCATCACAAATTTGCATTGGATGGTGTGCCTTTTTGTGCTGAATTGGCTCTGTTGCGAAGCTTTGTGATGCAAAAAGTTCAAGCATGACTTGAATATTGACAACATGATGGGCTTGAAGCGGGACAAACTGTTGGAGGGGCAGGGGGAATCATTCCCCCTGGAAGGGACTGGGTGAGGGCTGTCATCCATTTATTTCAGCACTATTTTCAGATTGTCCCGGTTCAATGGAAGGTAAAGATATTAATATATTATTATCAGAATGATTGAAATAATTTTTTATTTTAATAAAATTATTTTGTTACTTAATTATTGTCGATCAATAATGGTTATTATATAAAAAGTGTTGATTTTGATGGCTTTTTTGTTGCTTGCATTCTCCTGTTGCAGTACACTTGACAAAAGCAACTGAATACTCTTACAATGATTGGATTGATTTCTGAAAGGTTGTCTTAAATACTAGAATGAAATTTTGGCATACGTCTTGCTTAACGGGTTGTTGCTCATAAGGAGTCTATGACAGTATCCTTGGGAAATCCCACATTGCTTCCTCAAGCAATGGTCTTTATATATGACTCTTGACAAGGGCATCAATCCCAATCAATCACGTGGTACAAAAAAAAGGAGTTAACAAAAGTTATGAAAAAAACATTTCAATCCACTCTGAGTCTGGCATTGGTCTTTGGAGTATTCATGTTGCCAAATGCAGCCATGGCAGCATCTTTAGGTGGCAGCAGCGGTGGCAGTGGTGGCACTGGCAGTCTCGGAAGCAGTGGCAGTGGTGGCAGTTCTGGTGGTGGCCTTGGCAGCCTCGGTGGGAGTGGCAGCAGTGGCAGCAGTGGCAGCAGTGGCAGTAGCAGTCAATATCGGTGCCATAATGGATATGTACAGGTCAAATCTGGCAGCAGTGAAGGTGGTTGGCAAACTACCAGCGAAACCTGCGGTGACGAAGCCACCATCATGCAACGCACCTCTGTCACAGAGACCGTCGGTATCATCAGCAAAAATGCCAAAGATGCTGTCAAAGGCACCAGAAAGAAGTCCGCACAGACCGCATCCCTCGGCGATCAGATCACCGGCATATCCGCAGGCAATGTCGCATCTGGTATGGGCACATGGCTCAACTATGAATTTACCCATGCCAAAGACAATCAGGCAACCACCAAAGCCGACTACCACACCCTGGCCATGGGTGCGGATTTCGTGATTCGGGATGGTCTGGCTGCCGGTGTGTCGGTTCAGGGCCAATGGGTCAAAGACAAATTCTCAACAGGTACTACGAATGTTGATACCAATGCCTATACCTTGGCCCCCTATCTGGCCATGAAGCTGACTGACAACCTGATTGCAGACATGTCCGTGGGCTACTCGTTGCTCAAAGACAAGCAGCCCGGCTTCAAGTATGATACCAGCCGCTGGTTCGGTTCCGCTGATCTCACGGCGTTTCATGCCGACAAGAACTGGGATGTCAGCTTCAACATCGGCTACCTGTACACAAAAGATACAGTTGACGCCTTTGGTGCCACCAAGAAAAATGACATTAGCCTCGGCCAATTGCATACGGGTGTCGAAGCTGGATATCGGATTAATAACGTCCAACCCTTTATCAAAGCCAGCTACCAGAATGAACTCGTCTATGAGGCCAATGAGAATACCTACGATCCAGATGGCACCCAATTGGGGGCTGGTGTGCGGATGAGTCTCATGAATGCCCTGCAAGGCGAACTCCAGGCCAACAAAACCTTGACCCGGAGAGATTTTGAGCAATACAACATCATGGGCAATCTGAAATACTCCTTCTGATTGATAGTGCCTTCATGATCACAAAAAAACCCGAAGGGAAGTACCGCTTCCCTTCGGGTTTTTTATTGGTTTGGTTGTCATCTCTGTTGTCGCTCTGGGCTTGTGCCATTTTAGGGCTCTCACCAACGGAACAAGCCCTCTCATTGGCAAAAACCCATAATCTGCAAACTATACGTTTACAATCCAATGAATTTCTGCTGACTGGTTTTTTTCGCCATGAGGCACCCAATCATCACCTCCTTGTAGTCTATATCGAAGGGGATGGCTTGGCATGGATCAACCGGGAGACCCTCTCTCCTGATCCGACGCCACGGGATCCGGTCGCGCTCCGTTTGATGATTCAAGATCCAACCCCAAACGCACTCTATTTGGGTCGTCCTTGCCAATATGTCGGTGGCCAGGATAAAGGATGCAATCCCGTCTATTGGTCCACTCATCGTTATGCCAAAGAAGTGGTGGCATCCATGAGCCATGCCATTGATACCATCAAACAACAGTTCCAGGCGCGTCATGTGGGTCTGATCGGTTACTCCGGTGGAGGGGTGATCGCGGCACTCCTGGTCGCATCCCGATCCGATGTCTCGTGGTGGATCACCGTGGCCGCCAATCTGGACCTGGCAGCCTGGACCGCGCATCATCAAGTCACACCCATGCCCGCTTCCCAAAACCCGGTCGATTTTGTCGCTCGCATGCAAACAGTCCCGCAAACACACTTTATCGGGGGTCAGGATCGTCAAGTCCCGGAATCGGTCATCCGCTCCTTTCTGCATCACTTTCCTGCCTCCTCGCCAGTGACAGTGCGGGTAGTGCCCGATTTTTCCCATGGCTGTTGCTGGGTGGAACAGTGGCCCAACTTGTTGGCCGGACTGCAAGGACTTAAATAATTTAAGTTTTGCAGAGGTATTGAAACATCTTTGTGATATCTTGCAGGCCAAAGCAAGGGCTTTTTGAAAAAATTTAGATATTTTTTTCTTATTTAAAGTTGTTAAAATACGCCTGAAAATGTTTGTGTGGAGTTGCAACCGATTTTTTGGCCCGGCCACACTTAAATGGGGTGGTTTTGTTTAAAATTGCGCTATAATTAACCAATGCGTTTGTTTTGCAAATAATAAACACTCACAATCATTCAACCAAAAGAGGTCAATGGATCTGACATGAATACAACCGTGAAGTATATGTTACTGTGGACTTTTCTGTTGTTCGTGCCATGGCCGGTCGAGCAGAGCATTGCTGGACCCGCATTCATGCGCTCCTCAGGTGCCAGCAGTTTGAACACCGCCATTCGCATGAACACCAGGCAAATTTTCAAACCAACATTCACGATTCAATCCCGACACTCTGGTGCCATGAATGCCATTGGACTTAGCAGTGACGGCAAATGGTTGGCCAGTGCCAGCAGCAATGCCTCGGCACAACTTTGGAATTTGACCACCGGTCAACGGGAACTGGATTTGCGTGGCCATTCCGGCCCGGTACTGGCCGTGGCCTTTGTCCCAGGTGGATTGACTTATGGCTATCAAGCCAAACCAACCACCAAACAGGCCGCTGCCCGCAAAGGGTTTCTGGTGACCGGCGGGGCTGATGGAGAGGTCCGTCTCTGGAGTCAAATCACGGGTGAAACCGTACGTCGTTTTCGTGGTCATACCAAAGCCGTGACCTCCATGGCCACCACTCCAGACGGCCTTTATCTCCTGACAGGCAGTGAAGATCATACCGCCAAATTATGGAAATTGGACGATGGCACCCTGGTACGCACTTTTCAGGGACATCAGGATGCCATCAAAACCCTGGGAGTGACCCCCAATGGACAACAATTGGCCACAGGCAGCACAGATGGATCCATCCGCATCTGGAATGTGAACAGCGGGGCCATGCAAGAAGAACTGTCCGGGTCAGACGGAGATGTTTTGACCCTGGCCTGGAGTCCCAATGGCAAACTGCTGGCATCCGGGCACAAGAACGGCACACTTCGTCTCCATCCGACCGCCAAGGGAGCCGATGACCTGGTGATTACCGGAGATACCGGAGCGATTCATGGTTTGGCTTTTCGTCCTGACAGCGCGCTCATCGCCACTGTGGGCGCGGATCAACAGGTCCATTTGTGGTCCCTGCCTGACGGCAAACCTCTGAAACCTCTGGCAGGCCATCAAAAAGAGATCAATACTGTGGCTTTTGGGGATAATGGTCGTCTGCTGCTGACCGGAAGCACAGATCAGACCGTGCGATTCTGGCGGCTTGATCCAGGCGAGGAGATTGCACGTCTGGTTTCCATGCAATCCGGTTGGGCGGTGGTCACGCCGGATGGGCGTTTCGATGGCACCCTGGACGGTGCGATGGAAGATCGTCTGGACGCCATCCAATGGACCGGGGATGGTTTGGCCTTTGCTGTGGATGGTTTTCTGGAAAAATATTACCAACCCGCACTGCTGGGCAAGATCCTGGCCCGTCGGGCCACACCTGATGTCACAGTGCCCAATGTCACGGAAGGCTTTCAACTCCCCCCACGGATCATAGAAGTCGTCTCTCCCAATGGCAGCGCGAGTCAAAAACAGGTGGAGATCAAAATCTCAGCCGAAGACATGGGGGGCGGGATCACGGAAGTGCGTCTCTTTCAAAACAGTAAAATCATTGACAAGGCCAAAGCCACCAGCGAAGGGACTTCAGAAGGAAAAAACGGAACCGTCGAAAAAATCAAATATCAGGTTGAATTGGTTAACGGCACCAATGTCTTTCAGGTCGTGGGTTTGAGCAAGGATCGCATCGAAGGAGAAAACGCCTCGCTCACCCTGAAACATCAGGCTCCCATGGATGAACCGCCACCCCAACTGCATGTGTTTGTGGTGGGGGTCAATCAATACGCCAACAAGGATTTGACGCTCGATTTCGCAGTCCCGGACGCCAAAGGCATATTGGATTATTTCCTGAAAAACTACGTCAAAACATTCAAAAATGCTACCACATACACGCTTTATGATCAGAAAGCCACCCGAAACCTCATCAATACGGCCATGACTGATTTGAATAAAATTGAGCCCAAGGATACGGTGATTCTCTATTTTGCCGGTCATGGAGAGACCTTGGCCAAGGATGAGACCTGGTATTTCATTCCCCAGGATCTGCCGGGCACCGAGGAAAATCAAATCCAGACCCATGCGGTCTCCTCCCAGATCATCAAGGAACACGTCTCCAAAATTGGTGCCCACAACGTGGTCTTGTTGATTGATGCGTGCAAATCCGGAAAGATGATGGATGCCTTTGGCGAATTCGCAAACCAGAAATCCATGGCTACACTCTCCCGTTCCACGGGCATTCACATTGCCACCGCCACGACCGGCAGCCAGCTTGCCAATGAACTTCAAACACTTGGTCATGGCGTTTTCACCTATGCCCTGCTTGAGGGCTTGTCTGGCAAAGCCGATACAGATCCCAAGGACGGGGTGGTCTCCATCAAGGAAATCCTGTCATTTACCAAGCAGTATATGCCCATTCTGAGCAAAAAGTACGAACTTGACGCCCAAACACCGGTGATCAATTCGCGGGGTGAGAATTTTGTGATCGCAAAAACCTCAGGCAAATAACAACCAACAGGCCCCCATTTTTGACCAAGACAGGAGCAAGCATGTTCTATACAGGCGAACACTATCAAGATTTGGTCATCTTCAAAGGGACGCCCTATGAGTCGGTACGCCATATTTTGGAACAGTGTTCCATACGCCTGCTGATGCCTGACGAGATTCTTATCTATCCAAGGAAAGAAGATCATCCGTTTTATCATTTGCTGGAAGGCCAACTGACGGTTCATTTCAATAATCAACGCACTCTCCCGATTGCCACGATTCGAGCGGGAGAGTGTGTTGGTGAGTTATCGGTCATTGATGAGGAATCCGCGACCGCTTTTGTCAAGGCATCAAGTCACTGCCGTATCCTGGAGATTGAAAAAAAGGATCTGTGGTCCCTTATTTCTGTTGATGTGACAATTGCCCAAAATCTTCTGCATATATTTGCCCACCGCATGCGGGCCAATACAGTGGCCCTGATTGACAGTCAATTGATGCAGACGGTTCCAGACATCATCTATCGTTTGGATCAAAACGGTTATTTTATTTTTCTGAACGATGCCATCGAAAAACTGGGATATGATGTGGATGAACTGCTGGGACAGCACTTTGAACGGCTGATTCTTGAAGCCGATCTGGACAAAGTCAGTTACGCCCGTGTGGTGGATCGGATTCGTAGCGGACAAGACCTTCCAGAGCGTCCTCCTGGACTGTTTGATGAGCGACGTGCTCTTGATCGAAAAACCACTGGTTTGGAGGTACGCCTGAAACGAAAAGTGCGGCCAGACCAGGAGGATAACAGGGATGACGCCAACGGGGAAATCATCGCCGATGTCAGTTGTACCGGGATTCGGGAGGCGTTACTTCGAACCGAGTGCGACCCTTATGTTGGCACCATTGGCATCATCCGTGACATCACGGAGCGCAAACGTCTGATGGATCAGGTTGCTGAACAAAAAGCCCGCATGGAGGCGATTTTCAATACCGCAGTGGATGCCATCATCGTCATCAATGACAAAGGCGTGATCGAATCCATGAACCAGGCCGCATACAAGATGTTTGACTATTCCGAAGCCCAGATGCTTGGGCACAACATTTCCATGGTCATGGATGAACCTCACCGGCAGTTGCACGATACCTACCTGGCCCGTTATTTGGCGACCGGAACCAGTGCCATCCTTGGTTTGAATCGGGAAGCGGTTGGTGTGCGTCGGGATGGTTCCCGTTTCCCCCTGGAAATTTCTGTCAGTGAGGTCAACTTGCGAGGCCGGGTATTGTTTACCGGCATTGTGCGGGATATCACCGAGCGCAAGGAAGCAGAGCGTATCATTCATTTTCAGGCCAATTATGATGCCTTGACCCGGTTGCCCAATCGTGCGTTGTTCAGGCGCACTCTGGAACAAAAATTGGTCGAAGCCAGGAAGCTGGGCATCACTCTTGCCTTGATTTTTATTGACCTGGATCGTTTCAAGTGGATCAATGACCATTTGGGTCACCCGGCAGGAGATGCGTTATTGCAGGAGGCGGCGCATCGTCTGCAAAAAATCGTGGGCGAAGAGGGTATGGTGGCCCGTATGGGGGGCGATGAATTTACCACCATGCTCACCAAAAACCAGGAACACCACACGCTTGCTCAAATCGCCCGCGCCATTCTTGAGCAACTCAATCTGCCATTCCAGTTGGAAGGGCAAGAGGTCTTTATTTCCGGTTCATTGGGCATCGCCCGATTTCCAGCAGATGCCCAGGAGACCGAGACCTTGTTGAAAAGGGCTGATGAAGCCATGTATCAATCCAAAAACGCAGGCAAAAACGCCTACCATTTCGTCACCGGCGAGCATTTGATCCTGGAAAAAAAATACACTCCATCGCCATCACGCTAACTGCAAGCGATTATTGATTCGTCATCCAGGATGGTTTGCGCATCTCTCTGGCATACCACTCCATGGCTTCTGCCTGATCGAAGGGTTTGTTGTGGCGTTTGATGTATTCCGTGTAACTTCCGGGTTCCGGGTTGCCGTCAAACGCTTCAAGATTCACACCCAACCCATTGATAAAATCAAGCAATTTCAATAAATCCGGCAGCCAGTTGCTCCAGTACAGCTCGTTGAATTTCTTTGCTATCTTGGGGTGCTCAGGACTGTAGCTTTTTTCCTTGATAGTATTAAGAATTTGTTGTCTGGTTTCATTCGTATTGGCCTGATATTTTTGACTTTCATAAAAAATTCCACCCACTGCGGCGACGATCAGTATCATGACAATTAAAATCCTTAATATTTCTCTTATGTCTTGCAGGTCAATGCCGGTTTGGCGGTATAATGTATACTTGTGTTTTCTTTCTTGTCTTTGGTTAAAACCTTTTTCGTAAAGAACCCGAACAGGATGATCTTTCGGCAATTTGCGAATTCGTTCCGGGAGGCCGACTTTCCTTTCTTCGCGAGCGAATTTCAAGTCCTCGACATTGATTTTTTCAATTTTTTTAGGTTTGCCTTTTGTGAGTTCCTGCTCTCTTTTTTGCCGCACCTCTTCCAGTTTGCTTTGCAGAACCAACTGTTCTTGCAACATGAGTTCTTCATGCATGGCCTGCACCTGTTCAACACTAGGTGGTGCAGCAGATGTGCCTGCATTGAGGTGCTGTCCTGAGGATGTGTTTTGTCTTGGAAGGTCAGCCATGGTCTGATCCCATCTTGGAGAGAGACAAAGCTTTCTTGCCACTATTACACAACTGCCACTCTATCATGAATCGCACCTTGATTTCAGCAAAAAATGGCCATCATGTGAAAATATTTTATGTGCGCCGGAACAAGGCGACGACTTCCACATGTTTGGTTTGTGGAAACAGGTCCAAAGGTTGCACGGATTCCAAACCGTAACCGCCAAGCACGAGAAGAGCCGCATCACGCGCAAACGTTGCCGGGTCGCAGGAGAGATAGATCATACGCTCTGGTCCATGATGGGCCAACAATCGGCACAGGGGATCGGCACCACTGCGTGGAGGGTCCAAGAGAACCAGATCGACCTGATCCATTCCCTGCAATCGGGTGATTTTCGTCTCCCGGAAGAGATCCTCACGTTGAATTGAGACATTGGTCACCTGATTTCTTTGGAGATTTTTTTTAGCCAGTTGTACAGCCCTGGCATGACCTTCAACACCTTTGACCAGCTTGAAGCGGCGGGAGAGGGGCAAGGTGAAATTGCCAACACCACAAAACAGATCCCATGCTGATTTCCCTTCACCACCCAACCATAAGACTTCCTCGATCATACGTCTGTTTTGCGTTGCATGGCCTTGAATAAAATCACCAGGATGAAAATAAAATTCAAACCCATCCGCAGTATATGCCAACGGTCCGTGCATAACCAGTACAATGTCCACACGATTCCGACCTTCCCGGAGCCACACCTGTTGCAGATGGTATGCATCGGCAAATCTGCGGATAGAAAGCTTATCGGTTGCCGGGCAGGATCTGGTGAGTGAAAAAATCATTCCCATGCCAATATCACCGACTACCATATCTACAGATATAATTTGCTCCCGGATGGACAAAGCGGCGATGAGTTGACGCAGAGGTGGCATCAGGGCTGCCAGTCGCGGATCCAGGATGGGACACTCCTCAATATCCACCAGGGTATTGGAGGCTGCGGCATAAAATCCCAACAGCACGCGGAGGTCACGCCACTGGACTTTGAAGCTGACCCGACGACGATAACCGTCCCGTTCCAATGCGGGAATCAAGGGTCGCAACGAGTCGGTGACATCCAGGTGCGCGATTCTGGAAAGGCCCTCACGGACAAAATCCGTTTTGATTCGATCTTGCAACGAGGCTGACAGACGACGCATGTGACATCCGCCGCATTGGCCAAACACCGCACATCCGGGATCCACGGTATCGGGTCCAGAGGAGAGGATTTCAATGCACTGTACGGTCAGATGGTGTCGATGGATGGCCGTGACGTGACCTCGAATCCGATCTCCAGGGGCTGTATTGGGCACGAAAGCCACTTGACCCGCATGCCGCGCCAACCCCAACCCACCGGGAACGATTTTCTCGATTTCCAACTCCAGCACGTCCGTGCCAAGAGTGTGACGAGGCTCTGGGTGTACAGAAGGCATTTTATTCAATCGTCCCACTTCAAAGGTTTGCTCAATTCGCCACTTTTGTCAAACGGTACGGTTCCCACCAAAGGAATTTCCACATCAATGTGACCTGTGATGCGATAAGTAACTTTTGCTTCACCTTTGCGCAACACCACAGAGAGTTGTTGCAGGGCTTTGAGCAATTCGGTGGAGACCTCCACGTCAACTTCCGTATCCCCCAAGGGCGGAATCGTGAAAAAATCCGTGACAGCTCCATTGGCCAAGGTCATGCCTTGCAATTCGATCCGAAATTGCAAGCCGCCGATGGGAATTTCGATGTTGTTGGGATTTTCGACCTTGAGACGCACGCGCAATCGTGGTTGCCAGAATGAACTTTTGCCTTTTTTGAGCAATTGGACATCCACCAGACTCAGGCGAGGTTTTTCCGGCTTGGTGGTTGGCGGCAGCAGGGTATTCCAGGCACAACCCGACAACAGCACGGATCCGCTCATGAAAATCATCAGGGCGACGAGGATGCGATAACGAAAAAATACAGGTTCCATAATGCCCTCTTGAATGTTAATGGCACCCATTGGCAGCGGAACAGAATGGCAAGGGTGGCATGTGATTGTTCCTGATGTTGCGGTTGGTTTTCGGAAATCGGCATTCCATCCTGAAAGAAAAGTAAAACGATGAATATGTGTTTGTGGTGACATATTCAACTCAATAAGGACGTTTGCCCCGATAATTTCCTGGTGGTTCGTAATTGCATACCCAGATCTGGCCATCATCGGGACAAAGCACCGCAGCACAGCCAACTGTACGCGTGCTGTTCCAGACCACTTGGGTGTAGTGACCACATGGCTTGCCTGCTGCACAGCGATTGGTCGTGAGATCATAATCCTGCTTTTCGGAAACCCAGGAATCCACCACAGTGGCAGGAGGAATCTGTTGTGGGTTGCGCTCAATCCGCTCAATCACGGCACCTTTTTTGTAGGTTTTGGTCAAAGCACTGCCCCAAAATATATTTTCTCCCACCAATCGTTTGTCTTGGCCAAGTGTTTGTCGATGCTGCATTTCGCATCCGTGAGACGCCAAATAAAAGGCCCATTCCTGGGCATAGAGTGCCAATTCAGGCGACCAGACCAGATTTTGCGTCACGCCAACCTGATTTCTGGCTTGGTTATGGTTGTCAAGAAGTTCGGTAATGGCGTTTTCCGACAAAGGGATCGGTCGATTCTGTGCTTCTTGAGCAAGAGGGGTGCCCTGTGCGTCCAGTTGGCTGACTTCGGTTGTTTTGCATCCGTGCAATGCCGCCAGGAACACCAACAGGAGTGCCATCCGGGCGGGTTCGGATCGCTGGTGTGCCCGTGTTGAAATTTTTATGTTTGTGTGGATTTTTTTTGTTTTATCGGAATCGTGACATGGCATTGATGTTTTCCTTCTTAGGATTCGGTTGTCCTTTTGTTGATCGCCTGTTGACATCTGCGGTAACACCTTGAAAACGGTCCGCCAAGTCTGATTTCCCGCCATTGTAGCAGATATAAAGGCCTGTGAGCAGGTTATTTCCGCATGGACAAAACAGCAGGGGAGACGATCCTGGTTGGGGTGCAAACAGGCGTCTGGAAAATGTCATGCACACATCAAAAAAAGTTCTTGACACGGATGGGTCACTTGATGTACAGTTCATTTCAATAGATTGGTAGTCCGTTTTTGGAAGATAAAGCCAGTGGAAAAAAGCACAGCAGTTGGTTCGAAACGCCCTCTTGTGGTCCAGGAATCCTCTCGTCGTTTCTTTAATCCTCTCGTGGTTCTGTTTAGTCCCCATTGTGGTTCTGAACTAATCGTACTGCCAAACCCCCACTTTTTTTCCCCCAGGAGTTGTTGAAAATGTCGGATCGTGAAACAGGTACAGTAAAATGGTTTAATGACAGCAAAGGTTTCGGCTTTGTGGAACGGGATCATGGCAAAGGCGATGCATTTGTCCATCATAGTGCCATCTCAATGGATGGCTTCAAAAGCCTGAGTGAAGGCCAACGGGTGGAGTTCAGCGTCACCCAAGGCGAAAAAGGACCCAAAGCAGAAAACGTCCGAGTCATGTAATTTTATTGCATGGATGCCGCCGTCTGAATTTCAGGCGGCGGCATTTTTTTTGTCCCCCGTCTGCCTCCGAACTTTGCCTGATCAGGGTCACTGTACTGTGATCCATTGCTTTTGAACACAATCCCCGGTATTTATGTCGTCAGTCCCCATTCGGACCAACTGAATTGGGCATAGAAGTGGCAGACCAATGGGCTGTTGACACAAACATGTCACTGTCACCGGTTGGTCATGCCCTACGCAACAGATCTAACTCAGGAGAAAAAACAAAGATGTCAGACAACACAGTAGTGCAGCCGGATATCATTTACACCAAGGTGGATGAAGCCCCAGAAATTGCCAGTGGCTCTTTTCTCCCCATTCTCAGGGCGTTTACCCAAGCAGCCGGCATCACCTTGGGAACGAGAGACATCTCCCTGGCCGGGCGCATCATCGCCAACTTTCCTGAAAAACTCACCGCTGCCCAGCGGCAGCCGGATGATCTGGCCGAACTTGGCGAACTGGTCAAGACCCCAGAAGCCAATGTCATCAAACTGCCCAATGTCAGTGCCTCGATTCCCCAGCTCAAGGCTGCCATCAAGGAGTTGCAATCCCAGGGATATGACATCCCCGATTATCCAGACGATCCCAAAACCGATGCCGAGCGCGAAAGCAAAGCCCGTTACGACAAAATCAAAGGCAGTGCTGTCAATCCCGTTCTCAGAGAAGGCAACTCGGATCGTCGGGCACCCCTTTCGGTCAAAGAGTACGCCAAGAAAAATCCCCACAAAATGGGTGCCTGGAGCCCGGATTCCAAAACCCACGTCGCCTCCATGAAGGGCGGGGATTTCTGCGCCAACGAAAAATCAGTCACCATCTCAGCCGCATCGGCTGGCAATTCCCGTATCGAGTTTGTCGGAACCGACGGTGCGGTCAAGGTGTTGAAAGACAAGGTGCCGATGAAAACAGGCGACATCGTCGATGGCACCTTCCTGAGTGTCTCTGCCTTGCGCACCTTCCTGGAAGCCCAAATCAACGAAGCCAAAGAGCAAGGAGTGCTGTTCTCCCTGCACATGAAAGCCACCATGATGAAAGTCTCTGATCCCATGATCTTCGGTCATGCGGTAACGGTCTTTTTCAAGGATGTGTTTGACAAGCACGGCAAGCTGCTATCGGAACTTGGTGTTGATACCAACAACGGCTTTGGTGACGTACTGGCCAAAATTGCCAATCTGCCTGCGGCGCAACGCGCTGAAATCGAGGCGGACATTCAGGCCTGCATAGCCCAGCGGCCCACGCTTTACATGGTGGATTCGGATCGGGGCATCACCAATCTGCATGTGCCCAGTGACATCATCATTGATGCCTCCATGCCAGCCATGATTCGCAACAGCGGCAAAGGCTGGGGCCCGGATGGCAAAGCTTACGATACCAAGGCGGTGATTCCAGACAGCAGTTACTCCGGGGTGTATGCCGAGACCATTCAATTTTGTAAGGAACATGGCGCGTTCAATCCAGCAACCATGGGTAGCGTTCCCAATGTTGGCCTGATGGCCCAGAAGGCTGAAGAGTATGGTTCCCATAACACCACCTTCAAGACTCCTGGTAACGGTGTCATGCGGATCATTGACGCTGCCGGGCAGACCCTGATGGAACACACCGTCGAGAGCGGTGACATCTGGCGCATGTGTCAGGCCACGGATGCATCGGTGCGTGACTGGGTGAAACTGGCCGTGAATCGGGCCAGAATCACCGGCTGGCCCACCATCTTCTGGCTGAACAAGGATCGTGCCCACGATGTGGAGTTGATCAAAAAGGTGGAAGTCTACCTGAAGGATCATGACACCAATGGATTGGACATCCGTATCATGTCACCGGTTGAGGCCACCCGTTTCTCTCTCATGCGCATGAAGAACGGTCAGGATACCATTTCGGTCACTGGCAATGTGTTGCGTGACTATTTGACGGACCTGTTCCCGATTCTGGAACTGGGCACCAGTGCCAAAATGCTTTCCATTGTTCCTCTCATGCAGGGGGGTGGTTTGTTTGAAACCGGGGCAGGCGGTTCCGCGCCCAAGCATGTGCAACAATTCGTGGAAGAGGGACATTTGAGATGGGATTCCCTGGGTGAGTTTTCCGCTTTTGGGGCATCCCTGGAGCATTTGAGTCAGACCCGCAACAATCCCAAGGCTGCTGTTTTGGCCAAGACCTTGGATCAGGCCATTGGCATGTTGTTGGATAACAACATGTCGCCAGGTCGTGCCGTGGGTGAAGTTGACAACAAAGGCAGCCATTTCTACATTGCCTTGCATTGGGCAAAAGCATTGGCGGCTCAAAATGAGGATGCTGACCTCAAAAACCACTTCACACCCATTGCCAAGAAGTTGACAGACAATGAGGCCAAGATCTGGGAAGAATTGAAAACCGGTCAAGGTAGTGAGATTGATCTGGGCGGATATTATCACACCGATCCGGCCAAGGTGGCCAAGGCCCAACGGCCAAGTCCGACCTTGAATGCCATCATCGGCGGATAAGACTTTGGGGGGCAAAGAATCGCCCCCCAACATTTTTTTATTTTTTAAATATTAAAAAAAAAGAGGGGGTCTGGGGGATTCATCCCCCAGGGTTTTTTTTGCCCGAAGGGCATGATTTTTTCTTGGGATGATTTATGATTTTTTTTATATAATTATTTTTTTAAATTGTATAAACGAAAGAAGTGAAATACTTTGTTCAGTTATGAATGCCAAAGTAATCACTTGTGATGCGAACAAATCATTCATAACCAGGACTATGCTCAGGAAGTGAATCATGGGAGGAACCAAGCGAAAGTTTTCTTTGCCTCAAACGCTACGCCATTGGCTGAATAAATGTTACAAGCAATGGGAGGACATGGCGCAAGGAGAGTGTGACCTTTCTGGCAGGTGCAGACGTGTTCTCCATCGAGGTCTGGCATTGGAGTTGCGGCTTGGAGGGGACAAAGGCAAGACCCTGCACATCTATCCCGATCTGCCTGTGACAGATGATGCCAATGCCTCAGCCTATGGATTCCTGATTGTGGATCCTGAACGATTTTTTTTTGAACCTGGGGGTTTTGTCCGCCTTCTTCCAGGACAAGGAATCGTATTGGGACGCCATGACCCTCATCAAACAAGCTGTTTTCGATATACCCCGTTTGTGTCCAGTCGCCATATAACCTTGATTTGCAGGGGAGAGCATCTTCTGGTCAAGGATTTGGAAACAGACCATGGTTCATGGATGCGTCTGATTTCCCAGCCTGAACAGGTGGGGCGTATGTTCCTCTGGCGTCTGCAACAACTGCGCACCCTTGTGGAGATCTATGGGGATGAGTTGCGTCCTCTTGCGCCTGCTTTGGCCGTGGAATGTTTGCGAAACGCCCATGCGGTTTTGCGTCAGACAGCCTTGCAGGGGGATCTGGCTCACAACCACCCGGATTTCATTCATTCCTGCCCTGCCGTGATTCAACTTTCAGCATTTACCAAGGTCGTTGTGGTGGGAGATCTGCATGGTTGTGTGGACAATCTGCTGACTCTGCTGACTCTGGGGGGATGTTTGAAGGGGTTGGAGAGCAAAACAACAACTTTAGTAATTTTGGGAGACGCTGTACACCTGGATGAGGGAGATCTGGCGGACATGACCAGTTCCTTGGTGATCATGGACCTCATTTTGACTCTGATGATCCGCTATCCGGGTCAGGTGGTTTATTTGCGCGGGAATCACGACGATTTTTCCAAGGAGATTTCCAAAGGTGGGGTTTCTCAGGGGAGTGTTTGGAGTCAGGCCCTGGTCAATGTGCGGGGAGAGGCGTATCGGGATGCCATGGAAGCATGGTATCAGGATTTGCCTTGTGTGGTGACCCACCCCTATTTTATCGCCTGTCATGCCGGGCCGCCCCTGGATCCAGTGGATGAAAATCAAATGAAGCACTTAAGGCACTACCCGAAACTGATGCATCAGATTCGTTGGAGCCGCTTGGCCAAAGTCAATCATAATACCGGTTACGGTGCCAAGCATGTGCAAAAATTTCGGAAAGCACTGGGTGCCAGCAAGGAAACCCCGGTGATTGTTGGTCACAATCTGTTGGATCAGAAGAACACGCTGTGGCTGGATGCGGGTCGAATCAAACAATTTCACGTCCTGTACGGTGCCCACCCGACGCGGATCGGATGGATTGCTTTCGTGGACGGGGAGATGATGGTCCTGGAATATCCCGTTGTTCCCTTGACGCTTCTTGCGCAGAGTTTGCTCCGATAGCGGGTGAACATGTCACCAAGCCTGGACTCTCCCAGGCAGCAAAAAAAGCCGGAAGGCCATTGCTGACCTTCCGGCACGAGGATGCATTTGTAAACCCAATCAGCCGCCGAAGATTCCTTTCAGGATGAAGAAAATGATGGCGGCTCCCAAGGCTCCAGCCGGAACCGTGATCAACCAGGAGACGATGATATTCAGGATGACTCGCAGATCCAAAGCTCCGATACCCCGCGCCAGTCCGACCCCCATCACCGAACCCACTGCAATGTGGGTGGTGGAGACGGGCAGACCGGTTTTGGAGGCCAACACCACCACAGCCGCCGCAGACAAGGTGGCTGAGAAGGCGCGACTGGGAGTCAGTTCTGTAATTTTGGTTCCGATGGTGGCGATCACCTTGGCACCATAGGTGGCCAAACCCACGACAATGGCGAAGCCGCCCAAAAAGAGTACCCACAGGGGCAAGGGAGATGTGCCGTGGATCTGACCACCTGAATGGATCACGTCCAACACAGCAGCCAAAGGACCGATGCCATTGGCCACGTCATTGGAACCGTGGGCAAAACACATGGCTGCAGCCGTGAAGACCATCATCGGAATGAACACCTTTTCCGCATTGGCATAATGGGCTTTGTTTTCTGTTGCATCGACCTGGATTCGTCCGATCATGATTTTGCCGATGATGCCGCAGACAATGCCGACCATCACGGCCAGCAAGAAAGTTTCCGTATCATTCAGGTTGATTTTCAGATGTTTCAGGCCTTTGAAGAAGGTCACCAGGGAAACGATGAATCCCACCAGGAAGATGTAATAGGGGCCACGGGCCTTGGCACTTTCGAAGGGGTTATCGGTTTCCAGAATCAACTTGCGGATGCTCAGGGTCAAAACAAAGGCGATGGCACCGCCGAGCAGTGGGGAGATAAACCAGGAGGACACGATAGTTGTCATTTGCTCCCATTTGACTGCATCCAAGCCAATGCCCACCATGGCAAAACCGGCGACGGCACCGACGATGGTGTGGGTGGTGGAGACAGGCCACCCCCGACTGGTGGCCAAGTGCAGCCAGATGGCCGTGGCGAGCAGGGCGGCGGTCATGCCATACATCAGCAAGTGAGGATTGGAGACCAGGGCTTTGGTGTCAATGATCCCATTGCGGATGGTGGCTGTCACTTGGCCGCCAGCGATAAAGGCACCGGCAAATTCAAAAATGGCGGCAATGATGATGGCGTTGCGAATCGTCAGGGCACCTGCACCAACAGCCGGACCCATGGCATTGGCTACGTCATTGGCTCCGATTCCCCAACAGGTGTAGAATGCAAAAATCAGTGCCAAGGCGGTAAAGATGGTTCCATAGTGTGTGATTATTTCCATAGTGATATTTTCAGGCTGTTTGTTAAAGTGAACATGCTTTTGAAAGATCAACGGGCCATCAGGAATCCAAGACGATTTCCCACCTTTTCAGCATTGTCAGCCAGATCGCCGATCCAGTTGATCATTTGATACCACATCATGACGGAAATCGGCTTTGCCATACCGTGTTGAACTGACAGGATTCTGGATGATCAAACGTACATTTTCCATGCGAGGATTGCCCCATCACATTTTGCTCCATGGGAATCCATTATTTCCACACCAATCCGATCTCCTCCAGTCTGATAGCGCGAATCGGGTCCAGCGTGCCGTCTTTTTTGGATTGACGTTGAAATTGGACCCACATGCCCAAACGGGGATATTCCCGGTGGTCCAGGGGGACATCGCAATGGCCGTTCTGGGCCTTGAAAGCGGCCAATTGGAGCATCATCTCTTCGGCTATCGCCTCCTTGGGATCCCAGATCATGCCCAGTGAGGTCAAGGCTGCGTCCCGTTTGGCTCCAAGAAGGCCCTTGCTTCTTGCATTGCGTTGGGTCGTGACCCAGGTGGCCAGACGTGGGTTCTCCGGCCATTCCCCAGGCACAATACAATGTCCAAATCGCTTGTGAAATGCGGTCAGTTCTCGAAATGAGGCTTGCCAGATGACTTCCTGGGCATCCCAGATAAATCCAATCGCATCCAAACGGTGGATCCGTTCCGGTTCCAACTGCTCGGCCAGCCGGGCCTTGCGTTGCGCAGCCACCCACCAGGCCAGCTGCGATTGTCCGCTCTCCTCTTCTGGAACCAGACAGTCCCCATTTTGCTCCCGGTATTCGGTAAGCGCGGCAAACATCTCCTCCCAAAAAATGGTCTTGGCATCCCAGATGAATCCCAAGGCCTCCAGACGTTCGATCTTGTCAGGTTTCAGTAATTTCAAACGATAGTCCCGTCGTTGTTGTTCGACCCAGCGCGCCAGTCCCGGATGGTGCGGCCACTGGGCAGGCACCAGGCAGTGATGTCGATCACGCTGAAATTGGGTCAAGGCGAGCATCATCTCTTCCCACGCCGCCTCCACCGGATCCCAGATGAAACCTAACTCAACCAAACGGGCGATTTTTTCTTCGTCCAGTTTTTCTTTCTCCCGTGCCATCCGTAACGACTTGACCCAGACAGACAACTCCGGGGGATCGCTCCACTCCTTGGGCACGTTGAAATGGCCTTGCGTGGCGTGGAAAAGAGTCAAGGCATGAAACATGTCATTCCAATGTTTTTCCGCGACATCCCAGATGAAGTCCAGGGCATCAAGGCGTTGGATCCATTCCTCTGACAGCGTCCCCTTGATCCGGGAACGTCTCTGGGTGTGTACCCATGCGGGCAGTAGCGGAAATTCAGCACAGGGTTCGACAACAGCAACATGGCCATACATTTCCCGAAAATGGACCAACTCGGCGTACCGGTCATTCCAGATCGCAACCTCCAGATCCAAGACCAGTCCGGCCTCTTCCAGACGCGCCTTCAGTTCTGGCGTGAGTTGATCCAATCGGTACGAGCGGCGCATCTCCCTGGTCCATTGGTCCAATACAGGGGAGTCCAGACAGGGATCAGGAACCTTGCCATGTCCGGTCCGCGTCTTGAATTCAAGAAATTGCAACAATCCCTCTTCCCAACGGGCCTGCTTCAAATCCCAAACAAAATCGATTGCATCCAGTCTGGCTCTACGTTTGGGTGAGAGTATTCCTTTGTCCTTCAGGCGTCGTTGCTCCTCGGCCCAGAGGGCCAACTTGGGGTTGGCAGGCCAATCCTTTGGCACCTTGCCATGACCATGCTCCTCCCGGTGGTGCCGCAATACCTCCAACATCTCCTCCCAGGCCGCAAGCTCCAGATCCCAAACAAACCCTTCAGCATCCAGTTTCTCCCGCCGTTCGTTGGAAAGTTTACCCTGTTGAAACTCTTTGCGTTGTTTGTCCGCCCACTTGCCCAGGGTCGGGTCATCCGGGAAATGGGTCGGGATCTTGCCATGACCATGCTGTTGCTTGAATTTCAAGAAAAGTTGCATGGATTCATTCCAGGCCGCCTCCTCCAGATCCCAGACAAAACCGGCAGCTTCCAGACGACCCTGGCGTTCCGGGTTCAGTTTTTCCTTTTTCTTCAGAAGACGCTGGTGGATCGTCCATTCCGCCAGTTGAGGATCCTCCGGGTTTTGCTCCGAAAGCTTGCCGTGGCGATGACGATGACGGGCCATCCATTGTTCCATGCGTTGGAATGATTTCTCCCAGGCAAAGGCCTCCAGATCCCAGACAAATCCAATGGACTCCAATTGGGCTGACAGGTCAGGAGATAATGTTCCTAGCATTCTGGCTTTGCGTTGTCGGGTGGCCCATTCCGCAAGCCCCGGATTTTCTGGCCAGGAGGTGGGAATCGCTCCATCTCCATGGCGTTGGCAATAGTTTTGTAATTCGCCAAAACGGTGATCCCATGGATTGCCCAGATGCTGCAGGCAGGCAGTCACGATGGCTTGCTCCAGAGCTTGCGGATCTTCCACCAGGTCAGTACCAGGTGCCAGTTTGATGCGTTTGATCCAGGGTTCCATCTCACAGCATCCTTCCCGGCCCAGTTGTTCCATGCTGGTTTTGAGCAGGTCAGCCAAAGAGTCATCCAGGTCGCGCAAACCTTGTATAATGTCCCACAACAAAGTGTTGCTCGCCAGCATGCCGTCTTTGAGGAAGAGTGGCAACAGAATCATGCCGGGCATGGGCGTGGGCGTGGGCGTGGGCGTTGGCGTTGGCGTCAGAATGGGGGTCAGGGCATCCATCATGTGTTTGGGACCAGGGGAAGCCAGGGGAATCAGCAGATCCGCAGGGGGCAGGTATTTTCCCCATGCCATGGGAATGGCATGGACCAGAATGGCCCGTTTGGCGCGGGAAAAGGCGGTCAGGCATCGGTCCCGTTCGGTGATTTTTTTGGCCTGTTCGTCGGTCAGGTGGAAGATCATGCAAGGTTCCTGGCCGGATGCAAGATGTTCTGCGGTCATTTCCGAGGGGTCGGGCAGGGCAGGGAGATGCAGATGGATGTGGCGTATCGTCTCCAGGTTGCATACCTGATTCATCAGGGTTGGGACCAGGGTCTGGGGGGGGTCGGTTGGTTGGGTGGTGACAGGCAGCAGCAGGAGGCACCAGGGGCGTGGCAGAGAGAGCGTGGCTGTGGAGGGGTTGGCCAGGAGTGGATGGGCGTGATGCTGGAGTGTGCCAAGGCTCAATCGTTTGAGGGTCAACAGTGGCGGGCAGGGCATGCCCAGTGTGATGGCCAGATCGGGTTGAGGAGAGCCTATCAAAGCGCGGGAGAGCAACGCAAGGGTGGTATTCGTGGCGAGTATCACCCGGATTCCGGTATGATGCCAAGTCAGAAAGCGTCGCACTCCATCCTGATGGTGCGTCAATGGAAAGTCCAGATCCCCATGAATGTTGGTTGTCTCTTCGGTGAGTTGCAATGCGGCCAGATCGCCCCAACCCGCATGCATGCGCCACAGGCGGACCGTGTGGATGAGGGCGTCGAGGTCGGGGAGTATCACCACGACCACCCGGCGGCCTCCCAGGCGTTGGATGATCCGTAGTGTCAGGAGTTCCGGTTCAGATCCTGGTGGAAGGAGCAACGAGGCTTGTTCGTGGTTGGCCAACAGGGTTTGGATTTTTTCCAGGGCTGCGACGTGATGGGGAGGTATGACCGGGCGTTCGATGGCAGCTCCAGCCCCTTGCAGCCAGCGTCGCAGGGTTTGAAAGACGCGGGGTTCCAGGCGGTCCAGATCCACGCCTTTTATGCAATGGAAGTTTTTTGATTTGTGCCAGGCAGTTGGCAACACATCGCCATTGGTGAAGAGCAACGGTTGGATGGTGTTGGCAAGCAGGGGCAGAAAGCGTTCGGTCTCTTCCTGGACAGGTTGGTTGCGGTTTGGGCGCAACAGCAGTTGATAGGCATGAATGTCGCCTTCCAGGGAGCGGAACATGCCATCGGCACCGGGAAGGGTGGCTGGCAGACCGAGTCGTCGTCGCACATCCAATGGGATTTGGCCGGTGGGCCAGATTTCCACGGCCCGATGCAGGGAGCGGGAGGTAAGGATCCCCTCGGCAAAGAGGCCGAATGCGGCGTGCTGTTCATCTGCATCTTCGAGCGTTTGTATACGCGCTTCCAGTTCTGCAAAGCGGGTCAGATCATTGAACAGTCCGCTTTCCAGGAGGTATCTGGCTTTGGGATGACGAGGTAACATGGTTTTATCGGCCTCCCATATCAGCCGGGACAGTTTGAAACATGGATGTGTTGTTGGATGGATCTGTAATTAGTATTTTTGATTGCGACAAACTTTTTTACTTGGGCGGGAAGACCAATGAAGAATTGTTCCGTAATTTGGCTTGGCTGGCAATGGCTATTGCAGAAAATTTTTACCTGATTTTGGTATCGAACGCCGAAAAATGTGCGCACAGGCTTTCGGCAGTACTGTTTCAGGCAGGCTTAAAAAATTTCATGCTGGCCTGAGAGCCTTTTTTTGTCCAGACCACGGATCAATGGGGTGATACCCTTGAAGGGCGAGGTTAAGTGTTTTATGTTATGTCTTTGATTGTGAAACAGTCACTATCTTTGTGCAAGCCATTTCCACCCCTTGCCAACCTTGGCCCCCTTGGGGCAATCTGACATCCGCAGTATCCCAAAGCGATCCATACCCGTTTTTTTTCCAGCATGGCACCAAAGGAAACACATATCATGGCTGACACCGATGACCTGAAAGATACCCATGAATATCACCTGGACCAACCACAACGCGCAGAAGCGTTTCCCCTGAAAGGGTGCGACTCCCTTGATTGGGGCATGAAAAACCGCCTTGCCAAAATCTTCTCCCCGACTTCTGGACGCACCGTCATGTTGGCTGTGGACCACGGTTATTTCATGGGCCCCACCACCGGATTGGAACGGATCGATATCACCATCAATCCCTTGTTGCGCTACGCCGACACCCTCATGTGTACACGAGGTGTGTTGCGTTCCTTGATTCCTCCAACCTTTACCAAGGGCATCTCTTTGCGCGCCAGCGGTGGTCCGAGCATCCTCAAGGAACTCTCCAATGAACAGATCGCCGTGGACATCGAAGACGCCCTGCGCTTGAATGTCTCAGCCATGGCTGTCCAGGTCTTCATTGGGGGCGAATTCGAAACCCAGTCCATCCACAACATGACCCGACTGGTGGATCAGGGACTCCGGCATGGTCTCCCGGTACTCGGCGTCACTGCGGTCGGCAAAGAGTTGACCCGTGATGCCAAATATATGCGTTTGGCTACACGCATCTGTGCTGAATTGGGTGCCACTTTCGTCAAGACCTATTATGTCGCCCGCGATTTTGAAACCGTCACTGCTGCCTGTCCAGTACCCATCGTCATTGCCGGGGGCAAAAAACAACCCGAAGCCGATGCCCTTGCCATGGCCTATCATGCCATTCAACAAGGGGCCGCAGGTGTGGATATGGGACGCAACATTTTTCAATCCGACGCCCCGGCTGCCATGATCCAGGCTGTGAGCAAAGTGGTCCATGAAGGATACTCACCCAAAACCGCTTACGAGTTCTATCTGGATCTCAAAGCACAACCTGTTTGACCGCCAACCTCAACCCTCAACAACACTGAAAAAACATATGAAAAATCGCTGGTCAGATCACGAGGCCTCTCTTTTCCTCCAGGAACATGCCCCCCGGTGGGGCCAGGAACTGGCCATCCGCACCTATGCCAGCCGTCTGCTGGGGGCGGAAAAAGCCCTGGTCCTTCATGGCGGTGGCAATACCTCGGTCAAAGGGTGCATCAACAATATCCTGGGCAAATCGGTGGATGTCATTTTTGTCAAGGCATCGGGATGGAACCTGGAAACCATCGAACCGGCAGGTCATCCGGCCCTGGATCTGGCCTATCTGCGGAGCCTTCGTGTTCTCCCTGGAATGGACGATGCCACCATGGTCAATGAACTGCGTACCCATCTGTTCCGGGCTGACGCGGCGACACCTTCCATTGAGGCATTGCTCCATGCGTTTCTTCCCCACCCGTTCATTGATCATACCCATGCCGATGCCATTCTCACCCTGACCAACCAACAGAATGGCATGCGATTGATCCGTGAGGCCCTGGGAGAAACCATTCCGATTCTGCCCTATGTTCACCCAGGGTTTGCCTTGGCCAAGGCCGTGGCAGACCTTCATGACGCAACCCCCGGATGTCAGGCCATGGTGTTGATGCATCACGGACTCATCACCTGGGGAGCAACCGCCAAAGAGTCCTATTCCATCACCATTGATCTGGTCACGTTGGCCGAAGAGTTGATCGCCAAACGCTCCCGTACTCCCAAAAGCCTGCGTCGTCTCACCACCTTGGCATCTGCCCGCGAACGCTACCTGGAAGCAGCCCCAGTGTTGCGCGGCACGTTGGCACTGCCCACCAACAACCCGGATCACCCCTGGAACAGGTGCATTCTCTCGCCTGTCATCACCAGGGAAACCTTGAATCTGGTGGATTCTGACCAGGGCAAGACGTTGATTCTGACCCCTCCCCTGACAACTGACCACCTTATTCGTACCAAAGCCCTGCCGCTTTGGATCGATGACATCAGTTCCATCCAGGAAGCGGTTGCCGAGTACCGGCAAGCCAGTCTGGCCCAGTTTCAACGGTATGCCGATCCCGATCATCCGCCCCCCATGCTTGATCCGTCGCCACGCATGATCTTCATGCCTGGCATTGGGGCCATCAGCGTGGGGCAATCCGCTGCGGCGGCAGACATCGTCAAGGATATCCTTCTACAAACGCTTGAGGCCAAAACGCGCATTGCGGCCATGGGGGGCATTTATCAGGGGCTGGATGAACCAGAACTGTTTGCCATGGAATATTATTCACTGCAACTGGCAAAACTGGGTACGACACCAGAGCTTCCCCTTGCTCGCACCGTGGCCCTGATCACCGGGGCTGCCGGGGCCATTGGGGCCGGAATCTGCCGGGAACTTGTCCGCCAGGGGTGTCATGTGGCAGCAGCAGACTTGCCTGGTCCGGCTCTGACTTCGCTGGCTGCGACATTCAACCAGACCCATCCGGGACAACTCTTGCCTGTGGCCATGGATGTCACCTCCCCGGAAGCGGTCGCGGAGGGATTTGGACAGATTGTGGCAACCTGGGGTGGGGTGGATCTGGTCATTCCCAATGCCGGGCTGGCTCATGTTGCATCTATCGAAGAAATGAAACTGGCGGCGTTTCAAAAACTCCAGAAAGTCAATGTGGAAGGCACTCTTCTGGTGTTGGCGGAAGCGGCGCGCCTGTTCAAACGTCAGAAAACAGGCGGCGATGTGGTGATGATCTCCACCAAAAACGTATTTGCCCCAGGTGCCCGTTTTGGGGCGTACAGTGCCACCAAGGCGGCTGCCCATCAACTGGCGCGCATCGCCAGTCTGGAAATGGCGGAAATGGATGTCCGGGTCAACATGGTTGCCCCGGATGGTGTTTTTTCCGACCTGGATCGACCTTCAGGACTTTGGGCCGAGGTGGGACCGGATCGCATGAAGGCGCGTGGTTTGGATGGCGAAGGATTGCAAGAGTATTATCGCAATCGCAATCTGTTGAAGGCGCGTATCACAGCCACTCATGTGGCCAATGCCGTATTCTATTTTGCAACTCGTCAGACTCCTACCACAGGGGCCACGCTTCCGGTGGATGGTGGACTGCCTGATGCCACACCCCGTTGACTGTTTTTATAAGGGTTGATAATCAGGTAAATGATCATGAAACATGTCAGGATGGCTTCATCGGTCATGGCTGCCCCCCCATCTTCGGGTGCAGCCATGGGTATTATCGCGCTGTTTACTTTCCGTGAGGCGTTGCGTGACCGTCTGATTCGGGCCACCTTGCTGATGATCGGCCTGGGATGGGTGTTGGCTGTGTTTCTTGATGAATTGCTCTTGACAGCCACCGAAAGCACGCAGGCTGCCATTCTTGGTTTTATTTTCCGGTTGGGGTGTGTGTTTCAGATTGCCATTCTGGTCACGTTTGCTGTGGCGCGTGACCTGCAAAATCGGGGTTTTGGCATGATTTTGGCCATGCCGTTTCCAAGGTCAGTGGTATTCATGGGGAAATGGATCGGTTTTTCCCTGGCCGCCCTGTTGTTGGCAGTGATGTGCGGGTTGGCTCTGCTGCCTCTGGTGCCTTTGAAAGCCGTGGCTTTGTGGAGTCTTGTTTTGGGGTGTGAATTGCTGATCATGGCCGCGTTTTCTTTCTTGTTGACCTTGTCGATCCAGCAGGCCCCGTTGGCATTGAGCTTGACGGCTGGTTTTTATCTGCTGGCCCGCTCCATGAACGCATTGTTGCTGATTGCCCAACAGACCAACGAAATGGCCCCTCATTGGAGTGGTGCCACAGCCAAATTCATGCTCTCCATCATTGCCGGAGTGCTGCCAGGACTCGATCATTTCACTGTGACCGAATGGTTGGTTTATCATACCGGTTCATTCAATGCGTTCCTGCCCATTCTTGGGGAGACGGTGATTTATTTGTTCCTGTTGATCGCCATGGGGCTGTTTGATCTGTATCGGAAAGATTTTTGACAGGTCAGGGGATCAACTTTCCAGATTTTTCAGGCGCAAACCGGTTTTTTTCAGAATACGGGTACTGTGCAGCACCAGATGGCCCTGGTTGCTGGGGCCAAGGAGGTCTGACAACAGGGCGATTTTGTTCTCCACAGCTTGGCGATTCGGTCCATGGACCATGGCAAAGAGATTATAGGGCCAGCTGGGCAGGTGGCGTGGCCGACGATAACAATGGGTCACAAAATTCAAGGCACCGATCTGTCGTCCGAGTTGAGTCACCTGGTCATCCGGGACATTCCAAACCGACATGCCGTTGCCTTGCAATCCCAAGCGATAATGGTTGGTCGCTGCCCCGATACGCCGGATCCATCCGTGTCGCAGCATGAGTTGCAAACGGGTGCAAACGGTTTCGACATCTTCCCCGATGGATTCCGCCACCCGGTGGTAGGGTTCAGGCTCCAGGGGCAGTCCGGCCTGGGTCGCGGCGATCAAGGCCCGGTCCAGAGCATCGGGTTGCACTACCATCTTGTCCGTCGGGGCAAAACCGGGTTCTTCTGGTGCAAAAACGGTATCAATGTCGCCATTTGCGTCAATATGGACCTGAAAGCCAAGGCGATACTCTTCCAGTTTGGGCAGATTGAGTACCTCAAGCCCAGTGAGGGACTCGATACGTTTCAGTACATCGTCGATTTCGTTCTTGTGTTCTGTGGCGACCACAAACCACATGTTCAGCTCGTGGTCACGGGCATAGTTATGGGCAATTTCTGGTTGGGCATTGACCAGCTCGGCTGTGGCATCCAATTGATCCTGCGGCACGCGCATGGCAGCCAGGGTGAATCCGCCTCCCATGCGTTCGGCGTGAAAAAAGGGGCCAAATCGGGTTAAAAAACCGGTCTGTATCAATATTTTAAGTTGTTGAATAAGTGTTTCTTCTTTTATATCCATACCCAGTTGTGCTGCGGCTACGGCAAACGGACGGGGACAAATCGGAAATCCACTTTGCAATTTATTGATGATGTGATGCGCCAAGCGATCCATGGTGACTCGTTATGTTGAAATGTTATTAAAATAATGGGCACCATATTGTTTGAAACGACGTCGGCTGAAGAGTACTTGTCTGGGAAAGGGGGTCAAACCACACTCCTGGGTCAGCAGATCCGCATGTTGCAAGGTTTCTTCCCGTTTGTGACCATGAATCATGCAATAGAAATTATACGACCATTCAGGAAGACAACGTCGTCGCAGATAACACAATGAGACAAAATCAAACGAGCGGATTTTGGCTCCAACGTCCTGTACCATCTGGTCGGGAAGATCCCACACCACCATGGCATTGGCGCGGTAGCCCAGTTCATGG
Organism: Magnetococcus sp. YQC-5; assembly: GCA_039908085.1. Taxonomy (GTDB): domain Bacteria; phylum Pseudomonadota; class Magnetococcia; order Magnetococcales; family Magnetaquicoccaceae; genus Magnetaquiglobus. The sequence continues at coordinate 31,168 of JAMOBH010000013.1, forward strand.
TGATGCACCACGACTCCGATTCGTTTGATCACCCCTTTGTTTTGCAGATCCTGCAATTGGGTCAGGAGTTCGGTTTCACTCAGGCCAAGGGCCAGACCCATTTCATGAAAAGGGCGTGACGAGAGTGGAAAACCGTTTTGTATGGCGGCGATCAGCCGTTGTTCTGGTTCGGTCAGCATGATAAAATAGCACTATTATTTATTGGCGAAAATTAAAACCCAGGTCGATATGAAAGTCCTCTTCCATGGGCATGGTATAAACCTTCAAAGAGCTTTGTTGTTCGATTTCCCGGATGATCTGTTCCAGGCGGGTCGGATTGGCGGCGGTAATGACAAACCACAGATTGAATTCGTGTTCCCGTTCGTAATTGTGATTCACTTCGGCAAAGCCATTGACCAAAGCGGCCAGGGTTGCGAGTTGTTCAGGCGGGGTGCGCATGGCGGCCAGAGTACTGATGCCAACACGACGGGGATGCAACACCACCCCGACCCGACTGATCAAACCCGCTTGCATCATGAGACGCAGTCGTTCCAGAACCTCTTCTTCCGTGATGCCGAGCTGTTGGGCCATGGCCAGGTAAGGTTGTGGAGTCAGGGGCAGGTCATGCTGAAATTCATTGAGCAAACGATAATCCAGGGGAGTCAGCACCATGGAGGGATTGGCAACGGTTTGTATTGTTGATGCCATGTGTGGGCCATGATGGGTTTGGCATACCGTTTGTTTCATATCTCATAAACCAATTTTGTTGGCCCTGCCGGACATGAAGATGCCGCTGGGTTTGAGTGCCGGCAGAGTGGCCAACCGTTCGAAACGACCGGTATGATAGACATCCACCCGGTCTTCGTCCCGGATTGACAACCAAACCTGTTCTCCGCGTGGAGTGAATTCCATGTGCATGACCCCTGGGCCAGGAGTCAAGGTTTTGATCAATTTCAGCGTGTGGGCATCAATCACTTGTACGGTATTATTTTTGGGGTGGGCAAAATTGACCCAGACTTGTCGTCCATCGGGTTGGGCCATGGCAAAGACGGGCTGTCCGTGAACCGGTATGCGGCCAACCTCTTGCCAGTTGTCACGGTTGATGACCAGGATTTCATGACGTCCCATGGCGGGCAGGAAAACGTATTGATTGGTCATGGCCCATCCTCGCAGATGGGGCATTTTATAGACGGAGAGTCTTTTTTCGCCGTGGCCATAATCGGGTAAAATGCGTTTGACACCCTCTTCCAGACGCCAGAGATCCAGCAAGGCGAAACCGTCTTCGCCGAAGAGGCCGGCAATGTAATAGCGGCCATCGGGTGAGATCAAGGCATCGTAAGGTTGACGACCGATCTCTTTGAAGCGGGTGATGATGGGTTTGGTGGGATTTTGCAGATCTGCCAGCCAGATTTCGTTGGCGTTGAACAGGCTGAAAATGAAACGTTGTCCGGGTGCGTCGGCCAAGCCAACCACTTTGGAGAGTTGGCCATTGGTTCCCACAGCCGGGATGTCTGCGATCATGGCCAGGGTATCGGTGGAAAAAATGCGTACGCCTCCTGGTTCATAATTGGCCACGGCCACCAGTCGGCCATCTTGTGAAATGGCACCCCCAATGCTGTTGCCGGCTTGCATGACACGACCCATGAGTTGACCGGTCAAAAGATCCACCTTGCTCAGACCGCCATCACGGCCCAAGACAAACGCATGACGTGCGTCTCTTGAATAGACCACTGAGGCATGGGAGAGGTCTCCCAATCCTTCAACCCGTGACAAGACGGTTTTTTGGGTTGTTTCGATGATTTCCAGGCTGCCTGAAGCTCGTTCGATGATGACGCCCATGTCGCCGACGCCGCGCAAGGGGGTACATCCTTGGAGCAAAAACAGCAGCATCACGCAAACTGGTGGGGTCCAGGGGCGAAGCCCTTGGTGGGGTCCAGGGGCGAAGCCCTTGGTGG
>JAMOBH010000274.1:0-7714 GCA_039908085.1 Magnetococcus sp. YQC-5
CCCCCCACCCTTTTTTTTATTTTTTAATTATTAAAAAAAAAGAGGGGGTTTGGGGGATTCATCCCCCAAGGTTTTGCTTTTGACTTTTTGCCCGAAGGGCATCATGTTCCTTCATCGAAGTGGATAGCTCGTATCTGTTGAATTGATTCCATGAAAATGTTATACTTTTATATAATATTCAATTCAGAAGGAGACCCTGATGCACACTTCAACCCTTCGCAAAGTAGGGGGTTCAACCATGTTGGCTCTGCCTCCCTCTATACTGGATACCCTGGATCTGAAAGCAGGAGCTACAGTTAGCATTTCCATTGAGGATGGTCACTTGATCATCAATCCCATCTCACGACCTCACTACACGTTGGAGGAACTGTTGGTCATATCAACCCATACCACAGAATCACCTTCTTTGATGGAGCAGGAATGGCTGACTTCACCCCCAGTCGGAAAAGAGTTGCTGTGATAGCCGAACGGGGTGACATCTATCTGGTTAACCTGGACCCCACAGCCGGTCATGAGACACAAGGGAAAAGACCAGTGCTGGTCGTATCCCCATCAGCTTTCAACAAGGTCACGGGGGTTCCTGTTGTGCTACCCATCACTCAGGGTGGAAACTTTGCCCGAATGTCTGGGTTTGCTGTATCCTTAACAGGTGCTGGTACTGCAACGGTTGGCATCATTCGGTGTGATCAACCCAGGGCACTTGATTTCCAATCCCGTTCAGCAAAAAAACTGGAACATGTACCAGCTTCCATCATGGAGGAAGTTCTGGCTCGGTTGGCAACCATCTGCTCGTAACTGCCTTTCTGATGACGAAGAGTATCAAACAATAACAGTTGCCAAAATGGGTAGACAAAAATTATGTAACGCCAATCCATCCACGATTGAAATGTGGAGTGACCGCGTACTGGATGGCCAATCATTGGACCAAATATTTTCAGACACGGTTTGAGATGGGTTATGCATGGCCAAAAAGGCCATGCGCCTGTCACTTGAACCAAGCGCGCATACTAAAGTGGACCGACCGCGATGATTTGACAGGTCGATTTTTTTCTGATTTGCTGGTAAACCCTGACCATCTTGGGATAATTAGTTTAGTGGCTCTCGCCCCAAACCCCACCAGGGGGATAATCCCCCTGGACCCCTGATAGTTACACATCCCGAAATGGTTGCGGTTTAAAACAGCACATTTCAACCGGTCAAAACAGCTCGGTTGCCCCACTAGTTCTCGCATCCCCCATGCATACCCTCTCCCCCATTCGTTGTGTCCTGCATCATCTCCAGAAACTCCGACAGCAACAGCTTTTTTTTCATCCTCGCGACAAATTAGCTTGACTTTTGCAGGGGGGGGGTAATTGTATCTTGAGATTTTTAATTTTTGTATGGAAACCTTTGCCACATAACGCCACCCCAATCCACGCCCCATCAGAGCTATCCAGGAGTATCACGCCATGCCAGCCAATTTTGCCATTGACCTTCTTGCCGGAGAAACCATCACCGTAACCGGACCAGGAACCCTGGATTTTGCCGTTCCAGAAATCGTCAACAACACCGCCTTGGCTGGACAAGCCCCTGCTGGTACGGCTCTGGCCACCACTGGCAAAGGCATGACCAAGGGACTGGTGGTCAACTCGGCTGCAACAACCACAGCCGCCAAAACCGGCACCCTGTGGTCTGGCAAAGGCATGAGCCTGGGGTTGGGGTTGGGACTCGGTGCCTGGGGTCCGGTCCTGCTGGTGGCCGCTGCTGCTGGTGGTTACATTTACTGGCGCAAGAAAAACCATGCCAGCCTTTGGCCTTTCAAACACGCATAATCGTCGATAAAAAACAGTCATGAAAAAACAACATACAGAAAGAACTTTACTGCTTGGGATTGATCTGGGTACGGCTCGTACCGCGATCATGAGCAACCGCCAGCAGAAAGCAATCGTGCATTCCGTCGTGGGTTATCCCAGAGACATCATTGGGGTGAAAATACTCAATCGCACTCAGGTGATCGGGGCCGAGGCCATTGAAAAACGCGCTTACCTGGATCTGTACCACCCTTTGCAAGAGGGCGTCTTGAAAGAGGCCAGCGACAAGGATCTGGAAGCCGCCCATGAATTGTTGAAGCACGTCATAGACTTGGCAGAACCCCAGAACGGGGATCGGATCTGCGGGGTGATTGGCGTGCCGTCGCGGGCCTCGGTGACCAACAAAGTTCAGTTGTTGCGACTGGCTGAAGATTTGATGAATACGGCCCTGGTGGTATCTGAACCCTTCATGGTGGCCTACGGACTCAATCAATTAAACAACGCCATAGTGATTGATATTGGTGCCGGAACCATCGATATCTGCGCCATGCGTGGCACGGTTCCAGGCCCGGAAAGCCAACTGAGTATTCTGAAGGGCGGTCAGTATATCGACCGATTGCTGGAGGCAGCCATTCGTGACGCCCATCCTGGAGTACAGATGGATCTTCATCTGGCCCGAAGCATCAAGGAACGTTTCGCATTTGTAGGCACGCCGACACAACACGCCGTGATTTCATTGCGCATTCATGGCAAACCAACGGATGTGGATGTGACAGAACTGGTACGCATCACTTGCGAAACCATCATTACGGATATCGTGGAAAACATCAAACGCATGCTGCTGCTGTTTGATCCTGAAAGCCAATCCGAGGCCTTGGGCCATTTGATTCTGGCTGGTGGCGGATCGCCTATTCGGGGCTTGGCTGGCATGATCGAGGCCCAGTTGCGTGACTATGGTGCGGTGAAAGTCGTCACGGTCAGTGATCCGGAATTTGCCGGGGCTGCGGGTGCTTTACGGTTGGCCACAGAGTTGCCGTCTGCCTATTGGGATCAAATCGGCGAAACAGTGGGAAGCTGATTCCCGCCACACGACCCAAGGCAACTCCCAACCAACACAACATCAGATCCACACAGGATAGAGAGAACAAACCAATACGACATCACCCCCTCTTTATTTTTTTAAACAAAGAGGGGGGTACGTTGCAGATTCAACAAAAACAGATCCGATTATGCCTGTGTTTTGTTCTTTTTCATATACCCGTAGACTCCCATCCCGGCAGCGGTCACCACACCAGCCAACAGTACCGGCCCCCAGAGACCCAGACCCAACCCCAATCCCAAGCTCCAACCACCCCCATTCCAGATGGTTCCAGCGACAGCTCCCTTGGTCGCGGTGGCCACTGCCGACGGTGTGACTCCGACACTTCCCACAACCGCACCCGCACCACCAGCCGCCCCTTTTTTGGCCAGCACAGTACCAGCAGCTTTGGCTGGAGCCGCCCCTTGAGTGACGATGGCTTCCCCACCCTGAAGCAGAATCGATCCTCCCCCTTTGCCGCCGGTTTGCAGGATCCCGTTGAGTTCCAGCCCCCCCAAAGTCACACTTTTGCCAGTGCCCAACACCTTGCCCGCCCCTTCAATTTCCACCAACGTGGGCAACACCCCTTTGGCGGCAGCCGTTTTGGCAACCCCCGTTCCTGCGACAGCACCCGTGCCTGCCTTGACAACCCCCCCCGCCTTGGCGACCGTTCCTGCCTTGGCAAGACCCGCCTTGGCAGTTCCCATTGGAAGCCCCTCGACCACCGGGCTGGTCAGAAGAATGGGAGGCAGCACACCACTGCCTTTGGTGGCAATAGGGGTCAGCAGGAAATCCTTGCTGCCAGCGACACTTTTCAGTGTAAAACTCTTCCCGGTCAACGTGGACAGTTGATCAGGCCCAATCAGTTCTTTGGTGACGACAGGCATGGCGTTCACTCCAACAGTTAATGATATCCCAATCCGTGCGATTCGCTACGAATTGACCGGAAATCTGCATCCAAGGCAGACAAATTTATCCTATAAAAACAGTGACTCCATCTTATCACACTCACGCATCCATGACAATGAATCATACCATGAAAAAACAAACAAAAAAACAAAGACAGACTCACCTGGCTTCACAACGGGTCATTTGTTGATTTTTTTTAAGGTGCGCATCATCTTTCATGATAAAGATATATTTCAAACTATCTTTTTGACAACATCTTATGCAAAAATGAAGGAGCTTATTGCAGAATCCCGCTCTGAATCTGGCAGGAGAAATCCAATGAATCCAGCTGACACCAGGCCCTCCATCCTGATTGTGGATGATACCCATGAAAATCTTGTGACCGCCAATGCCATGGCTGGTGATCGGGAGAAATGTCTAAAAGCGGGCATGAATGATCCTGTAGCCAAACCCGTGATTCCTCAAAATCTGTACCGGGCATTGTCTCTCTGGGTCCAAGGCCGATCAGCAGATTCGTCACCATCCACCGCGCACTCTGAGACGACAACAGGGACAGATCCCCATTTCAACCATTTGATCCCGCTGCTCAAGGGTGTGGACACGGCTGTCGGATTGTATCATGCTGGCGGCAATTCAGAACTCTACAAGAAGGTTTTGAAAAAATTTGCCAGAAACCAAGTCAATGCATGTCAAACCATGCAAAAACACTTGCAATCACATGACGCTTCTGCCATTGAAAGAATCGCACACTCTTTGAAAGGGGTCGCGGCTACCATTGGTGCCCAAAAACTGGCTGGATTGGCAGGTCAAATCGAACACCTCTCCAAACTGCAAGGAGATTTTTCTGCAATTGAAAATCTTATCCAAACGACTGCCATGGAGTTGATGCAGATTATTCGTGCGGTTGATACCGCGTTCCATGAGGATCTCTTGCCCATTGCAGAAACAGTGTCTGACCATAAAATGGGGGCAAACGAATTGAAGCCGTTGTTTGTCCAGGCTGTCAAATTGCTGGAGACGTTCGATTCGTCCGTGGAAAAGGTTGTTGCGCAATTGGATGGGATGGCTCAGGATGAATGCCGCAGAACAAAAATGAAGGCTGTTAACGAAGCTTTGAGCTGTTATGATTTTGTATCCTGTCTGGATATTTTCCGCAAGTGGGCAACTGAAGAACAGATCGAATTGTAACGAAGTGACCATGACAACTCAGCCATTCGAGCATCACATCTCCATCCATTGCACCAAATTTTGAAAATAGTCCTGACTGAAAAGATAAATCTGTTTATCATGGACCATCGTGGACAAAACCCAACAGGGAAACGATTATGAACAACATCCTCAATAAAAACATCAACACCAACCGTCCGGTCCAATTGGGGGATGGCGTATTCTGGGTGGGGACCCATCATCTTGACAACCTGCCTGCCAACCCTTATCTGATCGTGGATGGCGAAGAAGCGGTGCTGATTGATGGCGGGAGTCGTCCTGATTTCAGTACAGTAATGCGTAAAGTGATGCAGACTGGTGTAGCCCCGGAACAGATCAGCCATCTGATTTACCAGCATTACGATCCTGATCTGTGCGGGTCGATTCCCAATCTGGAACAAATCATTGCCCGTCCAGATCTGCGTATCATCTCCAAAAGAGAGAACAATCCATTCATCCGGCACTATTCGGTACGTGCCACACTGTTATGCATCGACCAACTTGGGCATGAACTGGTGTTGAAATCCGGTCGGCGATTACGTTTCCTGCCCACACCCTATGCTCATTCCGCTGGCAGCTTCATCACGTTGGACGAGACCAGTGGGATCTTGTTTACCAGCGATCTGTTCGGGAGCGTCTCACGTCCACGAGGCCAGTCTCTTTTTGCCGAAATGCATGAAAACTGCATGAACTGCCGCGATTCCTGGCCAGAAGATCCAAACGAGGCGTGCGGCAAAACCCATGATATCTGCCTCCACACCAGCGTGCATTTGTTTCACAGGGAGGTGATGCCCTGCACAAAGGCCTTGCGCCATGCTTTGTCTGTGATTTTTTCGGTGGAAGCGCGCATGATCGCGCCCCAGCACGGAGTCATCTTCCATCGCAGGGAGGATATCCAGGCGATACGCCTCATTCTGGAATCGTTGGACGATATCGGCATTGACCATATACCCAGCCTGGTGCTGCAAGGAGGTCACCATGTTTAAACCTGGGATCGTGGATTTTTCCTTCGAAACCCATTTTCAACGCTCCTATGGTGACCTGGTATCACGTGCAATTGAACAGCAGGCCGAATTGTCCGATCATGCCCTCAATGAACAGCTGCTCAAGGCATTGATCAAAGAATTCGTGGAATCGGAACGACAGTTGGCCGAAGCCCACCGCCAGTTGTTGACCATTTCACGCACCGATGCCCTGACCGGTCTTGCCAACCGGCGTTGGTTTGACGAGGTTTTGGCCACAGAATGGACGCGCACCACCCGTTCTGGCGGCGTGGTTGGACTGTTGTTGATGGATATCGACTCTTTCAAACTGTTCAACGACAATTATGGTCATCCCGCCGGAGATGACTGTCTGCGCAAGGTGGCCCAAGCGATAAGCGAAGTGATGCATCGTGGCACGGATCTGGCAGCCCGCTACGGAGGCGAGGAATTGGTGTGCGTTTTGCCAGATACCAACCTGGCCGGGGTTGGCAAGATCGGTCAGGAACTCCTGGAGGCCATTCGAGCCTTGCAAATTCCACATGCCTTTTCGAAAGTTCCAGATGGAATCGTCACGGTCAGCATCGGCGGAGCATCGCTCTCTCCAGTGCCAGGATCTGATCCCGATGAATTGATCAAGCAGGCTGACAGCATGCTGTATTGTTCCAAGGAGAATGGACGCAATCGTCTTACGCTTCAGAATCAAACACCCAATCTTACATGATTATTATTTTTTAGGGGGAATCGTGATCATGCATGACAATAAAAACAAAGATGTTTTACAAGGGACGATTCTGTTGGTGGATGATCAGCCTGAACAACTGGACATCATCAAATCTGCTTTGGAGGATTTTTTTACGGTCAGGATCGCAACCAGAGGGGATACGGCCATTCAGATTGCCTTAATGGGTGGGATTGATCTTATCCTGATGGATGTCGTCATGCCGGATATCAGTGGTTATGATGTGTGCCGGAAATTGAAGAGCATGCCCGCCACATCTGACATTCCAATCATTTTTTTAACAATCAAAGATGAATATAAGGATGAAGTTCTGGGTTTGGAGATCGGAGCGGTTGATTTTATCCGCAAGCCAAGCAGCCCTGCAATCATTTTAGCCCGATCCAGGAACATCATCTCCCTTCAGCGCACCAAGGAGGCATTGATACAAAAAAATGAGGATCTTCAGCAGGCACTCAAGATACATGAAGATCTTGAAAACATGTCACGTCATGATATCAAAAGTCCATTAGCAAGCATTCTTGCAACACCTTACATATTGTTAAGCGATGATAATATCAATTTAACCGAAGAACACAAGACCCTCCTCAAGATTGTTGAAAGCAGTTGCTATGCAATTCTTGAGATAATCAACCGATCTTTTGATCTGGTTAAAATGGAAAATGGTCATTACCATCTCCAGCGCGAAGCATTTGACATCGTACAGGTTTTGGAAAGGGTTGTGCATGATCTTGGTCAACGCGCTGCCACAAAAGGGATTCGTGTTGAAATTTCAAACACGGATGATGATCCAATCATGGGTGATCCTTTTTGGGTCGATGGGGAAAAGATGCTGTGCTATCCCCTTTTTTATAATCTTGTTTTGAATGCGATTGAAGCTTCTGGAGAAAAGAATACCGTTACCCGACATTCCGCACATCTCCATCTGTGACTCGAAATTAATCTAACGCAAAGGTCTGATACTATAAATTTTAAACATAAAAATAATTTAAATAATTATTTTATTCTTTTG
>JAMOBH010000275.1:0-7698 GCA_039908085.1 Magnetococcus sp. YQC-5
TCTAAGCCTCTGAAAAGGGTATCGACCATATCCGATTCTATCCTCGCCCCCATTCTGACACATTTTCATCCTCCAGGGTGGCAAAAATTTGCCATGCTGTTTTTTTTATTAATTTTTTTTGAATCCAGCCGACATTGGATCAAGAGCATCAACTATGCGGATTGTCCAAATTTTGCCCAGCATGCGCCGGGCCGGGGCGGAAACAGTCACCGCCAACCTCTGCCAGACGCTGGCCAGACTCAACATGGAGATCCATCTGGCAGTGATCGGCAACCGCTTCGAATACCAGGAGCTCATGGAAATCCCATCACTTCAGATCCACCTGCTCAATCTTTATCATGGACCTGTTCGTTTTTATCGCTGGGATATCCATAGACGGATCCAACGGGAACTGACGAGATTTTTTCATACACTCAAACCGGATATAGCCCATTTTCATCTTTCTGGTGCCTTGATCTGGGGCGGAAAGGCGGCTTTTCGCGCAGGAGCCAACTGTTTTTATACAGCCCATGGCCTGGATCCTGATCTTTTTCCAGACAATTGGCGTGCCAGCTATCGTCGTTGGCTGCTGTTGCGGGCGTTGCGCGACTCTCAGGCCAAAGTATTGGCAGTCTCCTCTGCCGTAGCCGACCATTGTACACGTGGGATGCCAGGACAACAGATCACACTGCAACCCAACCCTTTAAGCCTGGAACAGATGGCCCCTCCACCCACGGCCCTCTGGCCCCGACGGATCATGATGATGGGCACCCTCTACCCTTTGAAACGTGTCTCTGTAGGACTTGCCGCATTCCTGGAACTGTCAAAAACCGATCCGTGCGAAATGTGGGTGGTAGGCGATGGCCCTGAAAAAGAACGATTGATGACATATGCTCATCAACAAGGCATTGGAGAACACGTTACTTTTTTGGGAGAACGACGAGACCCCCTCTCTCTGCTGCGCCAGGTTGGCATGGTGTGGTTGTTGAGTGAACGGGAAGGTCTGCCCATGGTGGCCTTGGAGGCCATGGCTGCGGGTGTGCCTCTGATTGCCACCGATGCTCCAGGTATTCGGGAATTGGTGCAACATGAAACAAACGGCCTGCTGGTGCCGCTGGACAGAGCTGCAAACGTGGCCAATGCCACACGACGGGTCTGGACAGATCCTGACCTGCGCCACCGGATCGTGACAGGAGGTATCACCACCAGCCAGAGGTTTGATCCGACCCTTATTGCCCAACACCATCTGACTCATTACCGACAAGGTCTGACCCAATCATGACACAAACCATTGCAACAGACCGCAAAACAGGTTTTTTGACCTATGATCTGCAACCTTTCACCGTGGACTGCCTGGCCCGCATTGCTGCCCGTCTGCCTGGTCGCCTGAAGGCTTATCCGGTATTTGGCCGCGTGGACCCTCCTGGTCCCCCGTTTCCATACCGCCCATCTTCAGTACGGGGACGGGCCTTTGCAGTCCGCAAAGCCGGAGTGACCCCCGAAGGATTGACCGCCTCGACCAACTGGAGAGGGTCATGGGCCTGTGTTTGGGAAAACGACGTGGTTGTCCTGTTTGGCATCCAAGGGGGATCCGCTTTGGTGGCCACAACACTGGCCCTGTTATTGCGCCGACCGCTGATTTCAGTCAACCAAACACTACCCGTGGCTTGGGAATTGCGTCGCAGTTGGTGGATTCTGGCCTTGAAAGGTTGGATCCTGCGCCGATGTCAACTCCATGTGGTCCAAACTCCGGTTTCCACCCAGGTACTGGAACACGTTTATGGCATTCCAAAAGAAAAAATGGTGTATGCCCCATTTGAAGGGGGTGTACGCCATTTCAAGGGGTTGCTTGATCAAGTCCAATGCTCCCGCGAGGAACTGCGTCAACGACAGAACTGGAAAACAGATGAGGTTGTTTTCCTTTTTGCAGGAAATTTATTGCGCTTCAAGGGAATCGACACCTTGATGGAAGCTGCCAGCCTGTTGAAACAAACAGGTCTGAGCCATTTTCGTATTGTCTGTCTCGGACCCGTTGCAACCCAACCAGGAGAACCCGATCTGGATGGATGGCGCGCTGAAGCACAAACCTGGGGTGTGGGGGATCACCTGACCTTTCCTGGTCCTTGTTCTTTGGCTGAATTGGCGACAGCCTATCTGGCGGCGGATGTTTTTCTGCTTCCCACACGCAAGGATCCTTGGCCCAAGGTATTGGCGGAAGCGGCACTGGCCGGGCTGCCCCTGGTCACCACCGAGGCCTGTGGAGCAGCGCACTCCCTGGTGATAAATAATGAAAGTGGTTTTGTCATTCAACCTGGGGATGCCAAGGCTTTGGCCGAGGTGATGAAAAAACTGCTGGATGCCCCCTTGCGCAAACGCCTGGGAGAACAGGCACGGGCGACATGCCTGCAATGGAGTGACCCGGAACTGGAAGTTGCCGGTTATCTTCAGGCTTTGGAGCGGGTTGGATGATCCGCTCGGTATTGATCGCCCGTGGTGCATTTGGCGACATCTATGAACCGGCCTGGGTACGCGCCTTGCGGGAATTGGGTGTAGATGCTCACCTGTTTGATGCGCACTCATTGACAGGCCCAGGCCTGTTGGGTCGAGTGGAACGACGCCTGTTGTGGGGACCGGGGATTGTTCGTATTCAACGAGCCTTGGAAACGCGCCTTCGACAACTCCGACCGCAGGTCTTGTTGTTGTACCAGGGACACTATTATCCAGCCGAAGTGGTTCAACGATTACGAGCATTAACTTTTGTGACGGGATGCCATAATGACGATCCTTTCGGAACGCGAGGTGGTTTGCTGCGTTATCGTCATTTGCTGCCTGCATTGCCGCATTATCAGGGATATCATGTTTACCGTCCGGTCAATGTGGCCGAGGCTTTGGCATACGGCATTCCACGAGTGGACGTGATGCCCCCCTATTTCATCCCGTGGTTGGATTATCCGCGCCAGTTGACCCAGGAACAACAGAGTCGATTCGATGCGGATTTGATCTTTGCCGGCCATGCGGAACCTGATGATCGCATGGCCTGCATTACGGCGGCGGTCCGGCGGGGATACCGATTCCGGGTGTATGGCGGCGAACGGGAGTGGCGCAAGACACTACCCAAAGAGATTTTTCGTCAGGTCGGCAAGACGATTCATTTGGACCTGGAACACTACAGACAGGCCTTGTGCAGCGCGAGGATTGGAGTATGTTTCCTGAGCAAATGGAATCGGGACATTTACACGCGCCGTGTTTTCGAGATTCCGGCCTGCGGTGTGTTTCTGCTGTCTGAAAGAACCCCATGGCTGACCGAGATGTTTCGTGAGGGACACGATGCAGAATTTTTTTCCAGTCCGGAAGAATTTGTGGACAAAGCAGGGTATTATCTGCAACATACCCAAAAGAGGGAACAGATTGCCCTGGCCGGGTATCAACGGGTTTGGGCGACCGGACAGGACATTCATGCCCGGTTGCGGTGCTGGTTGGAGCAGGTGACGTCTTGGTATCAGGAGCCCTGATGGGTCTGCCCCACAAGACGTTGACAAAACAGACCGGACCAACCAAAAGCAGAAATGCTCGACTGACGCCAAAAAATGCATTATATTTGCATGATCAAAATGCAGACCCAGTCGTGATGGCTGGTGCCCCTGAAACAAAACGCGCGCCCATCAGCAACAACAATGCTTGTCACCCCTCCAGGAACTCCCGAAAAACAAACTCCCAAAAAAAGCAGTCAGCCAGAATGGATATCAAGCAACATCAGAAGATGACGTGATTCAAAAAAAATTTTTTCCGGCCAACAGATGGAGCAACGGATCATGACGATTGACAAACATTCCAGGATTTACGTTGCCGGACATCGTGGTCTGGCGGGTTCCGCCTTGGTGCGTCGTCTGCAACAGGGGGGCTATGCCCCGCCGATCACCCGCACCCGGCAAGAACTGAATCTCCTGGATCAACGAGCTGTTTTTGATTTTCTTGCACAAGAAAAACCTGACTTTATTTTTTGTGCTGCGGCCAAAGTCGGAGGGATCCATGCGAATAACACCAGCCGCGTTGATTTCATCTACGAGAACCTTACAATTCAAAATCATATCATATATGGTGCGCTTCAAGCTGGCATTCAGGATCTCTGTTTTATGGGTTCCAGTTGCATCTATCCACGCGCCTCTCCCCAACCCATCAAAGAAGAATATCTGCTCACCGGCCCACTGGAACCCACCAACGAGGCCTACGCCATTGCCAAGATTGCCGGCATCAAGTTGTGTGACAGCTGCAACCACCAGTACGGCACACGTTTCTTCAGCGTCATGCCCACCAATCTTTATGGCCCCAACGACCATTATGACCTGACCACCAGCCATGTCCTCCCAGCCATGATCCGCAAAATTCATGAGGCCAAGCAGCGAGGTGACAGAGAACTGCTCATCTGGGGCACCGGCACACCGCGACGTGAATTTCTGTATGTGGATGACATGGCTGATGCGTGCGTCCATCTGATGGAATCCGGTATTGACCGAGGCCTTTACAATATTGGCACCGGGAGAGACATCACTATTCGCGAACTTGCGCAAACCATCATGGAGACTGTTGAATTCAAAGGTGAACTCGTATTTGACACCAGCAAGCCCGACGGCACCCCGCGCAAGTTGCTTGATGTTTCACGCATGACGCAGCTCGGATGGCAAGCCAAAACACCACTGCGCCAGGGGATTGCCCAAACCTACGCCGATTACCTGGCCATGCAGCTTTGAATCCACCCAACCACGAGACCAAACACATGCAAAAAATTGCTCTTATTACCGGCATCACGGGTCAGGATGGAGCCTTTCTCGCGGAACTTCTGCTTGACAAGGGTTACCTGGTCCATGGTCTCAAACGTCGCACCAGCCTGATCAACACAGACCGAATTGACCACCTTTATCAGGACCGTCACGAAGAGGATCTGCGTTTTGTTTTGCATCATGGCGATCTGACCGACTCCTCATCGATCATCCGCATCATCCAACAAACCCAGCCAGACGAAATCTACAATCTGGCCGCCCAGTCTCATGTAGCGGTGAGTTTTGAGGTTCCCGAATACACCGCGAATACAGACGCCCTTGGCACCCTGCGGATTCTCGAAGCCATCCGCATACTGGGCATGGAGCAGAAAACCCGTTTTTATCAAGCCTCGACCAGCGAACTGTTCGGGCATGTCCAGGAAATTCCACAAAACGAAAACACACCTTTTTACCCGCGCAGTCCCTATGCCGCAGCCAAACTTTACGCCTATTGGATCACCGTGAATTACCGCGAAGCATATGGTATCTACGCCTGCAATGGCATTCTGTTCAATCACGAAAGCCCCATCCGGGGAGAGACCTTTGTCACCCGCAAGATTACCATGGCACTGGCCCGCATCAAGCTTGGTTTGCAGGAACGCCTTTATCTGGGCAATCTCGACGCCAAACGGGACTGGGGTCATGCCCGCGACTACGTTGAAATGCAATGGTTGATGTTGCAGCAGGAAAAACCTGACGACTTTGTCATTGCCACTGGTTTGCAATATACCGTGCGTGACTTTGTCAACGCCGCCAGTCGGAAACTCGACATGCCGATCTGCTGGGAAGGGGAAGGTGTGAACGAAAAAGGTTACAACATGCAAGGTCACTGCATTGTGGAGGTTGATCCGCGTTATTTCCGTCCGACCGAAGTGGCCACCCTGCTTGGTGACCCCAGCAAGGCCAAAAAAGTGCTGGGTTGGTCACCAAAGACCACGTTTGAGGAACTCGTCACGGAAATGGTGTTGGCAGACTGGAAAAAAGCCCAGGAGAACGATCTGATCAAGAAAAGCACTTTTTGATGTATAACTTGAAGAGTTCTTCTCTATACCTGTAAGAATTTCATCTGCGTCCGACGGAGCTATAGTCGCAATTGCCAACTGTCTCATCCAGCCGCCCAACAATACAATCTTGATTATAATTTTTAGATTTTTCGAATTTTTGTGAAAATCCGTCTTTATTTCCACGAAATCCTGCGGCCCTATCGCCAAACAGCTTCTCAATGGGGTCTAAGATGGGTTGGATGAAGCTTTTGGTAGGAACAGGGTGCAGCCACACAGATTTCATCCACAAATCGGATGAGAGGCAACACTTCATCCTTGCAAAATGGAAGGGTGTGGACAACAATAAACAAGTCCATTATCCACAACAAATAAATTCAATACAAACAAACGGATACACAAATAATGGACGAAAATGACGAATTAAGGAAAGATTTAGCCCAATTGGCACGCTTGGCTCTAGTGGTGTTAAAAGCTCCAACTGATTTGACAATTTTGATAAAAATTCTTGACATCACAAACTCATAGCCTGCTTTATGATTGTCGCAAAAACTTGGATCATCACAATTTTTCCACTGGCTGTCAAAATTTCTTGCCAGCTTTAAATCTTTTTGAGGTGTGAGTTGCAAATTTTCGACTATACTTTTTGTTTTGATTAGTTTGTCTTGATATGCTGATATAATCTTTTGGTTCTCTTCGGATGTGGCGTTCTCGAAGGTTATCACCTTGTCTACAGATGATCGCGTACTCTGAAGATCAAAACTTAATTTAAGAGCTAATTCCGCCGATTCGCGAGATATGCTGCACATGCGCCTAACACCCCAGATGCTCCACGCCGGGCATGGCACCGATTGCCAAATAGCCGTCATCCCAGTCAGTTCGCAACCAAATCTTGTAACCAGCCAGCAACTCCTTGCGAACCTGACCTCCCTCGAATCGTAGTCGCACAAATGGCCCGTTCGGTAGGCGAACCGCCGCGCTGCACCCACATGTACGACTTGCTGGCGGCGGATCGATTCGGTTCCTTGAGAACCTGCACCGATGTTTCATCCATCTGTATGACGCCGTTTCAGCATCTTCAATTTTATCGTCAAATCATTCTGCCATAAGGGAAATCGGAAAATTGTCCTCCGATTCCAAGGAATTAAGTATGCTGTCCCCGGAATTCCAGTGCGGAATTCCAGTGTCCCCGGAATTCCAGTATGCTGTCCCCGGAATTCCGAGCAGTATGCTGTCCCCGGAATTCCGAGTCCCCGGAATTCCGAAGTAAAATATGCTGTCCCCGGAATTCCGAAGTATGCTGTCCCCGGAATTCTGCGGAATTCCGCTCGCGGAATTAAGTATGCTGTCCCCGGAATTTCGGAATTCCGCTCTGAAAAAAGAAGAGGCGGTAGTCCAACAGAAACGGGATTGCCCAGGAAGAGAATGGGGCGTAAGATATTTCAGGTATCCACCCGAATTTCAACAGCGGGAGGGACAATCCCTGCGACCAGGGCATAGCGTGGCCCATTGCCGCAACCAAAAATAACGTTATCCATGCTTTTGGCCTGTGGATAACATTCGTGCGGCCATGTCAATTTCTATGGCGGAATTGCCTATTCAGAACAGGGATCGCAGCAGCTCCGGCATCCTGACTGGTTTGTCTTCCACCATGACCGCCGAGGAGTCCAAAAAGTATTGTCGAGGAATGAACATGAGATGGTGGCGAGAGATTTGCAGTGATCATCCACTTTGCGTAAAGCAGATGCTCCTGATTTTTTTGTTGGCGTGCATTTTTTTGTATGTGGATTATCAACTATAGCTTGACCCAATTAACGAGATAGTAAGCTAAAAATCTGTATAGTCATCATAGCTATCATTAATAACATATGTTTCATCTTCGTCGTCAATGGCATCAAGCA
>JAMOBH010000553.1:0-1516 GCA_039908085.1 Magnetococcus sp. YQC-5
TCATCGCCAGAAAGCAGGAGGCATAGCGCACAAAGAGTGGATCTTTGGTCTGAGGACGCCGCCGTCGATTCTCGGCAATTCGGTAAATGCGGACGGCAAGGATGGTCTGCGCTCCCGTCAGATCATCGGTAAAAACAATGTCGTAGAGTTTTCCGAAATGTTCCCTGGCAAAAAATTTTGCCTGATGAGGACGTTGTCGCCAGACTGAAAGAACGGCTTCAGCGGTCACCCCGGATGTTATATCGGTCGATTTAAGCGAAAGATCTACCCGCTTTCGTTGATAATTGTAGCCCAGTTGTTCCATATCGGTTTGCAAACGGCGTTGCCATTCATCATTGGACCTCAGGTCACGCAAATCCACCGGATTCTGGCTGTTGGTGGCAAAAGTGATACGACGCACCTGATCTTCGTTGTCGCCTGCCAACTGATACAAGCGAACCAGGACGTGGGCGTCGGGAGAGAGAGGAAAGCGAGCAGGTTCTTTCAAGGTCTTGAAAATGGTCATGCATGTCTGGCCACCATTGATGATTTGGAGATTTTCCACCTTGACTTGATAATCGCCTGCCTGTAACGCATTGTATGAAAACTTCTCACAAATCAGTGTTATACCGTTGTTATAGAAATAGAAATTCCCGATCTCGTCACCTTTCAAGGTGGTTCGGATACCCTCGTTTACCCGGTTGCCCTGGAGTCCCAGGTAGCGGCGGATATTGCGCTCCAGGAGGCGCTCTCCATGGCGTTCGATCAAGGAGGCAATTTCAGTCACCGCCATCCGACCGACCAGCACCCGACTGAAATTGAAGTCCTCAACCATGGCCTTGCCGCTCAGACGCAAGGAGTCATTGACCGGCTTGGCCGCCTGCAAAATCATGACAAGGCGGTCATGATTGATATATTCCCACGTCACCTGGTTGCCGAAGCCAGACCGGGTGATCTCTTCCTCTGCGGCATCATTCCATTTCAAGCCGTTGTTGCAGGCCAAGGCGCGTACCTGGGGTATGTAGCCGTCGCGAATCAGGGAACGCACCTCCTCGATCTTGGCTTTGAGCCGATCATTGACCGACTCCAGGACAGTTGAAGGATCAAAAAGATACCGGATAGCATTAACCAATGCCTTGATGCCATTCTCAGGGAAGCTGGCGTTGCCCTCCACATCCTTGTGCGTGTATTTTGCCTGGAAGAGCGAAACGGTGAATTCACCATCCCTTTCCTCGGAAAGATGCATGGCATCCACCCCAAAATCTCCGCCGCCTTCTGTGAGACAATCAAAGGCATCCTCGTCGGAGAGATCCAGCATGGTGCGAACCAGCAGGAAAACAAAGGCCAATGATTTCAACTTGGCCTCATCGGTCACGTTCAATTCATCACGCGCTCGTTGCCGAATCTCGTCGCGAACGGCTTCCAGCCTTTGATCCACTATAGCGGCGTTAATGTTCATGGTTGTTTATCCTTCTTCTCCCGTGCAGTTTGCTTCTCGGCCAGAGTCAGGTGATGATCATTGATCCGGTCGCCCTGG
>JAMOBH010000276.1:0-7652 GCA_039908085.1 Magnetococcus sp. YQC-5
GGCTTTGAAACTGCCCTTCCAGAGAGAGAAAATACCCGGTGGGCAGAGATACTTGGCTGAGACGGTCACGGATATCTTTTACAATAGAGGCCATATCCCGTCCTTGGGTCTTGGCCAAGACCACAATGCGTCGTTGCATGTTGTCCCGGTTGATCAGGTTGGGTCCGACCGTTTCCACCACGTCGGCCACCAGATCAAGAGGAATTTTCGCGGATGGGGTATCGATCAGGATGTGACGGAAATCACCGGACTGAGCGCGCCAATCTTCAGCCAGGCGCAACACCACGTCATGGGTTTGCTGGCCAGACAGCACCTGGGAAACCACCCTGCCATTCAAGGCGGCTTGCAGGGTTTCGGTCAGTTGGTTCAAGGAGAGAGCGTATTTGACCGCTTCCGCCCGGTCCAGGCGAATTTGCACTTGCGGAATCAGAACCTGTTTTTCGATCTGCAAATCCGTCACTCCCGGTACTGTGGCAATGCGACCGCGCAACTCTTCAGCCGTGGAACGCAGGATATCCAGATCAGGACCGAAAATCTTGATGGCGATTTCCGCCCGTACCCCGGAAAGAAGGTGGTCGAGGCGGTGGGAAATGGGTTGGCCGACGTTGATGGAAAGACCAGGAAGAATGGCCAGTCGTTGTCGCAGTTCGGTCAGAATGACCTCTCTCCCTCGTTTCGATGGTTTCAGATCCACATCGATTTCCGAGAAATGCACCCCTTCGGCGTGTTCGTCCAATTCGGCTCGTCCGGTGCGACGACCGGTCGAAACGACTTCCGGGACTTGTGCCAACAGGTTTTCGGCAATGGTGCCGATTCGATTGGATTCAGACAGGGCGGTTCCTGGTGGCATGATCAGGCTGACGGTCACCGTGCCTTCATTGAAGGCTGGCAAAAAGCTGCGTCCCAGCCAGGGAAATGAGGCCGCCGCCACAACCACCAGACATAATGCCGTTCCAATGACCAGTCTTGGATGAGCAAACGACCACCAGAGTACTCTGCGATCCAAACGTTTAAGCAAGCGCACCAGCCAACCATCTCCGTGATCCATGGCTTGCGACCGGGGCAGCAGGAGCAGACACAACACCGGGGTCAAGGTCACAGAAACCAACAGGGAGGCCAGAATCGACACGATATAGGCGATTCCCAGGGGGGTGAACAGGCGACCTTCGATCCCGGAAAGTGAAAAAAGCGGCAAAAATACCAGGACAACAATGGCGGTGGCATAGACAATCGCGCCGCGTACTTCATTGGCACCGTTCAGAACCACCTCCAGGAGTGGACGGGGAGTTGGTGCGACACGGTTTTCACGCAAACGGCGAAAGACATTCTCCACATCCACGACCGCGTCATCCACCAACTCGCCGATGGCCACAGCCAATCCCCCCAGGGTCATGGTATTGATGGAGAGAGAAAACCATTGAAAAATCAAAACAGAAACCACCAGGGAAAGCGGAATGGCAATCAAACTGATGAAAGTGGTTTGCGCATTCATGAGAAACAAAAACAGCACCACCATGACCAGAATCGATCCATCCCGCAAAGCTTCCATCACGTTGGCAATGGCCCGTTCGATGAAATCCGCCTGTTTGAACAAAATGGGATTGGCTTTGACATCCGCTGGCAGGGAGGGTTGCAATTCAATCAAAGCACGTTCCACCTGCCGGGTCAGCGCGACGGTATCGGCTCCTGGTTGTTTTTGTACCGCAAGGATGACCGATGGCTTGCCGTTGATGCTTCCGTCTCCCCGTTTGACTCCGGCACCGATTTTGACTTCCGCCACCTGTTCCAGAGTAATGGTGTGCTCTTGGGTACTGCTGACCACGGTTTTTTGCAAATCCTCCAATCGGGTGGTCTGTCCGAGGTTGCGAATCAGGAATTCCTGTCCGCGCTGTTCCAGGAACCCCCCGGTGGTGTTGCTGGCGAAACCCTCCAGGGATTTTTCCAGGGTCTCGAAGGAGACACCCATGGCGGTCATGCGCGCCGGGGAGACCAGAACCTGGTATTGTTTCACCTCACCGCCTATGGGAATGACCTGAGCAACACCTGGGATACCCATCAAACGTGGACGCAAGGTCCAATCGGCCAGACTTCGGACCTCCATGGGCGGGGTGTGGCCTTTTTCGCTGCGCAGACCGATCAGCATGATCTCACCCATGATGGAGGAGACCGGTCCCATCACCGGTGTCACCCCCCTGGGTAATGACGCGGCGGCAGCGGTCAGCTTTTCGGCCACCATCTGGCGGTTGCGATAGAGGTCGCTGCCCCAGGCGAATTCGACATATACAATGGATAATCCCACCCCGGAACTGCTGCGCAGGCGGGTCACGCCTGGCACGCCGTTCATGGCCGACTCGATGCGTAATGTCACCAGGGATTCCACTTCTTCCGGTGCCATGCCTGCGGCTTCAGTCATGATGGTAACGGTGGGCCGGTTGAGATCGGGAAAGACATCCACGGGCAAGCCAGTAGCGACCCATCCGCCATACAGCAGCAGCAGCATCGAGGCGACCATCACAAACAACCGTTGGTGCAAAGAAAAACGAATAATGCTCTGAAACATGATATCCCTACCGAATGGCCGTTAATTGATTCTGTCCCTGGGTCACCACCTGGTCTCCTGGCGTGATTCCCTCCAGGATTTCCACCCATTCCACCGTTTGACGCCCCATGCGGATCATCCGGGCACCAAACCACTCCGGCGAGGTTTTCACCCAAACCATGGGGATTCCTCCGCGTTCGGTCACGGCTGACCTGGGAATGGCCACCGGGTAGTTGACGCTTCCAATTGTGGCGTAAACATCCACAGGCATACCGATCTTGAGTTCTCCAGACCCCTCTTCCACAGCGAATTGAACGTGCAACCCTTGATGTTCCATATTGACTTTTGGACTCACACCAACCAGTTTCAAATCAAACAAACGATCTGGATAAATCCTGGTCTTGGCGATTCCAGCAACGATGCGGTTGGCCTGAGCCAGATCGTAGAGGATGGCCTCGACCCTGAGCCGTCGTGGATTGACGATTTCCGCCAGAATGGTACTCTCCGTGATGACTTCTCCTGGCACGATATGAACATCAGTAATCTGCCCATCGATGGGGGCCAGAATCATTTCACGACTCGCCGCCCACTCTGTGGGACGCTGGCCACGCATCAAAGAGAGTTGCTGATCGTTTCTTTCGCCAAAGGTCAGGAGTGGAGTCAGCACGGCCAGGGATTCCCCTTGTTTGACCCACTGGCCAGAAACCGGAGGAGGCAAATCCGGGTCATAAGCGATACGTGATGGCATGGAGGGTTGAATGCGGGCATGGCCAGAGGGGTCGGGAATGACACGACCCACCAGACGTAACGTATCCGCCACATTCCTGGATGCGGCTGTGGACGTATTGATCTGAAGAAGAAACTGGACGGCCTTGGACAAAGGAATCATGCGACCTTTCCCGTCAGGTTTCTTTTGGCTGCCTGGGGCGTCCAATCGTATAAGCAGCAGGTCGGATTTTTCTCCGACAGTTACCACAAGAGTCAGGTCAACACTTGCGTCCGCAGGCGGGGTCCAGGCCAGACGATAGATTCCCTCCTGCCGGGTGGATTCGGCTGCACCTTTCCAAGGTGGTGGTACTCCAGAACTTTCGACTTCGATCACAGCCCCTTTGACCGGGGTGTTGGAAACGATATCTGCCAGAAACAGCAGTGTTCCACCAGAAGCATCCGGAGTGATCACGACTTCGAAATGCTCACCTTGACCAGCCGAACCAAGTTCGGCAGCAATCAGGGTGTTGTCTATCTGTTGTTTGTCATCATGGTCTTCGCCTTCATGGGCCAATGGCTGGAGTGGTGCCACCATCAACCACCCAACCATCAACAAGATTCCCCTGAATAAAGTCTTACCCATTGCGCTCAATCTCCCATGAATCCAATTTTTGCTGTTCCAACACGCCAACGAGGAAGATGTTGACCTTATGCAGTATGACAACCCCCTGTCGCCAAACAATGGCGAAAATGTCACAAAAGTGTGACAATGCTTGCTCCATTGCTTTGAAATATGGGATTATTTGATACATGGCAAAGGAACTCCTCCATATTCTGGTCGTGGAAGACAACCGCGATATTCGCGAATTGGTCAGTCGCTATTTGATTGAACACGGTGTCAACGTCTCGACCGCAATCAATGGCAAAGAGATGCGCCAAGTCTTGGAACGTGAATCCATTGACCTGATCGTACTGGACCGCATGCTGCCTGGTGTGGATGGACTCACCTTGTGCCGGGAGATGCGTAGCCATTCCAATATTCCAATCATCATGCTGACCGCCATGGCGGATTATACGGACCGGGTGGTTGGACTGGAAATGGGAGCAGACGATTATCTGACCAAGCCTTTTGATCCAGGGGAGTTGTTGGCCCGCATTCGGGCGGTGTTGCGACGCTCACAAAACCAGAGTCGTCCGCGTCAGTTTGGTTACGAGGCCATGATCCATTTTGCCGATTGGACCTTGTTCATGGCCCGGCGGGAATTGGTGGACCGACAGGGCATGATCGAACCTTTGAGCAGCGGAGAATTTGATTTATTATTGGCTTTCCTGCAACACCCGCGCAAGGTACTCAGTCGGGATCAACTGTTGGACTTGCTCCATGGCCGCACAGCAGACAATTATGATCGCAGCATCGACACCCAGGTGATGCGATTGCGCCGAAAAATCGAAGCCAATCCCAAAGAACCACAAATCATCAAAACCGTCTGGGGAGGGGGTTACATGTTTGCTCTGGAGGTCAGTGTGACATGAAATTCCTTTTGCCCGGCAGTCTGGCTGGTCGGACTTTGTTGATTCTTTTTGTCGGATTGACCTTGTCCCATTTCGTGAGTATCCTGGTATTCACCAGTGAAAAAATGGAAACATCCGTCTTGACCAGCGAACAACACTTACTGGAACGCATGGCCATACTCATACGTTTGCTGAGTGATGCCCCGGACTCTTTGCACGCACCCATCCTGTCGGCCATGAATCAGGCGGGGGTCTGGATCGATGTCATCCATGACCCTGACGCTACGAATCGTGTCATGGAAGGCTCCAACGATTCCATGCGTCAGACACTGGAACAGATCATTGACCGCCAGGGGGTCCATGTCAGAATGGTGTTGATCAAACCCCCGGATTGGAATCATGAATTTGGCAATCTGCATCGTGTTTTGTTTTGGATCGAGATGGGCATCATCCGGGCCATGCATTCTGACGTCATTGATCAGGAGTGGCATGCCCTGGTGCAACTGCCCAACCGGCGACAGGTGTTGTTGACCAGTCGTCCAGCAGGCAATCATGTACCTTTGTTTCGACATGCCACCATTTCTGTTCTGATCATGTCTGTGGCGATTTTGGTATTTGTGTTGATCATGGTGCGGCATATGACCCGTCCCTGGCAGCAGATCATTCTGGCGGCAGAGGTTTTTGGGCAGGATGTCTACGCCGACCCGCTACCGGAACAAGGGGCCACAGAGATTGTACATGCGGCACGGGTTTTCAATCGTATGAACCGGCGCATCCGAAAATTTGTCGAGGAGCAGTTGCAGCTTATTGCCGCGATTTCCCATGATTTGCGCACCCCCCTTACCCAGTTGCGCCTCATGGCGGAATTCACCAGAACAGCGGAGGATCGAACCCGCATGATGTCGATCCTGGATGAGATGGAAAAAATGTTTTCCGCCACTCTCTTTTTTGCGCGTGATTCGGTAGCCGGGGAACCAAAACAATGGTTGAATTTGAGCGGTCTGCTGGCCGCCATTTGCAGTGACAAGGCTGATACAGGGGCGCAGGTCCATTTTGAGGAGAGTGACAAACGGCCCTATTTTTGTCGGCCAGTGGCCATGAAGCGGGCACTGATCAACTTGATTGACAACGCCATTCAGTATGGGGGGCGTGCGGATGTAAGCATCACGACGACATCGGATCAGTTTGACATTCAGATCCGTGACACGGGGCTGGGCATTCCAGAAACGGAATGGGAAAACATCATCAAACCATTTCGCCGATTGGAGTATGCACCTGACCGCCACACAGGAGGGGTCGGCATGGGGCTGGCCATTGCCCATTCTGTCATCCACGATCATGGGGGAGAGATTCGATTTCACCTGCCATCAGAGGGTGGATTTGTGGTTCAGGTGATCTTGCCTCAGCAAAAAAATTCTGGAGCCATCCATGCCATTGCAAAATGAGAAAACAGATCTCTGTCGAAGCCATGGAACAAAAAAAATGGGCGTGAACGTCGCTGCGTTGCCCAGGTATCGCTTCATCGAGCAGCTCAAGGCTTTGCCTTGTATGGAGGCCATTTATCTGTATGGCTCCAGGGCCAGAAATACCCATCGCTTGCGTTCGGATATTGATTTGGCCATAGTTTGTCCCTCGGCGGGGAGTCTTGATTGGCACCGTATTTTGGCCATCATCAAAGATGCGGATACCCTGCTGGCCATTGATTGTCTGCGTCTGGATCAGGAACCCCCTGCCAGTCCTCTGCGTCAAGCTGTCGAACACGATGGTCGAGTCATTTATGAACGAGATTGATCAGGCCGCAAGACATTCCGGCCTATTGCGTGGCGATGCGACATTTATATACCCTGTTGATCACCTGTTATGGAGAAACCAAATGACTGGACCATTGAATATCAACTTATTGCAATTATGCAAAATAGCGGTATTGACCCTGTTTCTGTGTATCTCGACCCAGGGGGGAGCCGAATCTCCAGGTCAGTCCAGTGAATTTCAGAAGTATCTCCAGGGGGCGGAACAGGGGAATGCCGAGGCGCAGAACAATCTTGGGGTGTTGTATTATTCTGGAGAAGGGGTTCCCCAGGATTACCAGGAGGCCAGAAAGTGGTTTCGCAAGGCGGCAGAACAGGGCAATGCCATTGCCCAACACAATCTTGGTTTGATTTATGAACAGGGTCAAGGGGTGCCCAAGGATTCCAAAGAGGCGGAGCAATGGTTGCGCAAGGCGGCTGAACAGGGGTATCCCAAGTCTCCGTATTATCTTGGCATGATTTATAAAAAGGGCCAGGGGGTCTTGCAGGATTACAAGGAGGCGATGAAATGGTATCGCAAGGCTGCTGAACTGGGGGATGTCGATGCCAAAAACAATCTTGGTCTGATGTATGAACAGGGCCAAGGGGTGCCTGTCAATTATCAAGAGGCGATCAAGTGGTATCGGGAGGCAGCCGGACAAGGCAGTGCGGTAGCCAAGAACAATCTTGGGGGGCTGTATCAAAAAGGTCGCGGGGTATTGCAGGATTATAAAGAGGCAGAGCAATGGTATCGCAAGGCCGCAGATCAGGGAGACCTGTCAGCCCAGTACAATCTTGGCATGATGTTTCGTCACGGCCATGGTGTGGGGCAGGATAATGTGGAAGCCCATATGTGGTTGAATCTTGCGGCCTCCAAAGGGGAGGAAAATGCCATCAAAGAGCGTGATCTGTTGGCCAAACGCATGTCCGCAGATGAACTCACCCGCGCCCAGGAATTGGCGCGCAATTGGAAACCCAAACTCGCGACGACTTTTTAAATAAAAAATTAAAAAAAACAGCATGGCAAATTTTTGCCACCCTGGAGGATGAAAATGTGTCAGAATGGGGGCGAGGATAGAATCGGATATGGTCGATACCCTTTTCAG
>JAMOBH010000014.1:0-32875 GCA_039908085.1 Magnetococcus sp. YQC-5
CAAGGCGGTGACGTTGAACGATGGCAACGCATCCACCACATTCAGCATGACATCCAATGCCGGCGCGATCACATTCTCCGATAAAATCGATGGGCAGAATGCTGGCAAGGCACTTTTGAACGTCAATACCACTGGAACCACCACCTTTGGTGGAGCTGTGGGCGGATTGATCAATCTGGCCAGTCTGGTTACTGATGCCGGAGGAACCACCAGGATCAATGGTGGCGCGATCACCACAGCGGGGACTCAAACCTATAACGATCCGGTAACCCTGGGAGCCAATACAACCCTGACGAATTCAACAGTAATTTTTGTGAATACAGTGGATGCCACCACCAAAGGCGTAGAAACACTGACCATTACCGGGGCATCCACGTTCAGTGGTCTGGTGGGTAATACCAAAGAACTGGGCGCGTTGAGCATCAGCGATATAAGCACCTTCAACAGCACAGCCACCAGCGTAAAAACTGACAACACAGGGGGCGGCTCTGGCAATCAAACCTACACCAAGACGGTCACGTTGAATGATGGCAACGCCTCCACCACATTTACCATGACATCCAATGCCGGCGCGATCACGTTCACCGATACAATCGATGGGCAGAATGCTGGCAAGGCTCTGTTGAACGTCAATACCAGTGGAACCACCACCTTTGGAGGAGCCATCGGCGGGTCGAAGAGTCTGGCCAGTTTGGTCACGGATACCGGGGGAACCACCAGGATCATTGGTGGCGCGATCACCACAACGGGGAATCAAACCTATAACGATGCGGTAACCCTGGGAGCCAATACAACCCTGACGAATTCCTCAGTAACTTTTGTAAATACAGTCGATGCCACCACCCAAGGCGCAGAGAGACTGACCATTAACGGGGCAGCCACGTTCAGTAGTCTGGTGGGTAATACCAAAGAACTGGGCGAGTTGACCATCAACGATATAATCACCTTCAACAACACAGCCACCAGCGTGAAAACAGACAACACAGGGGGAGGCTCTGGCAATCAAACCTACTCCAAGGCGGTGACGTTGAACGATGACAACACTCCCACCACCTTCACAATGACATCCAATGCCGGTGCAATTACATTCACCGATAAAATCGCTGGGCAACATGCAGGCAGAGCCACACTCAACGTCAATAGCAAAGGAACCACCACTTTTTCTGGAAGCGTAGGCGAGTCAAAGAGTCTGGCCAGTTTGGTCACGGATACCGGGGGCACCACCAAAATCAATGGTGGTGCGATCATTACAACGAACATTCAGACCTATAACGATGCGGTCACCCTGGGAGCCAATACAACCCTTACAAGTCCCACAGTAAATTTTTTAAATACAGTGAATGCCAGCATCAAAGGCGCAGAGACACTGACCATTACCGGAGCAGCCACGTTCAGTGGTCTGGTGGGTAATACCAAAGAACTGGGCGAGTTGACCATCAACGATGCCAGCACCTTCAACAGCACAGCCACCAGCGTGAATACAGACAACGCCGGGGGAGGCTCAGGCAATCAAACCTACACCAAGACGGTGACGTTGAACGATGGCACTGCCTCCACCACATTTACCATGACATCCAATGTCGGCGCGATAAAGTTCACCGATAAAATCGATGGGCAGACTGAGGGCAAGGCCCGGTTGATCGTCAATAGCAGTGGAACCACCACCTTTGGTGGAGCCATCGGCGGCTCAAAAAGTCTGGCCAGTTTGGTCACAGATACCGGAGGAGCCACCAGCATCAGTGGTGGCGCAATCACCACAACGGGGACTCAGACCTATAACGATGCGATAACCCTGGGAGCCAATACAACCCTGACAACTCCCACAGTGACTTTTTTGAATACAGTGGATGCCTCCACCCAAGGCGCAGAGACACTAACCATTACCGGGGCAGCCACGTTCAATGGTCTGGTAGGTAATACCAAAGAACTGGGCGAGTTGACCATTAAAGATGTAAGTACCTTCAACAAAACAGCCACCAGCGTAAATACATACAAGACTGGGGCAAGCTCTGGCGATCAAACCTACACCAAAGCGGTAACGTTGAACGATGGCAACGCCTCCACTACATTTACCATGACATCCAATGCCGGTGCGATCACGTTCTCCGATAAAATCGATGGGCAGACTGCGGGCAAGACCCTGTTGAACGTCAATACCAGTGGAACCACCACCTTTGGTGGAGCTGTGGGCAAATCGGTCAATCTGGCCCGTCTGGTTACCGATTCCGGAGGAACCAGCAGGATCCATGGTGGTGCGATCACCACAACGGAAACTCAGACCTATGGCGATGCGGTAAGCCTGGGGGCAAATGCCACACTGACAGGCAGTACCTTACAGTTCAATTCCACCCTGGAGAGTGCAACTGGAACCAACAAGAGTTTAATCATCACAGGCAATGGTATATTTGGCGATGGGACCGGTACAGATACGGTGGGGGCTACGGATAAACTGCAATCGCTCACTGTCTCAAAAACCACCCTTGTTGCCAATTCTGCCCCAAGTATCCAGACCACTGGTTTGCAGACCTACAGCAATGCAATCACATTGAACGACGGCAACAGTGCCACTGCATCCTTTTCCTTTATATCTGATACGGGTGATATCACCTTCAGCAAAACAATCAATGGTCAGAATTCAGGCATGGCTGCACTGTACGTCAATACCAGTGGAACCACCACGTTTGGTGGAGCCGTAGGCGACTCAACGAGTCTGGCCAGTCTGGTCACGAATACCGGGGGAACCACCAGGATCAATGGTAGCACAATCACCACAACGGGGAGTCAGACCTATAACGATGCGATAATCCTGGGAGCCAATACAACCCTTACAAGTCCCACGGTGACTTTTTCGAATAGAGTGGATGCCACCAATAAAGGCACAGAGACACTGACCATTAAAGGAGCAGCCAGATTCAGTGATCTGGTGGGTACTACCACAGCACTGGGGGCGTTGAGCATCAACGATGTGAGTACCTTCAACAAAACAGCCACCAGCGTGAATACATACAAGGCTGGGGCAAGCTCTGGCGATCAAACCTACTCCAAAGCGGTGACGTTGAATGATGGCAACGCCTCCACCACATTCACCATGACATCCAATCTTGGCGCGATCACGTTCACCGATAAAATCGATGGGCAGACTGCGGGCAAGGCCCTGTTGAACGTCAATACCAGTGGAACCACCACCTTTGGAGGAGCCATCGGCGGGTCAAAAAGTCTGGCCAGTCTGGTTACCGATGCCGAAGGAACCACCATGATCCATGGTGGCGAGATCACCACAACAGGAGTTCAAACCTATAACGACGCAGTGTGGCTGGGGGCGGATACCACACTGAGAGGCAATACCTTACAGTTCAATTCCACCCTGGAGAGTGCGAGCGGAACCACCAAAAGTTTAATCATCGCAGGCAATGCTGCATTTGGCGATGGGATAGGTATAGACACGGTGGGGGCTACGGATAAACTGCAATCGCTCACTGTCTCAGGAACCACCCTTATTGCCAATTCTACCCCAAACATCAAGACGACTGGTTTGCAAAAGTACAGCAATGCAATCACACTGAACGACGGCAACAGTGCCACCGCATCCTTTTCCTTTATATCTGATACAGGTGATATCACCTTCAGCAAAACCATCAATGGTCAGAATGCGGGCTTGGCTGCACTGACCGTCAATACCAGTGGAACCACCACCTTTGATGGAGCCGTAGGCGACTCAACGAGTCTGGCCAGTTTGGTCACGGATACCGAGGGAACCACCAGGATCAATGGTGGCACGATCACCACAACGGGGAGTCAGACCTATAACGATGCGATAACCCTGGGAGCCAATACAACCCTTACCAGTCCCACGGTGACTTTTTCGAATAAAGTGAATGCCACCAATAAAGGCACAGAAACACTGACCATTAAAGGGGCAGCCAGATTCAGTGATCTGGTGGGTAATACCACAGCACTGGGGGCGTTGAGCATCAACGATGTGAGCACCTTCGACAAAACAGCCACCAGCGTGAATACATACAAGGCCGGGGAAAGCTCTGGCGATCAAACCTACACCAAAACGGTAACGTTGAATGATGGCAACGCCTCTACCCTATTTACCATGACATCCAATCTTGGCGCGATCACGTTCACCGATAAAATCGATGGGCAGACTGCGGGCAAGACCCTGTTGAACGTCAATACCAGTGGAACCACCACCTTTGGTGGAGCTATGGGGGGATCGGTCAATCTGGCCAGTCTGGTTACCGATGCCGGAGGAACCACCATGATCCATGGTGGCGCGATCACCACAACGGGAAATCAGACCTATGGCGACGCGGTAAGCCTGGGGGCAGATACCAAACTGACTGGCAATACCGTACAGTTCAATTCCACCCTGGAGAGTGCGAGTGGAACCACCAAAAGTTTAATTATCAATGGCAATGGTATATTTGGCGATGGGACCAGTACAGACACGGTGGGGGCTACGGATAAACTACAATCGCTCACTGTCTCAGGAACCACCCTTATTGCCAATTCTGCCCCAAACATCAAGACCACTGGTTTACAGACCTACAGCAATGCAATCACACTGAACGACGGCAACAGTGCCGCATCCTTTTCCTTTATATCTGATACAGGTGATATCACCTTCAGCAAAACCATCAATGGTCAGAATGCGGGCTTGGCTGCACTGAACATCAATACCAGTGGAACCACCACCTTTGGTGGAGCCGTAGGCGATTCAAACACTCTAGCCAGTTTGGTCACGGATACCTGGGGAACCACCAAAATCAATGGTGGCAGGATCACCACAACGGGGAGTCAGACCTATAACGATGCGATAACCCTGGGAGCCAATACAACCCTTACAAGTCCCACAGTGACTTTTTCGCATACAGTGGATGCCTCCAGTAAAGGCGCAGAGACACTGACCATTAAAGGGGCAGCCAGATTCAGTAACTTGGTGGGAAATGGCACAGAACTGGGCGCGTTGAGCATCACCGATGTGAGTACCTTCAACAAAACAGCCACCAGCGTGAATACATACAAGGCTGGGGCAAGCTCTGGCGATCAAACCTACTCCAAAGCGGTGACGTTGAACGATGGCAACGCCTCCACCACATTCACCATGACATCCAATCTTGGCGCGATCACGTTCACCGATAAAATCGATGGGCAGACTGGGGGCCAAGCCCGGTTGAACGTCAATACCAGTGGAACTACCACCTTTAAAGGAGCCATCGGCGGGTCAAAAAGTCTAGCCAGTCTGGTTACCGATGCCGGAGGAACCACCATGATCCATGGTGGCGAAATCACCACAACGGGTGTTCAAACCTATAACGACGCAGTGTGGCTGGGGGCGGATACCACACTGAGAGGCAATACCTTACAGTTCAATTCCACCCTGGAGAGTGCGAGCGGGGCCACTAAAAGTTTAATCATCGAAGGCAATGCTGCATTTGGCGATGGGACAGGTATAGACACGGTGGGGGCTACGGATAAACTGCAATCGCTCCATGTTAAAGGAACTACTCTTGTTGCCAATTCTGTTTCAACAATCAATACCTTTGATTTTCAGACCTACGAAAAAGCCATCACACTGAATGACGTTGCCAATTCTGTCCCAAGCATCAAGACCTTTGGTTTGAAGAGCCATAACAATGCAATCAGACTGAATAACGCCAACAATGCCACTGCATTCTTTTCCTTTACATCTAATACTGGTGATATCACCTTCAATGATACAATCAATGGTCAAAATCCGGGCATGGCCGCACTGAACATCAATACCAAAGGAAGCACCACGTTTAATGGAACAGTAGGTAAATTGGTAAAGCTGGGCAGCCTGACGACCGATACCGAAGGTAGCACCAGAATCAATACGAGCGCAATCGAGACAACAGACTCACAAACTTTCAACGATTCGATAACGCTGCTGGCCAGTACGACACTGACGAGCAACAGCATAACTTTTAGCAAGACGGTCAATGCCGATATCCAAGGGAATGAAACGCTTAAAATTATTGGATCGACCACATTCAATGATCTGGTGGGCACTCTCCAAGCACTGGGTGAATTGAACATCGACGGTGCAACCACATTCAACAAGTCAGCCACCAGCGTGAAAACAGACGACTCTAAAGGAAACTCTGGCAATCAAACCTACAGCAAGGCGGTGACGTTGAACGATGACAAGACCTCGACCACATTTACCATGACCTCCAATGCTGGTAATATCAGGTTCACCGATACAATCGATGGACAAAATGCAGGCAGAGCCACGCTGCACGTCAATACCAAAGGAACCACCACGTTTGGAGGCATCATTGGTGGGTCGCAAACTCTGGCCAACCTGGTCACGGATGCCGATGGAACCACCATAATCAGTGGAGACGCGATCAACACAATGGGAACGCAAAACTTTAAAGATCCGGTAACACTGATGTCCAGCACGACACTGGCAGGTGCCACAATAAATTTCGGCAATACGGTCAACGCCTCCTCCCAAGGCAAAGAGAAACTGATCATCAACGGCGCAGCCATTTTCAATAATGCCATAGGGAATCACATACCACTGGGCGCACTGAAGATCAGCGATGCAAGTACCTTCAACAGCCTAGCCACCAGCGTGAATACAGACAACACCGGGGGAGGTTCTGGCGATCAAACTTATGGCAAGACGGTCACGTTGAACGATGACAACACCGTCACCCGCTTCAATTTCACATCCAATGCAGGTGATATCACATTCAAGGCGATTGAAAACCAAAAAGAAGGCATGGCCGCAGTAAAAATAAGCACAGGTGGTCAAAAAGTGGATTTGGAAAATGTTGGACAGTCACGCTCGATTCATTCAATCACTGTTGATATGCAAAAAAACCCAAAGGGGACTTTGACCCTTGCTGGTGTCTTTAATACAAACAGCGATGTAGACTTTTCAAACACAACAAATATATCATTAGCATCTGCGATTAGCATCGACACCCATGCAAGCGGAGCAACTGGTGATGCCGGCAAAGTCATTTTTGCTGTAAACGGGAGGGTGGATGGTGGCTATGGATTGACTATTGATACCTGGACGGATGCTGGGGGTCAGATGGGAGAGATCCATTTGCCTGCCATGGGAAGCAAAATACCATTGGGAAAATTGGAGATTGATGGCGGGACAGTGACTTTGAATGGAAACATTTTCACCAACCAAAGATCTGTCTCTTTTCACCAAAACCATACAACAGGGGAACTCCAGAAAGTCAAGGTTGGGGATGTATTTTCCTGTGTCACGACGAACTGTCAGGAGACAGGCAAACAACCGGTTCTCAGGATCGCCACCAATGGAGGGGACATTACCTTTAACAAAATCGTTGCGACACCTGGACCAGATCAAAACTATCTCAATGTTGAACTGTTGGCAGGACAACCCAATGAGCCACTCCAAACCATCATCCCCTTGCTGCCAGAAGAGAGATTGAAGGAGCTGGACTCAAAATTCAAACAAGTCAATGGTGGTAAAATCAACGGAGAATTGGATGTTTGGAACGCCATTCTGACAGGATCCCAAGGAACCTTGTATGGACAGATTCACAAAACATACCAGCACTTTCTGCATTTTGATATCCGAGGCAAGGCTGCGGCTCAAACCCTCTATGCATTCCCAATGATCGACCAGAATTATAGATTTTCTTTAAATGGACACCCGATTCCTGGAGTCGGCAGCCCCCAAGATCCAGATCCGGCGTATCAAAATCTCGGTCGAGGAGCGACAGATTATATCCCGAACAAAACGGAGAACAAAGAATGGATGTTGGACTCTGCGAAAAATCCTGCGCTACATAATCTTATGGAAACCTGGTCGAAGAAGGAACCCCATTACAACCAAAAAGTACATGCTATAAACAATCAACACGAATCCGGAAACAAAAGCGTAGAATCATTTTATGACGCCATGAAGAATCATATCAGACATCATGCAATCATTATTGGAGTAGGAAAAAACGAACCATTCTTTAATGAGAGTTTAAATGAAGATCCAATCAAATCTGCAAACCATATACAAAAGATCTTTGCCAAAACAGGATACAACACAGTAAGTTTAATAACCAACAATTATGATTTAAACAGTCAGCCAGAATGGAACACTGTTATAAAGACTATCAACGGATTCTCCAAAGCAGTCCAAAAAAGAGCCAAAGAACGAATAAACAAT
Organism: Magnetococcus sp. YQC-5; assembly: GCA_039908085.1. Classification (GTDB taxonomy): domain Bacteria; phylum Pseudomonadota; class Magnetococcia; order Magnetococcales; family Magnetaquicoccaceae; genus Magnetaquiglobus. The sequence goes on from JAMOBH010000014.1 coordinate 8,189, forward strand.
GAAATCGTTGAACAGCAAAATTTAATTATTTATTTTGTTGGACACGGCATCAAACACAACCATCGTGGATTCTGGTTACTGCAAGATGCTGGGATCCATTCCATGAACAATATTGTCTCATTGCAACAAATCAAGACAGCACTCAATGGACCGTCCAATGTAAATCAACACAATATTAAATCGCAAGCGATATTGATTATTGAGTCCTGCTATCCTGGAGACATGTCACCCATGCCCGCTGATCCAGAAAACAAAAACCATCCAGTCCATTCTGCAAACAGTTCAATTTCTGACACTTTGATGTCTCTGACCCCCTCTTTTCCATTTTCATCTCTGGCTGGTAGCAAGGGTTACACAAACGAACAAGTTAACGAAACAGCAGATAATCAGAAGAATCCCAACGATGAAACCCTAAGCCAACTTGAAGTTGACGAAACACCAGATAATCAGAAGAATCCCAAAGATGAAACCCTAAGCCAACTTAATACAGCAGCCAATAAAGAAACAGGCACCTATTTTTCACAATTTCTTGCAAAAACCTTGACCCAACAAGTCATAGATTCTAAAAAGGTTGATACTTCGAGAATTCATAAATTAATTAAAGAGAGATTTACAGGATGGATAGAATTGGACACTACAAAATATTATACCAATTTCCTTAACGATTTCATTGAGAACGAACCCCAATATGGCCCTATCGAAAAACAACTCAATCCACCAACAAACGACCCTTTTACATTTGAAGAAAAAGAAAAACAAAAACCCAAGATACAGCCAGACAAATAAATTCACTCAACCTTACCCGGAGATGATATCATGATACAAAAATCGATCTGTGCGGCATTGTTTTTATCGGCCTTTTGCGTGACCTCTGCTTCAGCGGAGGATCTTACCAATCCAGCCTGCAAGTTTCTTGATACAAACTGCACGGAACAACAAGATCACACAGTGAAATGCGATGGAAGAACATGGACCGCAGCACAAATACAACAAAAAAAAGCGATACTGGTTCCATCATGGCCAAACAAATGCTTAAATGCAGAACCACCCTTTAATACTGAAGTACGGGAGAAAAATGAACGACGCAGATATGGCGTTCAATAACAAATCGTACATCAGCCGGGACAAAAAGGGATGCAATCCCATGGTGAGAATCGCCTACTCACCCATCACCAATCCATGCATTTTAAAATTGTCCCGACTTCATAACAAATGTTAGTTAGGTGTAAAAAATGTCAATTTTCGTCAATCACGCAAACCATTATGTCAGATCACTTTACAAAGAACTGACACGACCATGCTTTACCAAACAGCCAAACAGTGCCATACCTAACACTGCAATAATATCAACAATTTTAATTATTGCAGGAATGCATTATTTGAAACTTTATTATAGCTATTACAATCTGTTCATAAACAATATGGACATAACATTACAAGAGATGATATATACTGCAATAACTCAATTCCTTATAGGCGCAACCTTGCCGGACTGGCTGTTTCTTGTTGCCTGCCTGTCATTATCCCTAATATCAGCAACCACTCTATGGGCACAAACAAAACTAAAATATATTATTTTTCTTGCATCTATTTTGGCTTGGCTTATATTTGGTTTTTATGTTGATAAAATGTTTATATACATGGCAAAAATTCATTTTTTCATAGATACGACCAATACATCTGATTTTTTTCCAAGAGTAACAGGCACCATTGGCACCAATAAGACCTGTGACGATGAAACAAAATCAAATTTGGAGAATGGTTGTTATTTTTTAATCATGAAAGATAAACAAACATATTATCTGTTGCTAGACCCAACCATAAACTCCAAATGGACATGGGAACAAAAAAATGAAGAAGATTTATACATAAGAAGAAAAAGCTTTGAGATATGCATCAAAAAATACCAATCAAAAAAACATAATCCTGAAAAAATACATACATGCTCTCAAAATGAATATAATAACGCCAAATCTAAAAACATTGAACACTACGTCACCGAAATACAGCAATCAATCAAAACGGTTCAAATTCCCACCACATCACTTGGTACACTTACAACATTACCTAAAGGATCGCCAACAAATAATGCTTGCAAACGAAACCCAGACATATCAAACTTGCAGAACCAATCAAGCGTGAACGCTAAACTCTAAAAAAAATGCTTTTTACCTATTCATCTGCATGAGGGCATGTTATGATACGACCAATTGTCAGTGCTATCATCTTTTTGTCAGTGATCCAAGGAAATCTCGCCTTTGCAGACGACCTTACCAATCCTGCATGCGATTTTTTGGATACCAATTGCAGTATACAGCAAGATCATTCAGTCAAGTGCGATGGAAACACATGGACCGAAAAACAAATAGAACAAAATCGTTTGATATTGATCCCTTCATGGCCAGAAAAATGTCTTAAAAAGACACCTCCATTTTCAGCAGAATCACCAGAAACAAACGCAAGGAGACGATATTAAAATGAAATTTCTTGGATGGCTGAAAGAATCATGGTTGTGGTTGGTAAAACCATGGTCGGTAGGATCGAAAGAAAACAATACCCCCCCCTTAACCAATGCGTCTCGTTTCAACCCAATTGCAAATGCAAGCTTTGCCGTGTTTGTATTGACCGGTATTCTTGCTATTGGAAATGGCTTGAAACACTTTCATGTTTATTATGATTATTTTAAAATTCCTTTTGACAAGATTGAAATCTCAATATATGAAATAATCTATAAACCATCCATGCTGTTTTTAAGAGATTCTGGTTTTTTTGAGTGGTTCGCCATATATGCATGCGTATTGATAACCCTCATTGCAAGCAAGCCTCCTTGGGGGGAACGCCGAATCAATTTGCTATTCATTGCATTGGTCCCAGTTCCTTGGCTCTTGTTTGGTGGCCACCTGACAGACATTCAAACACATATTGCGAAAGAACGTTTTGTTTGGGACATCCTGCTCAGAGACACAATCTATCCGAGGGTTGTTGCATCTCAAACGCCTCCTTATCCATTTCCACCCTTCCCCACAACCCCCCTCACAAACCAACCCACTCCTCAAGCCGAAGAAAATTCAACACTCGTCAAAAATACAAGTGATTACTTAAAAAATGGTTGTTTTTACCTCATCTATCAGGATAAGACAACAAGTTACTTGATGATGGACCCTGCCATTAATCCAAAATGGCATTTTGAAGATTTTTTCAGCACAACAGAATTACAAGCCTTGAAAAATCAATCTTTTGAAGAGTGTCTCAATCAGTTCAAACTCACGTCGCCACAAAATGCAGAAAAGATTAACACATGCACAGATGAAGGTTTTCAAAAAGCTTACAACGATAAAAGAAAAATATTTTTTGCTGAAAAGTACAAAACAAAAGAGCAAATCATAAATAGTGCCGATAAAATGCGCGAAATCATTATAACAACTCAAATCCAAACCAGTTCTTTGAAATGGATGCATACATTGCCCCTGGGCGCACGTTCTCTCAATACGTGCCCACCCCCCTTTGATACCGATACCTCCCTTAACCATAACACCCCCTAAACGAAAACAACTCTAGAATGCAAGATGATGGGAGAATTGGGATGGTTTTGACTTTTTTTGTCTTGGACGTTTTTGTTTTGATTTTTTTGCCCCAAAGGGGCATCATGTTCCAATAGTTCAGTATTGGCAGAGTCATCTGCTCTGACCTAACCGATTTTTTGTTGAGCATGGGTTTGATCCACAGTCTCTTGAGGCTCTTATCAATATGTTAGATACTTCCATAAAAATATCCAGCCCCGTTTTTGTTACCGGTGCCAACGGTTTTATTGGGCAAGCACTATGTACCAATTTAAAACAAAGAGGATTGACGGTTCGTGCATTGTTACGCAACAACTCATCTGGACCGTGGCATGAAACCCTGATTGGCGATCTTGCTTCAAAGTCGATTCCGTATGATTGCATGTCTGGAGTAAACACTTTATTTCACCTGGCGGGAAAAGTTCATGCTTTGACTGAAACTGTTGAGGATGTATCTGGTTATCAATCGATCAATGTTGAAGGAACCAAGTTATTGCTGGAAGCGGCAGAACGTGCCAAAGTTCAACGATTTGTTTATTTCAGCAGTGTGAAAGCCATTGGCGAAGGAGGTACCATCATTCTGGATGAAAACAGTCGGCTTCCGCCTGAAACTCCCTATGGTCGTTCCAAGCTGGAAGCAGAAAACCTGGTCCTGAATTCCAGCATTCCCCATGTCACCCTATTGCGTCCTGCCATGGTCTATGGGCCAGGCAATCCAGGGAACCTGGGTCGAATGATTTCTGCAATTCATAAAGGCTTTTTCCCACCATTTCCAAAAATTGACAATCACCGTTCCATGGTTCACGTGCAGGATGTGGTGCAAGCCGCCTTGTTGGCAGCAGAGAATGCTCAGGCACATCGACAAGTCTATATCCTCACGGATGGACAAACTTATTCCACACGTCAGATTTATCAGTGGATTTGTCAGGCTCTGGACAAACCCATTCCCGCTTGGAGTGTTCCACTACCTGTCTTGCAAGGATTGGCCCGCATCGGCGATGCCATTGGTGCTGTGCGAGGCAAGCGATTCTTGTTCGACTCTGATGCCTTGGCCAAATTGACCGGCTCAGCCGCTTACAGTTCAGCCAAAATTCAGACCGAACTGGGCTTTGCTCCCCAGTGGACCCTTGAGCATGCCTTGCCCATTATCGTACAATCTTACATCAAGCAAGATCTTGTTTCATGATGATGTTGGCACAAGACATGATTGGTCTTAGGGGCAAGAATACTGATCCATTATTATTTCATTTTTGGTTTTCAAGCTGTTTGGCTTGATTGCAATCAGACAACTCTGTTCAGGAGTATGTACAAATGCATCAAAAAGAGTTTTTGTCTTTTATGGAAGAAATCTTTGAAATCGATGCAGGGCAATTGCGGGAAGATACCCTGCTGGCGGGTTTGGATGCCTGGGATTCCATTGGTGTGCTGAACTTGATCGCTTTGGCAGATGAAAAATTGAATATCATCCTCTCTCCTGATGCTTTGGAAAAATGTAAAAAGGTATCGGATATTCTTACTCTTTGTTTCAGTAGAGCAGAAGAATAGCTGATGATCAACCCCATGTCATTGGAAGGCAAACGCATTCTCGTAACGGGTGCTTCCTCAGGTATTGGGCAGGCGATTGCCATTCTGCTAAGTGAACTTGGTGCAAACGTGGTCCTGGTGGCCAGGGATCAAAAGCGTTTGAACAAAACTTTGGCTTTGTTGGCTGGCGAAGGCCATCTTGCAGAGTCCATGGATCTGGCTCTCCTGGATGATATCCCGGCTTGGTTTGCCAAGATCATTGAGTCCTTCGGCGTATTGGATGGGTTGGTTCATAGTGCCGGCATACAGTATACAGCCCCATTACAGAGTATCCAATTAAGCGATATGGCTTTGATGTTTCGCATTAATTTTGATGCAGCCATGATGCTTGCCCAGGCATTTCGAAAACGGAATGCTCACAATCCTGTGCGATCCGGGATCGTGTACATTTCATCTGTTGCCTCTCTCTCTGGGGTTCCTGGCAATGCAGCCTATGCAGCTACCAAGGGTGCTTTGACCAGTTTGGCTCGAACTCTGGCTCTCGAATTGGCCCGTGACAATATTCGTGTCAATACGGTCGTCCCTGCCTTGGTGCGGACAGAACTCGCAGAGACCTTGTTGACCAAACTCTCCCAGAAACAACGTGAGGCTCTCATGGAACGTCATCCTTTAGGCTTGGGCCAGGTTGAGGATGTGGCCCATGCCGTGGCTTTTTTGCTTTCCGAGGCGGGTCGCTGGATTACAGGTACATCTTTAATCGTTGATGGTGGATACACAGCTCAGTAGGAGATGAATATGAACAGTTCAGCCCGATTCGCCACCATCAAAGCTGTCGAATTCGCCTTGCCAAAAAAGATTTTAACCAATGAAATGTTGTGCGCAGACTTTCCGGCATGGAGTGTAGAAAAAATAGAAGAGAAGACAGGAATCAAAGTCCGTCACATCGCCGCAGACCATGAGACTGTCTCGGATTTGGGAGTCTTGGCCGCCGAGAAATTATTCGCCAACCACCCCTGTTCCCCTGATAAAATTGATTTTGTTCTGTTTTGCACACAAACACCTGATTACATTTTACCTTCCACCGCATGCCTGGTGCAACATCGTTTGGGAATTCCGACCACCTCTGGGGCATTGGATTTCAATCTGGGGTGTTCCGGCTTTGTATATGGTCTGGGTTTGGCAAAGGGGTTGATTGAGACTGGACAAGCGGAAAATGTGTTGCTGATTACAGCAGAAACGTATAGCAAACTGATTCATCCTGAAGATAAAAGTGTACGAACACTCTTTGGCGATGCAGCCGCAGCAACCTGGATTGGTTCAACTGATGACAGGTCTGTAATCGCCCCCATGATTGGCCCTTTTGTGTATGGATCCGATGGGTCAGGTGGAGAAAATCTCATGGTTCCCCACGGTGGCATGAGACATCCTGTCACACAGGATTCCTGTATCTTGGAAACAGATGACGATGATAATAAACGCACGAAAAAAAATTTGTACATGAATGGAGCAGAGATTTTTGCTTTTACTTTGAAAAGTGTGCCCAAGGCACTCCGATCTCTGTTGGAAAGGGCTGGCTTGAGCATGGAAGAGATTGATCTCTTTGTTTTTCATCAGGCCAACCAGTTTATGCTTGAACATCTGCGAAAAAAAATAAAAATCAATACAGAAAAATTTCACATCTCCTTTACTGAATATGGTAACACGGTTTCTTCAACCATTCCTATTGGTTTGTGGACCGCTCAACAAGAGGGTAAATTGCGGCATGGGAGTCGTGTGGCTCTGGTCGGTTTCGGAGTCGGCTACTCATGGGCTGCTACGATGATACGATGGCCATCATGATTATCTAAATTTTGTTTGGTGCTGGCATCAAGAAAACTTAAATAATATTTTCCACATCCCATTTGGTGACATCAAACAGACCATCTATTAAACCTAGATGCAATATACCGTTGACATCCACCTCGAACGGATAGTTTACTTGTTTTCTTGAATAAAAACATCCTGACCATAGACGATAACGTTTTCCTTGATAATCGATAAATGCTCCAGGATAAGGATGTGTTGTCGCACGGACCAAGCGACTTACTTGTAACCCAGACATGTCCAGAGTAATCTGTCCATCCTCTGGCTTTCGTCCGCACCATTCAGTAGCCAAATTGTTATCTTGAGGGATAAGTTGCAACTGGTCTGCAATCAAACTTGGCCATACTCTTCGCAAAAGGGTGCGATGCGCAACATTCACCCGTTCGTATAGTTGAGTAGCTGTCTCATCTTCAGCTAAAGGGAGGATTTCTTGATCAATAATGGGCCCGGTGTCCAAACCTTCATCAAGTTTAAACAGTGTTACACCTGTTTTTGACAATCCTTTGATAATTGCCCAAGGAATGGATGCACGTCCTCTTCCTTGGGGTAACAGGGTTGGATGAATTCCAAGTACCCCTTTTTTTGATGCATTCAAAAGAGGCTGTTTGGCAATTTGGGACCAGCCAATAATAAAAAGCCAATCAATCTCTCTCTGGCACAACGTTTCCAAGACAATTTCCTCATTAATATTTTTTATCTTGAGGAGATCTGTATCCCATATTTTGCAATAATCATCTAAAAAAACACGACCGGACTTGTTGGGTGCAACATCATCCTTCAGGGTGATGATCAAGTCGAGTTTTCCTCCAATTTTATAAATTTCTTCAATGCAAGAGAGACCCAATTGTACGCATGTCACAAATGAAATTTTCATTAATACACCGGAGGTGGACGCAAGAGGTAACCAAACGTTCTAAGAATAATGGCCATATCACCAAAAAATGTAATATTATTACAGTAAATCGCATCAAATCTGGCCTTTTCAAAATCAGACATGCCATCAAATGATTTAATTTGCGCCAATCCAGTCAATCCTGGTTTATGTTTGGTCACACCTAATTTATCACGAAGTTCATAAAGGTCTTTTTGCCTTTCCAGAGCTGGTCTTGGACCGACCACGCTCATGTCACCTTTCAGAATATTAAACAACTGTGGCAATTCGTCAAGATTTGTACGCCGCAAAATTTTACCGATGGTCGTAACTTTCAACTCACCAGCTTCCGCAGACGGGACATTTTTGGTATTGACTGGCATGCTTCGGAATTTTATAACTTGAAAAAGTCGACCATTCAAGCCAACTCGCGCTTGACGAAAGAAGACAGAATGTCCATCCTCTATACGAATCAAGAATGCTATTAAAATCATGATTGGAGATAATGCTAGAATGGCAATCATGGCAAACACGAGATCGAAAAGACGTTTAAAGTAAAATCTGTAACTCATAGAAATTCACTATGATTCATGACATGAAAGGCTGTTTGGAATGCTTCAGCATATTTCAAACCGGATTGACCACCACGCAATGCCGCTAACCCAGTGAGAATCTCCTGACTGCGAGGGTGAGGAAAATCGCGCATAACTCCACGATAAGCATGCAATGCATCCAATTTTGCTTGCAACGTATCATTGATAGAAAAAAAAGTATCTGCAACAAACTGATTTCCGTTACCTGGAAAAGCCCAATCGGTGGACGAAAGAATTTCCATATAAAAAAGTGATTTGATATGAGGAATATTCTCTCTTCTCTGAAACAATCGACTTGCAGCCTGACATGCTCTAGATGTATGATAATGATCGTCATTCAAATCAGCAGGATGATGGGTAAAAATCCATTGCGGCCTGACTTCAAGGATAATATTTTCAATAAATTGGACAAGATCCAAATGGGGTATAGAGTTTAACTTGATATTAGGAAAAGGCCCTAAAATTGGCTCTTGCAATCCCAATAATTTTTGGGTTGCATGAATATTGTTCAATAATTCAGTATCTGAAGGCCGAAAGTTACGTGCTTGAACTTGACCACAAAGAATACACGAGTAGATCTCAACTCCTTGTTTGGCTAATGAGGCAACCGTTCCACCACATCCAAGAACTTCATCATCTGGATGTGCTACGACAATCAAAACAGGCATTGAATTATTTTCCTCCGCATTCAAAACAAACTACTTAAAGATACAAAAAAAATCAAGGTAGTATTCTATCCGTATTGGCGTGACAGTGCTACATTGTGGCTAAATATCTGAACAAAAGCTCCGTTAGATCTGCTTTCATTTCAGCAAATAGCCGAAACATGTTGATTTGTTGGATCACCCGTGCTGATTTGACAGGTTGGCTGGCCCAAATTTCCTGGCAAGTTGGCCTAATGCCAACCAGATCATTTCAAAAAAGGTTGCCTTATCAGTTTGATGCCCTGCAGGCAAAAAGTCAAAGAAAAAAATCAAACCATCGAGATGGTTTTTATAATGGTTTGCATTCAATCGAAACTGTAAACAATAAAATGTTTAAAATCAATTGGTTATAATATTGTCTCTGACGCAGACTTTAGTGCCTATCATCTCGAAATATCCGGTGTTCTTTATGCTTGATGATTTGGAAATGTTTATTTATATAAAATTTTATCGATGTATATTTTGCCTGGGTTGATGGTTTGGACACTGAGCTGTTGCATTAGAGTTGGAAAACTGTCAAGGTGTAACATGAGATGGGATGGCCTTGACTTTCGTCTTTGACTTTTTTGCGTCGAAGGGGCATTGTATGCACATTTAACTCACTGAATAGATGATCCGTGTATGGGAGAACTGCATGCACCTTATCAGAGTGCTGGGGCTAACGGTCATGTTGATGCCTTGCAACGCCCCTAATGATGAAAATAATGCCTCAGTGAAAAATAGAGTGGGCCACAGATCGCACAACCCTTTGAGGCTATAACCTCGTTCGCTAACGTGACTAGCGGAGCCAACTCGTACCCCCAATGGCTGCTATTGAGCGCGAATCATAAAAAGGTCGGTCTTCGGGTAACCGGGGATCAGTTTTTTTTGGCTCCCTCCCATCCCCTGATTCACTGCTTCTGTAGGGTTTTCGGTACGGATTGTTGATACTCCCGTTTGGGGGTAATGGGTTTTTGTCTGTCTTACATCAACAATCTTTCATCATAGCACTCATGCTCTCTATGCGATCCAAAATTGAATACGGTACTTACTTTTTTCATTTAAAAAACTGAAATTTAGACTATTTTATTGAAATTATTGGATTTTATTTTTTTTGGATTTGAGACTTCTTTCCAATACGAGGAGTTTTATTTATGACTCATCTTTCCAATGTATCACTTTCTTTGTTGCCTGCTCTGGCAGGGTTTCGTCTTTCCAGCGCAGCCTGTGGCATCAAAACAGGCAATCGTGAGGACTTATTGTTGGTGGAAATGACCCCGGCAGCCACCGTGGCCGGGGTCTTCACCCGCAATCGCATTCATGCTGCCCCGGTGGCCCTTTGTCGTCAACGATTGTCCAACGGTCAAGCCAGGGCATTATTGGTCAATTCCGGCAATGCCAATGCCGTCACTGGACCACAGGGTATGCACAACGCCTTGACCGTATCCCAGGCTGCGGCCAGTTTGCTGCAAATTCCCGAAGAGCACATCTTTGTCGCATCAACCGGTGTCATCGGTGTTCCTCTGCCCATTGAGCGGATCCTGCATGCCTTGCCTGATCTGCATGCCTCCTTGCAACCGGGAAATTGGGAAAACGGTGTGAAAGCCATCATGACCACGGATACCTTTCCCAAGCTCAGTTTTCGCATCTTTGAACTGGAGGGTCGTCAGATCACTCTGATCGGCATGGCCAAAGGGGCTGGCATGATTCGTCCCGATATGGCCACCATGCTGGCATTTCTGTTCACCGATGCCGCTGTGACTCCTGCTGTATTGCAAACATTGTTGGAACGGGCCGTGGAAACCAGTTTCAACAGCATCACCGTGGATGGGGATCAATCCACCAATGACACGGCTTTGCTTTTTGCCTCCCAACAGGCCCAAAACAAGCTGTTGGACCATCCTGATGACCCGAAAGCGGCCCCTTTTGCCCAGGCATTGAATGCCGTCTGTCTGGATTTGGCCCATGCCATTGTGCGTGACGGAGAAGGGGCAACCAAGTTTGTCGCTGTCACGGTGTCGGGAGCCATCACAGAAATTGAGGCCAAACAAGCGGCCTTGGCTGTGGCCAACAGTCCTTTGGTCAAAACCGCGCTGGCTGGCAGTGATCCCAACTGGGGCCGCATTCTCGCCGCAGTTGGTGCCTCTGGAGTGACTTTGGATCCTGCCAGGGTCTCTTTGTGGTTGGGTGAGGTGCCGGTTTTAAAACAGGGGCAATGTGCTGATTCCTATAAGGAAGAACAAGGAGCCGCAGTCATGGCAGCCCAGGAGATCGCCATTCGTCTGGATCTGGACATGGGCACGGCAGTGCGCACGGTTTGGACTTGCGATCTTACACACGATTACATTTCGATCAATGCGGACTATCGTTCATGATGCTGGCACCACCACTGCCTTGGTCAGAAATCCAGACCGTTCTGTTGGACATGGATGGTACGTTGCTGGATCTCCATTTTGATAACTTTTTTTTTCAGGAAACTGTGCCACGGGCTTATGCCAACAAAAACGGCTTGGATTTTGCCACTGCCAAGGCCAACGTCTTTGCCGCTTATCAGGAAAATCGGGGTACACTCGCATGGTATGATTTGGATTATTGGTCCCGGCTCCTGGATCTGGATATTCCGATTCTCAAGGAGGAAGTGGCGCATTTGATCCAGGTGCATCCCCATGTATTGACTTTTTTGGCGGATTTGCAAGCATCGGGTCGTCCGGCCCATTTGGTTACCAATGCCCATGCCGTTTCTCTGAATATGAAATTGGCCCGAACTCCTATTGGTGCGTTTTTGACCTCCACCATCACCAGTCATGAATTGGGCAAAGCCAAGGAAGAAGTCGAATTTTGGCCGCTTTTGGTCCGTCGGCTTGGTTTTGATCCGGCCACCACTCTCCTGGTGGACGATTCCGAACCTGTGTTGGATGCTGCCAAACAATTCGGGATTGCCCATCTGCGTCATAGTGCCAGCCCAAGTTCGGGTTTGCCGCCCAAACGTTCTGACCGTTTTCATTCGTTTTTGGATTTCCGGGAACTTGCCTTGCCAAATGTGCGGGAGTAACTACCTGCTGAAGCGGGAACAAATGGTTGAGGGGTCCAGGGGGAATCATTTCCCCTGGTGGGGTTTGGGGCGAGAGCCACTATCAATCCCTTTCACCAGCATTTTCAAAATGATCTCGTCCTAACCTTAAATATTCCAATAAAATACTTTTTCATTTAGGCCGTGACACCCATAGGTGGGGTCTGGTAACTCACGCCCCAGGAGGTGTTTGGAGTAAAGCTCCCAAAAATCCAATCCATTGCATCAATATACCAAAATTGTTCAGGCGTAAGTGAAATTTCATACCAGGCCATGAATATCTGTTCAAAAAGTTCCGGTTTTTTCGGGAGGTTTCATGAAACACGATGATATCAGGGGGGCACAGATGCCACCATATGTAGTAGCGATTATTATCGCATGTTTAGGTATAGCTCTTTCTGTGATCTCATTCTGGTTGTCACATCATCCCATGCATGATGTGACAGATTTCCGTTGGTTTTTGTTGGTTGGAGGGATCGGTTTTACCGGTTTTTTGGTGATTCATTTTGTGCGTCTGCATCGGGAGATGCAGCGTCATGCCAAAGCCAAACAGGCCCTGACCGACGCCAATCGGGCACTCCTGCTGCTGGAACAGAGCCATAAACGGGTCAATCAGGAAAAAAACGAGGTCGCTTTGTTTGAGCAGATCTGTTCATTGGTGGTCAATGAAGGAGGTTATCGCTTTGCCTGGTGCGGACTGGTTGAAGAGAATCAAGCACAAACCATCATCCCGGTGGCCTATGCCAATCTTGCAGAGGGCTTTTTGCAAGCCTTGGGTGAGACATGGAATAATCAAATCGGTCAACAGGAACCAGCCAGAAGTGCTGTTTGCAACCGGATTCCTATTGCCTGGTGCGATATTCCTGACGAGCCTCAAGCCCTCATGGGGCGTGAACAGGCCATCCGATATGGCTATGCATCCTCTTTGGCCATTCCCTTGTTGGATAACGGGAATCCTTTTGCTGTATTTAATTTGTATTCACAGAATCCCATGGCGTTTCATGCCGAGGAGATTGATCTGTTAACAGAAGTGATGAATACTTTGGCCTTTGGCATTTTGTCGATACGTGAATTCAAACGTCGGAAAAAGGCGGAAAAAGAACTCGCTCATCATCGAAATTTCTTGGAAGAACAGGTTGCCAAACGAACCCGGCTCATGAATACAGTCGCGGCCATTGCTCAACGTTTATTGTTTCATGGGGGATGGAAGCACAACATCGATGCTGTTCTGCAAGATCTGGGCATGGCGGCCAATGTCAGTCGTGCTTATGTGTATCAGGTCGACAAAGACCTCACAGGAAACCTATTGCTCACGTTGAGCAACGAATGGATTGCAGTTGATGTCGTAACGCAGAACAATGATGTCAACCTAACCAGTTGTACTTTGGAAGAATATGGACTGGCTCGTTGGCAAGAGCGTCTGCTGCGCGGCGAATGTCTGTATGGACGGGTATTGGATTTTCCAGAGGAGGAAAGAAATGCTTTGGCATTGCGTGGCATTTTGTCGTTGGCGATCATGCCGATTCTGGTCAATGAGACCTTTTGGGGTTTTTTAGGATTCGAAGATTATCAGCGGGAACGGACATGGGGATCTGGCGAAATCGACGCCATGCAACTGGCGGTCAATACCTTGGATGCTGCCATTCGCAAGGATCAACTCCTGCATGAAAAACGGGCGGATGAAGCGCAAATTCTCAAGCTATCCACAGCTGTGGAGCAGAGTCCAAACATTGTATTTATAACCGACGCCCAAGGCCATATCGAATACGTCAATCCCAAGTTCACCGAAATCACTGGTTATGCCGCTGCTGAGGCCTTGGGCACCATGCCCCGCATTTTGCAGCCGCAGGCAAAAACCAAACAAGTGACAGACAAGATGTGGCTTGCCCTTAAAAGAGGAGATGCGTGGCGGGAAGAGTTTCAGAATGTCAAAAAGGATGGCAGTCAGTATTGGGTTCATGCCTCTCTTTCACCATTGGTGAATGATGCCGGTGAGATTACCCATTTTGTTTGTATCCAGGAAGACGTTACCCACCGTAAACACTCTGAATTGCAACTCCGTACCACTTTCGACAAGCTGGCACGCAGTGAGAATCGTTTACAGGCCATTTTGGACAACATGCCAAGTATTATTTTTTTGAAAGATATTTCAGGCAATTATGTGCTTGCAAATCGACTTTTTGTCGAAACCTTTCAATTGGATGCTCAACGCATCCTGGGTCACAAAGACGTTGATTTGTTTCCCGATGAGGTTGCAAAACAGTTTATGGATGCTGATCGTGAGGTTTTGCAAAGAGGCCTGCTTGTGGAAGTTGAAATGATGTTGCCAGTAGGACATGAAAATCGTATTTTTCACGTCGTTCGTTTCCCCGTGGTTGCCGATGACAGTGGTTATTTCTCTATCTGTGGCATTGCCACGGATATCACGGAGCGAAAAATCGCCCAGGCTCGTTTGCTTCGTTCCAAAAAGGCGCAAGACATTTTGAATGGTCTTTTGTTTGCGGCAATGGAACATTCCGTTTCTTTGCGAGGGTTTATTCAATCGAGTTTGGGCCGGATTCTTTCCGCCTCCTGGTTTGTGCCTGAGGGGAAAGGTGCTATTTATTTGTTTGGAGTCAATGACGATGGAAGTGATTTGATTTGTCAAATCGGTTTAAATGATCTTGGTTTTGATGAGCGGATCCAAAAGGCACGCAGCGAGACCGTGTGGGCCAAACATACCAGTATTATCTATATTCGTTCGCATGATTGGCCGAATGGTGTGATTCCAGGATTACCTGAGAGGTGGGGATATTATTCAGCCCCTTTGTCTTCAGAGGGTCACATCAAAGGAGTCATGCAGATTTTTCTGCCGCCAACTCACTTGTGCAACAAGGATGAAGAGGATTTTCTGGCCACCGTGCGCAATACCCTGGCGAGCATTGTGGAAAAGAAGATCGTGGATCGGCAATTGATTCTGGCCAAGGAGAATGCCGAGTCAGCCAGTCGCGCAAAGAGTACTTTTCTTGCAAACATGAGTCATGAAGTACGTACTCCCATGAACGGCGTGATCGGCATGTTGGAATTGCTGGGCAAGACCCGTATGACTCCGATGCAGCGTCAATATCTGGCTGTTGCGGCCCAGTCTGCGGAATTGCAAATGAGTGTCATCAATGACATTCTTGATTTTTCTAAAATTGAGGCTGGCAGACTTGTATTGGAACAGATTCCGTTTGATCCCTTTGAACTGATAGAGAACATCGGATCCATGTTGTCCGGTTCCGCTCACAGCAAAGGGTTGGAATTGGCGATCCAGGTTTCCAATGAAATCAAATATTATTTGCTTGGTGATGCGGTACGGTTGCGACAGGTACTCATCAACCTGGTTGGCAATGCCATCAAATTTACCTCCAGTGGGGAAATTACCATTCGGGCGGATTTGGTGGAGGAGAATGCCACCACAGCCTTGGTACGTTTTCATGTCATTGATACCGGAATCGGTATTGCTTCTGAGGCACGCGAGAAGATTTTTCAACCTTTTGTGCAAGCGGATGACTCGACGACTCGAAAGTTTGGTGGGACAGGATTGGGTTTGGTCATTGCCAGGCAGATTGTGGAGGCCATGGGGGGCCGCATGGGAGTGGCGAGTCAGGCTGCAGGAGGCTCGGTTTTTTGGTTTGAAATTGAGTTTGTCAAGGCCTCCAAAATAGAGTTTGAGGATCTGCACGGGCTTGAAAAGACGACCATTTTGATCGTCGATGACAATGATACAAACAGAATGATTATGAAAAGTAATTTTCATCTATTGGGGATTGCTTGTCATTCTGCGGCTCATGGAGAGGAGGCTTTGCGCATGTTGCGTGATCCAGAACAGCAAATACAGTGTGATATTGCCATTTTGGATATGCACATGCCGGGCATGGGAGGTTTGGAGTTGGCTTGTGCCATCAAGCAGGATGCTGCCATTGCCCCGATAAAATTGTTGCTTTTAAGTTCTGGGGGGCATCCTGAAGAAAAAGTTTTGCATGCAGCCGGGATTGCTGCATACATCATGAAGCCGGCAGGTCTGCATCGTTTGATCAAGGCATTGAAAATACTTGTTGACCCATCGTTGGAGCCTGTTTTTGAACGGCAGGCGCAATCGGCTCCTGAAGTTGGATCTTCATTCAATGGAAAAATTCTTTTGGTTGAAGATACATTTGTCAACCAGCAGGTGGCTGCTGGGATGTTGAAACAGATGGGATTGGAAGTGGAGATTGCCAAGGATGGTCAAGAAGGGGTGAGCAAGGCGATAACGGGTGTTCATGATGTCATTTTGATGGACATGCAGATGCCAGTCATGGATGGTTTGGAGGCCACGCAGTGCATTCGGGCTTGGGAAAAAGAGCATGGGCGGGAATCCGTGCCGATTTTGGCCATGACGGCGAATGCGTTAAGTGGGGATCGAGAACGATGCTTGGAGGCCGGGATGAATGATTATCTGGCCAAGCCGGTGTTGTGGGATGTATTGCTTGCCAAGCTTGCCCAGTGGTTGCCAGGTCGGGATGAGGTAAGAGGTACGGATGGGGTTAAGCCTGATGGAGAGGTAATGTCATCGGTTGTTTTGGATCATCACGTTTTGGATGTTTTCTGGCAGGCGATGAAGGCTGTGCCAGGGACTTTCACCATGGTTATTGAGGAATTTTTGTCCAGCACGCCTGGACTGTTGGAGGCTGTTGAGCAGGCTGCAAAGCAGCAAAGTCCTGAGCAGGTGTATGCTGCTGCACACGCTTTGAAGTCCAATAGTGCCACTGTGGGTGCTTTGGCATTGGCTGAACTGTGTGCAACCATGGAACAAGCTGCCAGACAGGGTGATGTTGAGCCAGCCGTGAAGCTGATCAAAACGGCCACAGAGTCGTTTCATGCCGCTGTACCTGACTTGAAGGCTGCACTTGCCAGAGAATAAAGGTAACAAACAAGGGAAAAAACGGGGGGTGGTCCAGGTGGTGGGCATTGGAACGTGCATGGAGGCACAGATCCCTTGTGTATTTTCCAAATCAATGATCCTGCCTCAAATCGGGAGGCCGCAGCGAGAGATTTTTTTTATTCTGTTGGGTCACTTCCACTACAAATTATAAGTTTTAAGTATTTTTTCATAGTCCTCCATACCCCCATTTGACAAACAACACTCGATAATTCTTTTGCCTAGTTTTTGCAGTTCCGGATGCAAGAACTCTTTGATTTGGTTATGGAAAAATTCTGTGAGGATGCGTGCGCCTGCGTCATAAGCCTCTGGACCAATTTCAGGTTGTGCGTCGGTCTGAAAAAGCCAGCGGGGAATGGTGGTTCCTTCGATTCGAATCGATTGCAAGGAATAGCCCAGGAGAGGGCAGCGTGCGGGTACGAGTTGATGTGACAAAAACGAGGCAGCCCCCCGTCGGGCCAGATAGTCTCTGGTCAACCATTGTGGCATAAAGCCTGTTTCCCAAGCACCGACATGTTGATTAGGCACCAAAATATAACGTGTTTGTGTTGCTTGCAGAAATTGTTGGAGTAACAAATTGGCTTGATCCACTTTGCGTCCGGTGGCAAAGGGCCAATAACTGCCGACACCTTCACTGCACATGGTTTCGGTGTCGATGATGCTGGGATTGGCATGACCGCGTGGTGCAACCAGACGCCAGAGCCAAGCCAAAGCCGGAGGTAGAACATGGAAGAGTCCGAGAATGCCATAAGTTGGGTGTTCTTTGGTGCATGGAGGGGTTCTGACACCAAACGAGCGGATATCAATTTTCACTTTGCTTTTTCCAAGATTAGGAATAATGCTTCTTGGAATGATGACGCGGGGATTGGGACAAGGGACACCTGGAGCATCATCCTGATGTTCCCAAATCAAGGCAGTTCCTCCGGCCACGACATTGATATTGAGGAACAGCAGGGATTGGGGCGGAGCAACCGTCAATTTTTCCAAGTCATGATCTGTTCCGTAGCTGGTGATGTGATTGACCCGGACGAACCATCCTTTTTCAGCATCCATAATACGTAATTTGCCATCTTTTTTTTGAAAAGAAGGGTGACACAGTCCCATGTCATCACAGACCGAGCGCAGGTCGCAAGTTCTAGGAATTTCCACGAACCTTTCCTCTTTGGTGATGATGTTTCTGCCAATCAACATCCGACCATCGGGGAGACGGTGAAGTTGTTGCAACATTTCACTTTTGCCACCGCCACTGGCCCCCTCATGCATAATATTAACTATATTATCATACGGAGTCCAGACCTGGACGACAGAACAATGAGCAGTCACCCAGTGATCTTTAGCACCCATATTGATGAGTGCGCCATAAACCCCTTTTTTGGCACTTGGCCCTGGATATAAATTATAGGAAAAGATTTCATGCGTATCGATACGATTATGCACAACAACTTGTTTGCCATTAAAGTGGGTATGGCGAAATGGCGGCACGACATAGATAATCATAAGGGGTTTGAAAGGGCGGTGCCATTGTTGCAAATTGACCACTCCTTGTAACAACCCAAGGCCAAACGCGAAAAAGCCTGCATTGGCTGGACAGATCGCCAGGGCATCGGCTCCCATACTTGTTTGCCCCATTTCGAAACCGAAAATCACCAGATCCTGGCTGGTCAGCCAGGCAAAGGAGTCCTGGCGCAGTGACTCGAAGGGATAACCAAATCGTTCGTGGAATCGAGGTTGGTCGGTTGGCTGGTCGTCGGCGATGACCATGCAATCCGGGTCGCGTCGGCGCATGTAGGGATCTGTATAGTTGGCGGCGATACCGTTTTTCACGCGGACGACGTGGGCTTCATGAACCTGTGTGCCATCTGGGAGGGGGTAGGTTACGGTCCATTCCCTGTTGTCCTGGGTGCCGCAAGCCATGCTTTCCAGCTCATCTATTGTGTTTACAAGGGTAACTGAAGGGGCGTTTTGCAGGATTTTCTGAACATATTTAGGAAGTTGAATAGAGTCTGGTGTACCAAAGCTCATGGGTAGTGTCCTGTAGGTTGATCAAAGATCCTGTGTGAATTGTCAGAAAGCATACAATATTTTGTTGCGCATGGGAAGAGTTTGGATGACCACATAGGATGCGACGCATGCGAAGGAGTGTGTCTGGTAGGCCGACCCAGTTGATTTAACTGGTGAATTTTCTCTGGATTTCAGGTACGATCTGGATTCCAAGACTGTCAATTTAGCGAGGCTGACGATGTCCACACATGATAAACAGTCATAAGGTATCGACGCAGATGCAAGATCGCTTATCATGAATTCATACCACGGTCCAGACGTGTGCTGGGGTCACAAGGCACGAACCATCAAGCCTCTTTTTTTTAAAATCGGGACATAGGACTTGTCCAATAAAACCGTTAGCTCCGGTAACAAAACCGCGACTTGATATTTTTACACTGAACTTTAGAGTTTCACAGAATCCACCTGACCGAGCAGTCGACAGGAGATAGAGTTAATACTATGAATAATAAGATATTTTGTTTGTCTTGCAGCCATCTGTTTAGGGGGTTGGATTTATTGGCACTTCACTGTGCAAGGCGGTTTGAACCTAAAGTGCCCGAAATGACTGCCTGTGCAGGCCATTCAACGGGGATTTGCAATCTCCACATGGGCTGTCAGATCACGCCAAGCCAATGAATCTCTAAAGTCCAGATTTTTACAGAAAGACTGAATATATCAAAATAATGCCCCTAAATGTTTGCTTTTAATAACAAAAAGCACAGCCAAAAACATAAAACAACAATCTTACACGAATCGTAATTCATGAACTCGTTTGCAATTGAGCAACAGAACTTCCTTTACCGCCATAATTTAAAAAATATGCAAATATGAATTGCCCAACATAATAAAAAATAACTGAATAATGCAATGTACCTATAAATAATATTAACAATGGCAATGCATTGTATCGATTCAATTTCTTCACAAAAAAAGCTAAAAACAATACAGCTAAAATCAAGCCTTGTCCCAAGAAAAATGTTAGCAAGCCAAAATCACCACCACGACCACCATAACTATCTGAAGCAAATCCAAATAAATATCGCCAACTAGGCATATTCGGGATCAATTCATTAAATTGTTGTATTTTAAAGTCAATTAAAAACAAAAAATATTGAGGATCTAATTTTTGGTAATCATCACCAACTTGCATAACACCTATCACCCCAAAAAGAATCAAAACGAAAACCAAAAATGCAAATATTCGATTTTTGAAAATTAAGTACACAAACAATGCACCATATCCTGTCCCAGAATAAACAACAAAAACTGTCAAAAAAACAAATAATTTAAAAATTAATCTCTTTGATTTCGAAGACGCCAACAAAGCAACCAAAATACAACTTGTAACTGATGCACTACCTCCAAACGAATAAGGTCTATTGTAAGCTCCACCAAAAGATTCTAAAGAATGGATAAGTTGCCCATCTTTCACAGGATAATTCGGCATCATTTCAGGTGCAATAAGAAAATTGACCAATATAAGGTCAACAATTGTCAAACAGCACAAGACGAGAAGGAGGTTGTCTATATCAATGATGACAGATTTTTTTTGTATAAATAAATAAAAAAAACAAAATCCTAAATAAAAACGATTCAACAGAATCCATTCCACAGGCTCTATAAAATATATATTAATTGTTGCAAAAATTCCGAACACCAAACAAAAAATCAAATCAGCTAAAAGCAAATTGCCTTTTCCAAATAAAATATACCAACCTGCCATCACATACGCAACAAATGCAACCACGCCTATATATGCATATAAAATAGTTAAAAACAATATTACCAACACCATCCATTCTTTTTTTTCTAAACTTCTACTCAGCACAATTGCATGGCTCATAACTTATAAAATATTCCTTTTGTTGGTATTTGATTATGAATCCCAAACATCTATTAAACAACATATGATCATCCCGCTGGCCTATATTTATGAGCCCATTTCCAAACATCCATTGGCAAAAATGTCAAAAGATACAAAACAAAAAACACATGATTTACAAAAGCCACTGGCTTCAAAATTTCTCTCGCTTTTCTTTTGTTGCCAAGTCTCATTTCATATCTGGCATTATAATATTGAATCTTTGCCATCAGGACTTCAATCTGTTTTGGATAGCGATACTGGAAGCCAGGTATTATTCTTTCAAACTTATCCAAAATATATTGAATTTCATACGCCCATTTATCTGATTGAGTTTTACTGCTTGACTTAGGATGTATTCTGCACTCTCCCAAGGGATCATCAACACATGCTGCTTCATAAAAATAAATAAAACGCATAAATAATTCATACTCTTCAGATAATGTTAAATTTTCATCAAACAATTCTTCCATTTTCATCAACTCTGCTCTACTCATTATTGATGTGAGCATACCAATATTATAATTAAATAACGAATATGCAAAAAAATCGCCTTTAGGGTGGACGAATTTCGTTCTTTTCTTAGATCCAGAGGCTTCTACAAAATTATAAAAATTCCCATAAACAAATTTAACATTGGAATTAAATTTAAAAACTAGTAATTGTTTTTCAAGTTTTTCAGGATACCATATATCATCGCAATCTAAAAATGCAATATATTCACCAACCGCATGTTCTAACGCCTTGTTACGTGCTGCACCTAATGTGATCTTCTGCTCTCCA
Source organism: Magnetococcus sp. YQC-5 (assembly GCA_039908085.1). Lineage (GTDB taxonomy): Bacteria > Pseudomonadota > Magnetococcia > Magnetococcales > Magnetaquicoccaceae > Magnetaquiglobus. The sequence continues at coordinate 29,982 of JAMOBH010000014.1, forward strand.
CGAAAATAACGAAGGCGTTCATCATATGAATTGACAATCTGATCAATTTTCTCAGTCGAAGCATTATCCCATAAAATAATTTCCCAATCCTGAACAGTCTGACTATAAACCGAATCAATCGCTTCCTTAAGGTATTTTGCACAATTACAACAATTCATCACAACACTAACAATCGGTTTTTGTTGTTTTGATTTGATTACATTATTATTCACTTTTCAAATTCCTCCACATAAATATAAACACATCTTTTATTACTTGGTAAATATTTGCAGATATTATCTGTCACAAACTGACGTTGAATAACGTCCAATCCCCTCATAACATTCAAACTTGTTAGGCTCCAACTTGCGCCTGCCATCCACTACCACAGGGATCTTAATTTGTTTAGCAACCAAAACAGGAAGTTTGTCAAAAATATCCCAATGGGTCATCAACAAGATAGCATCAGATCCATCTATTGCCTTTTCAAGAGTATCAACATAAGCAATACTACTATTAAAAATTCTTTTCATACTGTCTGCAGCAACTGGATCAAAGGCGGTCACAACTGCACGCTCTTCAATCAACATTTCCAATATTGAAATAGCAGGAGACTCACGGATATCATCTGTGCCTGGTTTGAAAGCCAATCCAAGTACTGTCACAGAAATCCCATCCAGGGAATAAAAGTGCTTTTTAAGCAAGCGCAGCATTTCCATTGGCTGCTTAAGATTCGTGTTGATGGCAGCACCTACCATATCCATAGACAAACCCAACTGTTTGCCAAAAGCGTGAATAGCACTCAGATCTTTTGGAAAACAACTACCACCAAATCCGCACCCAGCCGCCAGATATGAAAGTATCGAAGGAAAAACACGTTTGCCGTTTTCCATTATAGGGGATAAACGATGATCAAGATAAACTCCTGACATTACATCTTGGACATCTACATTCGGCAGAACGCCACACAAATTACCTATCTCATTACTAAATGAAATTAATGTTGCTAAAAGTGCATTTGCCGTATATTTAATCATTTCAGCTGTACGACAATTAGTACGCAGTATATCAATTCCCGTAAAATTATTATAAATACGAGCCATAAATTCCTGACTGGTTTGATCCATACCACCAAGCACGATGCGATCAGGGGACATAAAATCGTGAATTGCGTTTCCTTCACGAAGAAATTCAGGGTTCATGCCAACTCCAAAATCTCGACCCGCTTTTTTTCCAGAAGCCTCCTCTAAAATAGGCAAAACCACATCATCAGTGGTACCTGGAACTACAGTGCTTTTTACGACCACAACATGATAGCCATTTTTTTCACATAAAGCTTCACCAATTTGCCTGGCTGCGGTTTTAATATAATCGAGATTAATTTTCCCATCTTTAAATGGTGTTCCAACTGAAATTATGGTCAAATCCGTATCCAAAATGGCCTGCTTGAAATCGGAGGTTGCATGAAATGTTCGATCTAAAGTCGAAAGCAACAACGCATCCAATCCCTCCTCATAAATAGGTGATTTTCCTCCCATTATAGTGGCTACTTTATCAATATCCTGATCCACACAAACAACTTTAACACCCTTGGCAGCCAAACATACTCCTGTCACCAATCCTACATAACCAGTGCCAATTATAGAAACACGCATCATGCAAATATTCCTTCATCTCGATTTTCATTATACCAGAGCATCATACGTTTAAGTCCTTCTTCCAAATCAATACACGGCTCGAAACCCAATTCATTTCTAGCTCGATCAATAATAGGGCATCTACGATTTGGATTATCTACAAGATAATCTTTATCCTCATTAACATATTTTACCAATTTTCCATTATAACCTAAAAATTCTCGACTAATATCAATCAATAATTTTCCAACACCGGAAATGGAAATTTCAGGGTTGTCTGTTCCTATATTATAGCTCTTTCCAGACTCTCCCTTGATCAATACTTTAATATAACCAATAATTGCATCTGCCACGTAACAAAATGTGCGTGTGGCAGTGCCATCAGAATACATGACGATGTCTCTGTTATGTATAATATCGCGCGCAAAATCAGGAAGCACACGCTTATCTGTAATTTTTAATCCGGGACCATAATTATTAAATGGACGTGCAATTGTAATATGTAAACCATGTTGACGTACAAAATTAACGCACATAGTTTCTCCAAAACGTTTTGACTCGTCATAGCAAGCGCGAGGACCTGTGCAGGAAACATTCCCCCAATATGTTTCAGGGGTCGGAATGTTCTCAGGTGTAGGATCTCCATAAATTTCACTAGATGAGAAATACAAAAAACCCTTAATCTGTTGCCCTTGATTGGCGCGGCGCACAGCATAATTCAATAAGTTACGTAAACCATTGACATTTGCATCCATTGTAGCAATAGGATTCTGACGATAAAATATTGGCGAAGCAATTGACGCTGCATGCATGATATAATCAAATGAAGGGACATCATCCGGCAAGGGGTGTGTAATATCATACTTTTGCAAAGTAATATAAGAATCTGATGAAACCACATCATCTAACCATCGTGGGGCACCCCGACCCAAGTGATCATATATGCTGAGGCGGATCTTCCTCATGGGATCTGCAATTTGCCGATTCCAGTATTGAATTGCCAGAACCAAATAATATCCTAAAAAGCCTGCTCCTCCTGTTAGCAATATATGCTTTCCTGCTAAAATGTCGCATTCTTTTGCACACGTTTTTATAATATAATTTAAATCTACATTCAAAACGTCTTGCGCATTATTAATTTTCAAAGTTGCCTCTCTTTAAACTTGAACAATAAAAAATCCATGTATGCTTGCATGAAACTACTTCCAGACAGCCCAAGGTGGCTTGCATGAAACTACTTCCAGACAGCCCAAGGTGGCGACATGGATTGCCACATCG
>JAMOBH010000277.1:0-7619 GCA_039908085.1 Magnetococcus sp. YQC-5
GGTTGCGCAGGGACTCCATCACCTTGCTCTCTGGCGTTTTGGTGTCACCCTCGTCCATGGCCTGGAAGGTGCGGACCATCATTTCCGGGGTGCGCAGCAGTCCCCGCACTTGATCGAACACCGCTCGTTCCACGTTCCCGGCGGCCACTGTCCGCAGGGTGCAGGCATTGGCTCCGTTTTTATCCGCTGACTGGCAGGTGTAATAGCGGTATTCTCTACCGTCCTTCCTGCTGTACGTTGGCTTCATGGCTCTGTCGCAGTGGCCGCAACGGATGATGCCTCGCAGCACGGCGGGTGTTTGCACCCGAGTGGAGGCAGAGCGTGGTTGCCGGGTGTTGGTGGCCAGGATGGCGCGAACCGCCTCCCAAAGTTCCCGCTCGACGATCCCCTGGTGCTCACCGGGATACACCTCGCCGTGGTAGGTGACTTCGCCGATGTAGAGCCGGTTGTTGAGGATCCGGTAGAGGTAGCCTTTGTCCATGGGCAGGCCGTTTTTGCCAACGGTACCCGATTCGGCCAGTTCCCGGATGAGTTGGGTGGCAGAGCCGATTTCGGCAAAGCGGCGGAAAATGGTGCGCACCGTCTCTGACTCGGTGGGGTGGATCACCAGTTTGCGCTCCTGGACGACGTAGCCGAGCGGCGGGTGGCCGCCCATCCACATACCTTTCTTTTTGGATGCGACGAACTTGTCACGGATCCGCTCGGCCGAGATTTCGCGCTCGAATTGCGCGAATGATAAAAGTATGTTTAGCGTCAATCTTCCCATAGAAGTAGTTGTATTGAACGCCTGCGTTACCGATGCGAAGGTGACGTTCTGCTTGTCAAACGCCTCCACCAACCGGGAGAAATCCATCAGGGAGCGGGTGAGCCTGTCGATTTTGTAGACGACGATGACGTTGATTTTGCCAGCCTCCACGTCCTTCAGCAGGCGTTTCAAGGCAGGCCGTTCCAGGTTGCCACCAGAGAAACCGCCGTCGTCGTAGCGGTCTGGCACCAGGAACCACCCCTCGGACTTCTGGCTGGCGATGTAGGATTCGCAGGATTCCCTCTGCGCATCCAGCGTGTTAAACTGCACGTCCAAGCCTTCCTCGTTGCTCTTGCGCGTATAGACGGCGCAGCGTATTTTTGGCACTATTGGTTGTTTTGTCATTTTTTCAATCCCCAAAACAAAAGTCCATTCCACTTGGTGCCGGTGATAAAGTTGGCCACCGCACTCAAACTCTTGAACCGCCGTCCCTGATGCTCAAAACCATCGTCCAACACCACGCAACTGTGCAGTACCCCCTTCCACTCCCGCGTCAGCCGGGTGCCAGTCATCAGCCGTTCCCCCGGCGGCCGCTTTTTCTCCTGCTGCGCCTCATCGGCCGGGATCCGTTCCAGCCGCTTTTCGTCTTTCTCCGACAGGCTGTCGTAGGCCATTTCCTGGATCCGGTGCGCCAGTCGACTCACCAGGAACGCCCGGTTGAACGGTGGTGCCTCCGTTTCGTGGTATTGCTTCCACATTCCCTTCAACTCGGACATCGACATGCCTGGCAAGGCCGCTACCCGTCTGATCACTCCAATGTTCATCGCCGTTCTCCTTTGGTTGTTTTTCGACCATAAGGCCATTGGTTGGGCGAGTTATCCATGGGAATCTTCTCCGTTTTTTGTTTTTCCAGAAGGCGGCGAATGCCGGTGGCAAGGATGCGCGCAGCCTCGGTGAGGCGGTCGTCGTCGGTCATGTGGGCGGGGTTAAGGAGACTGATTGAGTGGTACATGATATTGATTCCATCCGTTCCGGTAGTGTGTCCAGAAACAATCCTCACACTGTATATATACCGGAACGGATGGAAAAACTTACCGGGGTGGAGCAAATTTTTTCCTGCGAGGCCGTTTTTCTTTGTCTGGAGCGATACCAGCGCAGCCCCAGCTCAGGAAGATAGTATTAGTGTATAGATGTCAAAAACCTGTTCGAGCCATCGTTATGTTCAGGCTGCATCTAGAATGTTGTTTTTTCTGCTTATTGGCCACAACACTCCCCCGTTTTCTGTCAGTATCACAGAATTAAGAAGAGACTCATCTACCGATTCTGGATCGTCAAAATATTCCCGTATCCAGTTTGTGATCTCATTGATGCTGCTACTGATAATATCTGCACCATCTCTACTATAGCTTACCCTTTCTGAGACAGGGCCACAATCAATCTGAAACCATTTTTCAGCTGCTGCAAATCGCACCCAAACCTCCTGGTCGCTGGCAGGCAATTTTAAACGAATTGCCATAAGGATCCATTTGTCTCGCTCTTCAGTGACCCACAATCTTTCTGCATCATACTCATCAGACAAGTCTGACACCATTATTGAGCATGTGCTGATCATCGTATTCACAAACACACCGCAACTCATGTCATTTATTTTTTTCATGGCTTGATCCTCTGTTCTCAGTTTTATTGTCGATACTAATTTTCAAACAACCCACAGGATTCTGCATCTACATCATATCGGATCTCGATCAGTCCCTTTCTGAGTTGCTCCATGACCTGGGCCACCTTGACATCGAGCGGCACCTCCGTAGAGCAATCCTCAGACATGTCGCGGGTGACAAAATCCTCGATAATCTCCCGCAACGCCTCTGGGCTCAGGCGGTCGGCTGGAATCACCATTTGAGTGCTCCTTTACAATGTCATCATTATTCCAGGTTGCTCATTTCATTTTGAAACCAATCATTATTTTTGGATCTGTATTGACGAAGAACAAATCGTGTCTCGAATGCACCCTGGTTGCGCTTCCATGGAATAGGTTCATCGTCCAACAGGAAATATTGTCGCAGTTTTTTGGAGAGTGCCTGCTTTTGAGCCTTCAGCTTTGAATTTTCTTTGTTGTTTTGCCAAGACAGTTGTCCACCATTGATTGCCAATGCCATCAATACTATCCACTGTTGAGTTGGCCGGCCGTTGATCTGATTTTTCATGCCCAGGTGTTCCGGTTCCAATTGGCGTGGTTGTTGGATACCTTTGCACCGGACGAGCAAGGCATGGTCAGCCAGGAATTCGAAGGTGAAATGTTCCCAGTCTGCTCCAGGTGGTGTCGGAAAATGATCCATGGAACCCGCCTGAGTTATCTCTGGGGCAGCCTGTTTTGCAAAGTCGGAAAGCCATCCAGAAGCAGACTCCACTCCCACCAATGCCTTGTTCACGTCATCCCAGGCCAGGAGATCCTCCAGGTAGATGATTCGGGATCTGTTTCTGGCGAGCAGATTCATCATTTCTCCATCGACCGACTGATCGGTGAGGCTCAGCAGTACGAAGGGAGTGTCCATTTTGCCCAACAAGCCAACAATGACATTTCTCATTATTTCTTTGTCTCCCTGGATGGTCAGAAAGACGTGGAAACGTCGGCTGGCAATGGGCTGAATTTTTCCCACGAGAAACACTTGGTAGAGTCCTTCCACTGGTGCGAATTCAAGAGAGATACCCAATATATTGGCCACGATGGAGGACAACGTGCGGAGGTCCAGTTTATGGACGATGATGTCTTCTGGTGAGAGCGTTATCTCATCGCAGTACTGATCCTCGCCGTTGCATGCGGCAATGATCTCGCCGTCGCCATAGTCTACCACTTTGCGCAAACAACCACTTCCAGGACGGGCGCATCGCAAACTGGTGGCCCGGCGGTCTGTAGGGCGGAACCAAGGGCGGACGACATTGAAATGGGGGTCGAGACGCCGCTGCCATTCGGATAACACATTCGACAGCCCTGGTGACAGTTCGAGGGTTGACCACAAATGATGCAGGGGTTGCATGGTTTTACCTCTCCGGGCTATGGATGAATCCACGTTTCGCCAGCCACTGGTCGATAACGACGCTGTCACCATCCCGGTGGTACATGGCGTGGTTGGGTAGTTTGATGGTGAGGCTGCGCGGATTTTTGACCCCGGCGAGTTTCATGGAAAACACCGCCATGGTCAGATCGGATGCAGGGGGCATGCTTCTCTGCTTCTCCAGCATGGAAAGAAAGACGTCGTCAGCCGTATACAGGTTGTGACCGTTGTATCCTTCGTTCAAGCGGTTCTGGTAGGCAGTCAAGACGACTCGTTCCAGGCCATCGATGTCAGAACAGACCAGAGCATTGGCTCCGTCTATCGCCAGAGGGGCCAGGGTAAATTTTTGATGTTCCGGGAAATGGTTCTGGTTTTTGAAAAGATGTGAGCCAATGGTTTCCCGGTAGAGGCGTTTTTCTCCCTTGGTTCCCGATGCACGGATGCCGAGTTCACCCAGGGTGCGGTCGTAGAAAACGACATCGTAGACCTCTGGCCGATAGCAGAGGCTGCTTGACTCACCGTTATTGATGGTGCCTTCCCTTTGCATGGGCATGCCATGGCGGATAAGGAAGCTGATCTTGTCTCCGTGGTCGGCGACGATGATCCGGCAATTGCGGCCACGTCGGTTTTTCTCGAACCAGTCATCCATCGCGGATTCCATCGCCTGGATCACGGCGGGGGGCGGTATGGAGAGGGGCTGTGGTTGGGAGTCACCGCTGCTGTAGTATTCGAACGATCTTGGTTTGTTGATCATGGATGCAGCGTGTTTTTTTGCCACCAAGTCGGGATCTGCAAGCCAGATTTGCACGACCACGTCAGCGTTACTGGCCTCTATGCTGAACTCCATGTCCGGGTGTGCCGCCTTGGCGGCCTCCATGAGACCTTCCACGGCATTGAGATTGGACATCTCGTTGATGAAGTACAAAGCATCCACCATGCGGGACGGAACATGCTCGTCTGGGTCGGCCAGGATGGCAGACAATTTTGCGCAATGGACAGATGAGTAAGGGAAAGCGGGGAATGACAGGCCTCGTTTGGAGAGATATGCCCGGTATGGCGACAGGAGCAACAGCAGTCGTCCAGGATCGATAGATGTCAAGATGTCCGGCTGGATAAAGTGGCGGAATTTGATTGCGGCCATGCGTTTTCCCCTTGGATTTAGAGTTTTTTAGTCAACATCTTGGCACTCACTGCCACAACGATGCCCAAGATGAGCAACCTATCATCAGGCCCAATGGGTATGGGCTTGTATTTAGAATTGGCAGGTCTCAACTCAATACGTCCCCCAGCTATGAAGAGCCGCTTGACTGTCGCCTCATCCTCCAGCAGAGCCACAACTATATCCCCGTTTTCAGCAATTTGTTGCCTGCGGACGATCAAAAAATCTCCCTCGTTGATACCCACGTCAATCATGCTGTCACCGACCACTTCCAGTGCAAAGCATTCCCCCCGCACGTCGGAAGAGGAGACCGCAATCTCTCCGATGATGTTTTCCACCGCCAGGATTGGTAGCCCGGCGGCCACCCGACCGACAACAGGCAGTGTCACTTGGCGTGCGAGCTTGGACGCTCCTCCGAGGAGTTCCAAGGATCTGGTTTTCCCTTTTGTTCTTTGGATGTACCCCTTTTTTTCCAGGTTGACAATCTGTGCGTGGACGCTGGGGGCTGAGATCTGGAGGATTTCGGCTAACTCATAAACGGTCGGCGACATCCCCTCCCGCCCCATAAAGTCTTTGATGACCTCCAGGGTCTTCTCCAGCGTGGGTGACAAACCCTCAATTGGCGGACGCCCACGGGGTTTTACCTGGTATCTGACCATTGATTGCCTGCTCCTTGAACATGTTGCCATGTCTGGTGGTGCCAGCCCATATTTAAGGCTAACATACATCTGTTGTAAAAAATCGTATCTGACGGAATCAAATTTGTCTAGGGGATTTTCAAAAAAATTTACATGACTGCGCGTTTTCAAGATATATCATGTGTAAACAGATATTTATAGATGCGTTGCCTGGTAGTCGGAGAGCCGTTCTGGTCATGCCATGAGAACGGTCTTGGGTTGGGCGGGCTTATATCGACCCTCGCTTGCCTGATAATGTGAGTTAGTCATATATCCGGGGCTACTTGCCCATGCATGGTTGGCGATAGCCACGACATGATCATCCCCGTTTTGGTGCAGGCCGTTTGGGCAAGTCGGTGGCAAGTCGGTTTTTGCCCTCAACCCGGTCGGCCAACAGGCCCAATCCCTCCCCAGCGAAGTTGGCCCTTTGCGCCGGAAGTATTGTCCTTCAACAAGTTCTTTAAATTTACTTGCGCGCCGCAAAACATCTTTAAATGTTAAACATGTGCTGGAGTTTTTGGGTGTATATGGCAAAAAGAAATAAAAACAAAATCAAAAGCATCGAAAATATTATCATGATTAGGAATTTTACCTATTAAACACAAAAAAGATGTGAAGAAATGCGAGAACAAAATTTCGCCCTCCCCATGCCAACTTTTCTTCAAAAAATAAAAAATTTTTTCACGTTATTTTTTAACTGGTTGCTTCCTTCCCATGAAAATTTGTGGGCGAAAATCGGGGGCGAGGGCGAAATTTCGCCCTATAGGGGCATGGAGCATGACGCTCCCCACCCCTGACACAGGCGATGCTGAAATGAAGTCCCGCAACCAATATCACGGTGTTCTCCCTGAGGCGGTCGAAGTCGTCCGCTATTGGGCTCGCCACCTGACCCAACACCCGGCGTTTACATCGGCCGACCTGGAAGACCTGGAGCAGGAGCTGATGCTGGACCTGCATATGCGGATGCCGACCTTCAACCCGGAGCGGTCCGGCCTCTCTTCCTTTGTTTCCATGATCGTTTCCCGTCGTGCCTATGGATTGATTGAAGAGGCGAGTACAGCCAAGTCCGGTGGGTATGGCCTGCAAGTGGTCTCTCTCGACACAACGGCCATCAGCGACCAGCAAGGGGAGAATGTCACGCTTTTGGAGACCATCGGCAATGCGCAGGGGCTCTGGTTCCAGCACGGACCGTCCTGGCATGAGGTCATCGATACCAGGATTGACCTTGCCAGGTTTCTCAGCCTGTTGCCCAGACAGCTCGCTTCCTTGGCCACCCGACTGTTCAGGGAGAGTGCTGCCGAGATTGCCCGTTCGCTCCAGTTGTCCCAGACAGCAATCCATAGGGCAATCAGAAGAATACGCAGCATTGCAGAGCGTTGTGGATTTGCGGGCATGGGGCTTTTCCATTGCCCAGTCGCTTGATACGGATCACCCAACCCGCACGCCTGGGGAGGCATGCCCCGACGAGCCTGATCCCTGGCGGGCCTGACGTGCGGTTTTACCCAGGATTTTTCAACAGGAGGAAGAGCAGATGATTCAGATTCACTCAAACAAGCAGGTCAAAGTTACCCCGGAGGTGGCCGGTGATTGGCTCCAGCACAACATTTTTTCTCGCCAGAGGTCCATGCGCCCCCGTCATCGGGATGCCCTGGTGCAGGAGATCAACGCCGGGCGGTTCATCCAGGGCACCCAGATCCATTTTGTCCGGTTCCGCAACGAGCAGCTCCTGGTCAATGGCCAGCACACCCTGTCCGCTATCGAAAAGGCGGGTGTGCCGACAACTCTGACCGTGCTGATCTCTGTCGCGGAGACCATGGATGAGGTGGCCGAGCTTTACTCCCGGCACGACAACCATCTCTCTCGGTCCGTCATGGATTCCATCAAAGCCAGGGATCTGCACAACCAGATCGGGATGTCGCTGAAGCAGGCGACCAACGTGGCGGCTGCGCTGCGGTTCATCCAGGGGGGATTCCGTCGTGCTGACA
>JAMOBH010000278.1:0-7582 GCA_039908085.1 Magnetococcus sp. YQC-5
TTGGTTGATGTGGCCAAGGGTGGCGACTGGACCCTCCAAGATCGACGTCGCCACCCGCTTATTGCTTTTCGTGCGGGGATATGGTTGATCAGAATGGGATATCATCGTCGTCCATACCTCCTTCCTGCTGGTTGTTGAGTGGTAGAGGGGCACCCGCTGCCTGCCTTGGTGGGGTGGGTTGCCGACCCTGGCCGTACCCCCCCTGGCTTTGACCCTGGCCATACCCCTGACTCTGGCCGTACCCCTGGCTCTGACTCTGGCCCTGACTCTGGCCGTAACCCTGGCCCTGACTCTGGCCCTGCCCATACCCACCATTGCCCTGTCCTTGCTCTGGTTTGGGATCCTTCTCCTGGATGCACAGATTCCACCCAGGCTTCCCCGGTTCGGCATGCTTGTCCCGGATCACCACCACTTTCACCGCACCCAGGTAGCCGGTGAAATACGTTTCCCCGCTCCTCTGGGACTGGTTCTCGTAAAGTCCGGTCAGCCTTACAAGCGGTTTGAATTTGCGTTCTTCAGACATTTTTTTCTCCTTTTGCTGTGCGAATGAATTCATCGTTGTTTTTTGTTGATCCATCAGATGCGATATTGCTGCCTTCTACAATCTCTGACCCACCAAGGATAGAGATCCTGTTTTGCAAGATTTCCAATAGGCGTTTTTGTTTCCTTCTCATTTTGATCATATTGGCGAGAGGGACAAAGCAATCACGTTCCACCCTGGCAGAAACATTATCAGGGTGTAAATCAAACAACTCGCATATCCACTGCACACCACCCACCCTGTTCGTTCTGGACCTGAAATAACGGCACAGGGAGAGGTATTCCTGGTAGAAGATATGCTTGTCGATGACGGATGCATCCGCTTTGGCTCTGTCGAGCAGCAATTCCGCATCTCGCACCGCCCGTTCGAGTACAGCCAGCCACAATTTAATTTCTGGTTCCATTGCTATTTCCCCGTGCGCAGAAAATCGTCCAGCACCTTGCCACCAAGCAGGCAGCCGCCACGTATTTTTGAAAATGGCTCTCCGTCCGGAAATTCCAGGTCGAGCCGGTCCGGGTGGATCTTCACCAACCTGCCGCCCGCCATGAGCAGGCCGATGACCCCCGGCACGTCACCGGCGGTTTCGCAATGCGTCGGGTCCAACCCGTCAAACACCACATCCCGATGCCACCCGGCTGCCACCAGGGCATGGCCATGCTGATCCCGCAGACTGTTGAACGCCTCATCGATGCGACGTTTTTCCTCATCGGTCAGTGGCCTTTCCATCGCAAGCCAGTCCTTGATCGCTGGCCTATGCTCCCGGATCTCTTCGGCCATTTCATCCGAGCAAACTCCCTCAATCACCAAGTTCTGCTCATCCCACACGATGCGGATGCCGAGTCTGGTGAGTCCCTCCATCAACTGTCCGATGTTCATAATGGCCTCCTGGGTGGACGGATTGGGACGACGTTATCAGAGTCATTCGCCTCTTCGTGGCCAACCTGGCCAACCTGGCCAACCTCTTTCCTATAGACCCCCGTTTTACTATGCGCGTGCGTATACGTGTCATGCGCGCCTACATGCGCTACCCCCGCGCGCATAAAGGGCTCATTTTTGGACTCTATTGGGAAAAAGCCTGGCCAGGGTTGGCCAGGTTGGCCAACGCCTTGTTTATCATCTGTTTTTTCTGGCCAACCTTCTGAATTATCACCCGACAAGGTTGGCCAGGGTTGGCCAGTAGTCCCTGGACAAGGTTGGACCTCGTTTGAACTGACCTGGAGGTTTCGGACATACCGGCGTTCACGCCCACCCTTGCCATCAGGTTTTCTGATCTTCCCCCAGCCAAGGTTCGACAGAATCGTCCCGACACGGGTGTCCCAGCCTGGTTGCCATTTGGCACAGTCAGGCTCAATCGAATAAAGGATCTCACTCACGGTGCAATTATCTCTTCCATCGATAATGGCATAAATTTTCGTCTCCCATGGATCCACAGATAGATGCTCCTTTTGAATCATCTTTGCGGTGCTTTCAGCACTGACTGATAACCACCAATCTTCACCAGAGTGATATGCAGCAACAGCCTCTGCAATCAGTTGTTCGCGGGCATATTCCAGTGCTTTTATCTCAACTTTGGTAACTTCTACCGGCCAGAAGCGTCGGTTACCTGTTTGGTCCTTGAGAAACTCGAACTTATTCGTTGTCGCAACGAAAACAAGCTGGCGTGGCACTTCCACGATTGTTCGTCCGAAAGGTGGCCTGAATACATCTTTTTGCGATGACATGAATGCTTTCACACGCTCAACTTCTGCTTTTGCAAGTGCAGACAGTTCCGCCAGTTCATAAATCCACGCACCACGAAGTTGCACAAAGGCATCCTTATTAGTCAGGTCGAATACTGTATCTCTAAACCATTCACCTCCAATAATACTGATAGCCTGTGACTTTTTAGCACCTTGATCCCCGATGAGCACCAATACCCCATCGGCCTTGCACCCAGGTTGATAGATGCGGGCAATCGCCGAGATCATCCAGGCACGCGCAACGGCTCTGGAATACTCTGTATCGTTTACTCCCATGAAATCACGCAACCACGTTGAAAGACGCGGTGATTTGTCCCATTTCAACGAACCCACCCAATCCCGCACTGGGTGAATATGCACTTTGTATCCAACATTCTCTGCGGCCTGTCTGGCTGTCTCAATTCCCAAACGGGCCATCGCATGCTGACCGAGAGTTGGTCCCTGCATCCATCTTGTAAGGCTAGTAATATCGTTGTCATCCATGTCACGGGATTTAAATTCATCTGTTGAGTTATCCCATGGTGGGCGTTTTATTAAAATAAACGACTGACGGAAATCGTTGAAGGCCAGCATTCCGTTAAACGCTGGATGATTCTCAAGAACAGTCGCTGTGTTACTCAAATTTGGTAATACGCCAGTCATCCCCACACGCAGCAAGTTAAGCCATTCATTCCCTGTCGGTTGCACAGGTTTCCCATGTGGATGCACCTGTTCTGCTCTGGCCAACGAATCACGAATGCTCTGCCCGCTTGGGTCTGCATTGAGCAGGTCATTGAAATCCACCTTCGGTCCCTTCGGATCACCCGGCCATACGATGGAAACAGCGATCCCCATGTTGGCAATACGCTGCGCAGTTCTACGAGCCGCCTCCTGTCCGGCGCGGCGCATGACGCCTCGAACGTTCGTCTCCTCGTCCACGTCGGCCAGGATATAAAGCTGATGCACACCCTTCGGCAGAACAAAATCGCGCACCCCCCCGTCTGTCATCCCTGCCCAGACTGGTATGCCGGTTGACTGCTGGAATGAGAGACAGGTTTCGATTCCTTCCCCTGCCGCAAGGATCCCGTTGGTTGGTTCAGCCAGATGCACGGCGCAACTCTTGACCGGCCCCAACATCATCTTCTGCCTATCCTTGGGGACACCCGCCCCCAGGAATGTGCGATGGATGGCAGTCGGTTCCCCGGAGACTCTGCGCACCAAGGCAACCATGGCGTTGATTTTTTGGTTGTACCGGATATTGTCCGAGTCCACCGGCACAACAATCGCACGCCCGGCGAGGTACGCAGAGACGGGCCCAGAATCTGGTATGGACTCTTCCCAGACTCGCATAGCGTTGCGTTGATTGGCTGGGGGGGTGCCATCTGTCGATGGGGATTCTGAAGACCCATGAACTGGCCCTGTGCCTTCCTCTACCTGAACCCCGATGTGACCTGCCACCGCCTCAGCAACCCTCGGCAGATCCTTGGCATCCTCCAACTGGAGCAGCCTGGATGCGAAAGTCATCCCATCCCCTGCGCCACACTGGTTGCAGAAAAATGTCCCCTGTCCGTCCCGGTCGTCGAACCGGAACCTGTCTGTGCCGCCACACCACGGGCACGGCCCATGTTTGCCAGTCAGGTGGCTGTGGTTGGCACCCAGGGCAAGCAGGATGCTTGGCCATTGCCCCTGCGCCTTGTCTTTAATCTGGTCGATGTTCATGATCTTTTCTTCCCCTACAAAACCAACCATGTTTTATGATCCAGCTTCTTCCTTACCTGTATTTCATCAGGAGGAACCCGGCATGCTGGTGTGGATCTCTGAGCCAGACCAGCATGCCTGGAGTACAATCATTTCTCTTGTGTATATATATCAGTGTCATACAGCAGTGCGAATACTCGACAATTCAGTCTCTGCCTTCATGGCACGGTCTTCCCAACTGCGGACATCTTTTTTGAGTTCTCTGATTGTACTTCTCATCATCCGGATCTCATCTTCCAGAATGTTGTTCTTTGTCTGGTATTCCTTGCCTGCTTTCTTCCAGTCAGTTGGCGTTGGCGGCGGCATTACTGCCTCAACATCCTGCAAACCATCTGGTGGTTGCACAACATCAATATCCCATGGTTCATTTTCTTCCTTGATGCAGTTCTCCCCATGGAATGGTGCCACCGATCTGGTACTCTTCTTTTCCTGCTTTCTGATCTGTTCAAGTTGTTTTTTCAAAGCCTGGTTCTCTTTAAGAAGCTCTTTAACTTGATCACGCAAAATTTGAATATCCCATTTTTGCTTCGTTACCAGACTATCCAAATGTTTGCATTGCCCCTCCCAATCAAGCGGCTCCCCTGCGATTGATTGTTCCTTGAAATCAGGTTTTTGGAGAACTATTGGTGCATTCACAGGATTCGGCTTGATCCTTGTCGGTTGATACACCGCATCGTTTGGCAGCTCTACTTTGCTCGGCTTTGCTTTGTGTGATCGGGCGGTCCTGCCGGTTGCCTGCCGGATGCTTTTGGCCTCTCCGGACTTGACCGCCTCGACTGCAACCTTCTGCTCTGCAGGGGACAGGCTGGCCAGAACGTCCAGTTCCGCACCGTTGTCGGCAATTTCTGGCATATCCTGGATCTCCTCCTTGGTTTCCTCGGTGATGTTGGTGGCACGACGGACATCAACCTGGACGGTTCGCGCAGAGACGTTGGTTTTGGCAGCGGTGTCTTGGGCGAAAGACGGGACTGAAGACGCAGGGGCTTCGTCTTCAGTCCTTGTCCTTGTCCCGACACCATCTTTCCCTCCACCACATGCCCCATGCTTTGTCTCTGGGTGCCGTTCCTCATAGAGTTCCTTCCGCTTGGCCAGGTGATTCGCCCTCTCCAACTGCGTCAATTCCGCCCGAACCAAATTCTCGTCGATCTCTGCCAGTTGGGTGTCAATTGCGTCCATGCCGGTAATGATGGTGACAGGGATCTTTTTCCATCCGAGCAGCTTACAAGCCTCCCATCGGTGCAGGCCGGCTACCAGCAAATAAGTAACCCTTTGTAGAACCGATTCTGGTTGTACGAGCGTCACAATGACCGGGTTGAGCAAACCCAACTCACGGATGCTCTCAGCCAGAGTGTCCCTGTGCTCTGGTTGGAATTGGCGCAACCGCCTATTGGTGACGATACTCTCAATCGGTACAGTGTTCATTCTGCTTCTCCAGAGCTATCGACAGGACAGCCGACAATTTCTGTCCTTTTGAACGGAGTTCCCCTGATTAATATTCCACGATCCGCATCGTAGACGGTTATTTTTGTCAAAGATTGACCGGAAAAATACGCATTCCACGCCGTTGCCACCGCTCTTGACAAATGCTCTGGTGTGATTGGTTTGGTTCCTCTATTAAACCCAGAATATTGGATCCTGTTTTCCTGGATGAATTTGTTCAGGATCTTGCGAGGATCGTTCTTTGCCAAACCATCATCTCCGGCCACCTGACTCCAGAATTCATTGGCAATTTTGGATTGGAACCGGAAAGTAACGAGAGCAACAGACATGATTGGAGCAGCATGGATCACCATGAGCGACGATTTTACTGCATTAAAGAACTCATGCGCCTCATCTTTCCAGCAGTATGCCTCTGACAACGTATCCTCGCCTTTGTCAACAAAATCTTTGCGACTGAATCCACAGTTCATGAATCGCAAGGCAGCGTACAGCTTATGCAACTGTGTATCTTTCAACTCCATGTTTTCAGCGATACCCAACGCTCTATAGACATCACGTGGCGTGCGCCCACCCTTATCGAAACGGGAATACAGGCGTGCAACATCCGCATCGTCGTCGCAAGAATAATATGCAAGCGTCAATTGTATGGAAATTCCTGAGTATATGATGGCCGATAGCGTATGTTGTCCATTTACCAATATAAGTATCAAACCATCATTAATCTGCGCAAAATGGATCTGAATGGCCTCAGTGAACCTTCCTTCACGCATTTCATGGGCGAGCTTCTCCATATGTTTTTGGTTGAGAGGTCTCTGCCGTCTGAACGTGTTGAGCTTGATAAGTTCGATTGCCTTTTCCGGCGTGACTATAACGGTGCTGTTGTAAAGAAACTTGATCATTGTCTTTCCTTATGTTGGATAATCCCGGTGAAACTGTACGTCAGGCCAGCCAGGAGTCTGGCTCTTCGGACTATTCATCCTAGACGTTCGGAAATATGTACAAATTTAGCCGATCATTTCACGATGCAATTTGCTGATTTATCTTCGTGACATTGCCTCCCTCCACCCAAAAGGCAGCATCAAACAGCCCAGCCACCCCCTGCGCATAATCCTGCCGAGCAGTCATGGCGATAACGGTGGTGATGCCGGTAGAGCGCAGCAGATTGACCAGCCCCATGCGACCGGCAGAGTCCAAAATGTCAGTGCCGTCCAGCAACAGGATGGGGGCCTGCTCCAAGCTGGCCAGCAGCACCTGCATGGTGACGCGGCACCGGTACTGTTCGGCGGCAGAGCAAACGACATATGCTCGGCCTGCGTACTGGAGGTCGGAATCGGCAGTCAGGGAGACAGGCCCCCAGTTGGCGATGGCAGAGAGTTCTGCGCACCGGGCGTTCAACCCGGCCAGTGCTGTGTCCATTTTGGTTTTGCGCAAACCACATGGTGCCGTCACCTCCTTGAGGACCGTGAACTGTCTGGCATCCTCTGCATAGCGGTCGGCACTCTGTTTGATCTCCCATGCCTGCAACCGTGTCCCGCTTCGACTGAGTGCCTGACGCAGGGTGGCGATTTCCGCCGCAGAGGCCCCACCCCCCTTGCCCCTGATTGTGGCGAGTTGGGACTGGGCAGAGGTGATCTCCACCAGTTGCCGTTTGGCCGCATGGAGATTATTCTCTGCCACCTGTACCGCCTGCTTTTGCGCAGACAACTCGCGATTCAGCTCATCCCGAATGCGTGCCACCTGCTCAGAGGCAGACCTGGCGTGATTGGCGATGGAGATGTTGTGCTGCTGGGTTGCTGCGGCCAATCTGGCATTTTCAGTCTCAAGCGCATCAATCTGTGCCTGATCCACCTGGGTGCCATCCAGGAAGGAGAGGCCATATCGTGTCGGCGCGTGGCCCGGCCCAAAATCCTGGACTGCGACTGGAATCCCGCATCCGGGGCAATGCCCGTCGATTCTGAGTGCCCCGGATTGCATTACCGCGATTTCACCCCGAATCGCCTTGATCCGGTTGGCGTTGGCCGTAACCGCCACCCTGGCATCGATGATTTCTTGCGGCTCCTGCTGCCACTGCACCAACAACTTCTGCAGGTTGGCAATCTCTGTAGCGCGGGTGGTACGTGCCGTG
>JAMOBH010000279.1:0-7555 GCA_039908085.1 Magnetococcus sp. YQC-5
TGTTCTCGCTGACTCTCTTTGACGAGATTTGTCTCAATTTTGCATCCGCGAGCATGTATTAGGATGGGAGATGTCAAAAAAATCGGCTTTTTCTGCCAGGCACTATTTAGCAATCGCATCGATGGCAGTCATCACCGAAGCATTATTTTGTCCAGTTGGCAGCACCACCCCGGTATCAAGTGTGGATGCGCCATTCAACTTCCTAAGAATCAGTACCCCATCTGTTGCGTCCACTAAGCCGCTTTGGTCCACATCCAGTTTGGTGGCAATGGCATTGATGTTGGTCATGACCGTGCTGTTGGTCTGGCCAGTTGGCAAAACCACCCCAGTATCAATCGTGGATGCGCCATTCAATTTCCGCAGGAGCAGAACCCCGTCTGTGGCATCCACTGTTCCGCTTTTGTCCACATCGAGGAGCGGTGCAGTTGAAGCGGGTGTGGATGATGTGGTCATGCTGAGTGTTTTTCCTGACAGCTTGACCTGAACTCCCCTCGCGGCAGACTGAACGCCATTGATCGTCAGATCAACCGTTGCATTGCTCGTGTCTGTCATCAGCGTGAACCGGCCTTGCGAATCGGTAATAGCCGTTTCATTGCCAGCCGTTTTAATCACAGCATTAGCCATGGGGGTCTTATCTGGATGGGTGAGCAGTGCCACAAAGGAGGACAACG
Organism: Magnetococcus sp. YQC-5; assembly: GCA_039908085.1. GTDB lineage: Bacteria > Pseudomonadota > Magnetococcia > Magnetococcales > Magnetaquicoccaceae > Magnetaquiglobus. The sequence goes on from JAMOBH010000279.1 coordinate 672, forward strand.
TCAAAATGGGCAAGTCAGTTATCGGTTCAGTGCTGTTATTGCCAGTTCCAGGCGGGACAACCACACCCCACACACGATCTATTTTGGTGACATCTTGCATAAGTTGAACCCAGAGAGTCAGACCAGCACCTTTTTCCTCCATGTAGGAATCAGGGATGGAGTCGTTGATTTCCGGGAAAATCGCTGCCGTAAAAAATGGGGTGCCCAAATAGAGGTTACTGACCAGTGCAGTGTCCTTGCTGGGAATGTAAACCCCATCGGAGTCAGCATCCATAATAGGGTTTTGTTGATTGCGGGTGGCGGCACGGGTCATCTGAACACTGGCGGCAAAGCTGTCACGTATACTTGCGCCCATCAGAGTGTATTTCCAAAAGAGACTGGAAAAGGAAAGATCACCATCAGAAGCAAAATAAGCCAACTCTTGGGTGTCCGTACTGGCAATGACAATTCTCGACATCCCTTTGGACGGGATCAAGTCACGCACGAAGCTTCCAGAGTAGCACGCATCCATGATCAAAATGACTTTGGCACCGGTTTTGGTTTGCAGTGCATTCAGCCACTCTTGCAGTTTGGCGGAAGTGACACTATCGGCTTGGCCATGTTGTGGTTTTGTGACCATAAACTGACCTCCTGTGTCGCCGTGATCCACCATATAGATGATTAATGGTTTCTTGTTGTTGACATATTCGGCTGCCCACTTGGTAATAGCCTCTTCGAGAGCCGCAGAGCTAGACAATCCGTAGATGTCACTGACTTTGTCATGATCCAGATCCTGGTTGACATCCAAACTCAGGTAACGGATATTCGGTTTGGTGATCCCTTTTTTTATCAGAATTTTGTAAGCATCATTAGCCACTTTTTTGGTTGCGGGCCACAGATAATTACCAACATCTCCACCGGCCAGAATGATAACGCGAGCGTCTTGTTCTGATTCCACGGCGGTGGCGGTAAAATTACTATTGAGTTGATTGGTTGAGATCGAAGTCAAGACACGAGTGGATGGGTCAAAAGTATATCCTGGTTTGTCAAGCGTGACGGCACCGGACCATACCTCATCAGGCAGATTCCATGTGTATCTTCCAGAGTCGTCAGTATAAATAATTGATTTTCTTTTATTATTATCAGTAAACGTGATGGAAACATCTGGAATTGGTTTGCCAGCACCATCCAAAATAATACCAGAGATCAGAATTTTGTCTGTATAGGTCATTTGAGAAGTTTTCGTGACAAGGTGTCCTGCTTTGTCTGTAGCCCGTGCTGTGATGGTATAGGTCTTGCCAGATGTCCATGTAGCATCAGGAGAGTAAGCCCATGTTTTCCATCCATCTTCTGAATAAGTTGGAATCCAGGCCGGGGTGGAACGGGGTCTCAGGCGTCCATTTTGCTCAAACAAGTAAAAGCCATCATAAGAGATTTGCAATTCAACTTTTTCGATACCAACAGATCCTGGATCAGCAATCGTACCTTTGATTTCCGCCAAAGGGGCGTATGAATTGAATGAAAAACCGTCTGGTGGAGTCGTGATGGTCACTGTAGGCAGTGTCGATGTTTGCGGTGTGATCTCCTTGAGCAAAAAATCGGTACTGGTAGAGAGGGTATTCAAAAGAGATACGCGAGCAGGATCTGACAAGTCGTCCAAGACAAAAGAAAAATCCTTGATACTAAATTCTGTACCAAGATCGAATTGACATTTCATCAAATTTCCATTACGGATACCATTATTGGAAAATCCACCCAAGGTTACAATATTTTTATCATAACCCAATTCTCCATAATCGCTTCCAAGATACGTACAGGAAGACTCAGTAAAGATCAAGCCTGTGGGGCCGGTCAAAATGATTCCAAAGGCTCCAAGAATCTGTTGCGTATTTTTATATTCAATCTGTAAGGTAAAAGAGCGACTTCCGGCTGCGGAGGCCAGTTCTGTAGAGAGGGATATCACTGAACATGCAACCGTTAAAACAATTAATCGAAAAACGCTCGGTAATCTTTTGTTTCTATAATTTCTGAAATGTTCGTTTGACTGCAACATGTTTGACTCCATTGAAACCAGCAATAATATTGTTGGACAAAAAAGCATACCCGTCCATTCCACACATCGGATAAGGGGTGAAGGAATGCGATTCCAAGCCAATGCCCTCACGCTCTCTACTGGTTATGCTGGATCAATCGATGCCTGCTGTTTGACCCAAATCTGAAAATAGCCTATAATAACACTTGCTTATCGTTTTAGGAAGTGCCATTCTCTTAGACAGCATCCATGATGGTCTGCACCGCCGATTTGCAGACATCACCGACAAAGCAAAATGTTGAATCATATCGACAAACAGCATTCTACACCAAGAAGATCTGTGGATCCAATTGAAAATTTGGCCTTCCACTCCTCATAATAGGTTTTTAAATGGAAAATAAATTTTTCTTGATTCATGCCGGGTTGTTTTTGTTCTTTGGATCGTCTGGATTGGTCATGGCCGGTCCAGGTGATGTCGCATCTCCTCCTGATGGGAGAATCAAACCGACCGATGCACTCGCCGCTTTTCAAATGTCTCTTGGACAATTACCGAAAGACATGGATGCCGATGTTGCTCCTTTGGGAAACCCAAACGGAAAAATAGAGAGTGATGATGCGTTAACAATCTTGAGACATTATCTGAAAAAAGTCAGCATCACCAAATCCAGCAAAAGTACCTCCAACATCAAAGTCGATAACAACAGCGCACCCGAAGCCTTCACCGAAGACGCATCCCCATTCACATTAACCAGCATGGTCATCACGGGAACAACAAGCCCCACCGTGACTGCTACCCTGGTTCTCAATACTACTGGGGCTGGAACTTTATCCACAGGCTCTTCCGGGGCCGTGACATCAACCTTCAATGGCACTGTCTGGCGAGCCAGCGGAGCTTTGGCCGACGTCAACACCTTGCTTTCGGGAGTGACATTCACTCCAGAAAAAAACTTTGATCAGAATTTTATTATAGCCACTTCGGTGAGCGACGGTATTGCCCCTCCGGTGAATGAAATAAAGAATGTCACAGTAACCGCAATCAATGACTTGCCGACCATCTCTTCCATAACCAACCAAACCACAGCGGCCAATACCGCCACCAATGCCATTGCCTTCACGGTTGGTGATGTGGAAACAGCGGCAGCCAGTCTGACAGTTACCGGGTCTTCGTCCAACAAGACCTTGGTGCCAGATGCCAATATTGTTTTTGGTGGATCCGGCGGTAGCCGCACGCTGACGGTCACGCCAGCATCTGGGCAATCCGGGAGTGCCACGATTACAATAGAGGTGAATGATGGCAAGGCTACTGCCACTACGAGTTTTGCTGTGACGGTGTCAGCTCCGGTTGCGACTACCACGTCATCTGTCCAACCTACCACTTCGGTCACGACCACCACAACTGTCAAACCCACTACCACAGTTATTCCAACCACCACAATTACAGCAACCACGACCGTTTCGACTACTGCCAAGTCCTGTACAATTGGTTTTTGCGACAATGGTAACGGAACAATTACAGACTCAAAAACAGGTTTGATTGGTTTGAAGAATGCCGACTGCTTTGGTCCACAGAATTGGGATGAAGCCCTATCGAAAGTGGCTGCTTTGAAAAGTGGAGATTGTGGTCTGACAGATGGTTCTACCGCAGGCCAGTGGAGGTTGCTTACAAAGGATGAATTACAGATTTATATAGATTGGAAAAACAGTGGCGTATTTGTTGATGCCCAGTCCATCTTCTACTGGTCGAGTACTGCCATAGACCCCTTCAATGCCTATGACATAGGCATCTACACCGGAACTATCTACGAAAGCAGCAAATCGTACAAGGACAGTGTCTGGCCCGTTAGAGGCGGGCAATGATACTTCGGTGCTTTGATGATTTGAGTGCTTTAGAGGGGAGAGCGCAGAGAGGGGAGACTTCCCCTCTCTGCCCGGCGGAGCCAAAAAAATTTTTTTCATATTTTTTAAATAAAAATCATGTTATCGCGAACAATACCCAAATCTGGGGACAAAATCTGTAAATCTGGGGACATCATACTAAATTAGTATAAATGCAAGTCAATTCAACATGAAACCACGTCTTTACCTGGAAACCAGCATCATCAGCTATCTGGCCGCCTTGCCGAGCCGAGATCTGATCGTGGCCGCCCATCAGCAGATCACTCACGAATGGTGGGCAGAAAGGCGAGATCGATATGAACTGTTTGTCTCCGATTTGGTCATCCAAGAGGCGCAATGTGGTGATCCAAATGCAGCAGATAGACGAATGGCCATCGTCAACAGATTGCAATGTTTGTCGATCAATGAGCAGGTTCGCTTTCTGGCCAGAGAGATCATCCGTGCGGGCTGTTTGCCTTCAAAAGCAGGTGATGATGCCGTTCATATTGCCCTGGCGGCTGTTCATGGCATGGACTACTTGTTGACGTGGAATTGCAGACACATCGCCAATGCCCTGACCCGCCAAAGAATAACCGAAAATTTTCGAAGATATGGAGTAGTTGCATCGGTCATCAGCACCCCTGAAGAATTGCCTGAGGAGGAATCACCATGTGGAACGATCCCATCATAGAAGAGTTGCACAAATTTCGTGATGAGCATGCTGCCCGTTTTAATTACGATATAGACGCCATCGTGACAGATCTGCAAAACTCTGAGAGATCTTCAAATCGCCCGGTCGTCTCCTTTGCGCCGAAAATGTATTATGATTTGTCCGGGCAAGATGCGGGAAGTCTCGTTTTTTCCACTCCGAGAATTCCAGACTGAGAATTCCAGGATGAATTTCAGTGAATTCCAGGGATGCCATACTAAATTCAACATGAAACCGCGTCTTTACCTGGAGACCAGCATCATCAGCTATCTGGCCGCCTTACCGAGCCGAGATCTGATCGTGGCCGCCCATCAGCAGATCACTCACGAATGGTGGGCAGAAAGGCGAGATCGGTATGAACTATTCGTATCTGAACTGGTTATTCAGGAAATTGAAATGGGGGACAAAAATGCTGCTCAAAGACGATTATCGATAGTAGAATCTATCACTATTTTAATGCTGGATGATAAAATGAAAATTCTTGGTGAACAATTACGAAATCATGCGAATTTGCCCATCAAGGCCAATGCAGACGCTTTGCATGTCGATTTAGCGGCATTATACCGTATGGATTTTCTATTGACATGGAATTGTCGTCATATAGCTAATGGAATAACACGCCGTGCTATTGACGAATTTTTGAAGAGACAAAAAATGGCATCTCCCATTATCATTACACCAGAAGAGTTTCAAGAGGAGACTTGATTATGTGGACCGATCCGATTGTCGAAGAATTACATAAAAACAGAGAAATATTTGCTGCTCAGTTCAATTTTGATTTGCATGCTATGGTCAAGGCATTACAAGAACGAGAAAAAATATCTAAAAGGAAAATGATTTCTTTAGATCACGCATCTTGGATTGAAAATGCTGATAATAACGCGATGAATTCCGATGAATGAATCCAGGGACATGAATCTTGGGACATATATGGAATTCCAAATCTGGGGACAGTATATCCAATTCCAAATCTGTCCAAATCTGGGGACAGTATATCCATTTCCAAATCTGGGGACAGTATATATTTCTTTGACGAAATCTGGGGACAGTATATCCATTTCTTCTTTGACGAAATCTGGGGACAGTATATCCATTTCTTTGACGCTGAACAACAAATATGAGAATGCCGGAGCCAACTCGCGCATCAAAAAATCCGAGGGTCACTACCGAACATAAACTATTTAATTAATTCACCAAGGAAAATATTTTATGACTGATACGACATCTTCTTCCGACTCGATCTATCATCGCCTCTTTGCGCATCCAGAGGCCGTCAAGGACTTACTGAACCATTTCTTGAGTCCAGAAGAACTGACGGAACTGGATCTGTCGGCAATGCACATGCTTAATACCAAGTTCACCGCGCAATTTGAAGGAGATCGGCGACGGGGAGATGTGGTCTGGGAAATTCCACTTCGCGCCGGTGGCAGCCTGTTCGTCTTGTTGATCCTGGAGTTCCAGTCCGATATCGACGACTGGATGGTGTTGCGCTTGGATGTCTACACAGGCCTGCTTTATCAGCAGTTAGTTAACGAGCGTAAACTAAAAGTAACAGACGGCCTGCCTCCGGTTCTACCTATTGTCCTACACAACGGTGATCATCGATGGCATGCGGCCACCAGTTTGCAAGAATTAATCCGCCTGCCCGAAGGATCCGCCTTGTGGAAATATCAGCCACAAATGCGGTATTACCTGATTAGCCAGATCAATTTTTCTAATGAAGAATTGCAAAAATATGATTCATTTGTTGCTTTGTTTTTTCGCATGGAGCATCCTGCCAATCCGAAAGAGATGATGCACACAATCCACGATCTCGTGTCATGGTTTCAAAACCATCCAGACGCACCCCCTGTCAAACATCTTTTTCGTGAACTGTTGATAGCGGGCCTTTCGCGCTTCAAGGTTCCAAATCCTCATACCCACATTCCAGAAGATCTTCAGGAGATGGTGAACATGTTGACAACACGTTTTGAACAATGGGCTCATGATTATGAAATGAAAGGCTACTTGGCTGGAGAAATGAAAGGCCAACAGGAAGGCCGACAGGAAGGCCGACAGGAAGGCCAGGCAAAAATTCTTGTTCGCCAATTGATGCGGCGTTTTGGAGAACTGCCTGCGGCCATTCATGAGAAAATTACCATGGCCAACTCAAATACCCTGGAGATGTGGGCTGACTTGGTCTTACCATGAAAGAACACTTGGCACAGGCAAAAACTCACCTTTGCCTTTCTTTAAATAAGAAAGGTTATGTAAATCTTAAAATTAAAATTCGGCTTATGCTGCCTTGGG
>JAMOBH010000280.1:0-7537 GCA_039908085.1 Magnetococcus sp. YQC-5
CCCTTTCCGGCAATCAAAACCACATCTCCAGCTTTGGCACGACTCAAGGCATAACCAATGGCTTGATCACGTGCGCCAATCTCCGTAAAATCACCTTGAACAGGATCTCCTTCGTACAGAAAATCAAAGTCAAAAGCAAAACCCTGGGGGATGAATCCCCCAGACCCCCTCTTTTTTTTTATTATTTTTTTATTTTAATATGCAGGCCATTCTGTTCAAACCAAAGGTTTGTCGTTACCCTCTTGGACAGTCCATTTCATGGGGAGGGCAGCGTGTCGTTTTTCCAGTGCTGTGGGACGTTCAGGACGCGGAACCAAATTGATATTATCCTCGCGAACCAAATAGGGAGGTCTTCCCAACACTTCCCGCAACACCCGCCCCAAATATTCTCCCATGATGCCCAGGATGGTCAGATGAACGGTCCAAACGCCACCTTGCAACATGATGGTAGAGAGTACCCCGGTGATGATGGCTTCGCCCGTAAACACATAAACCAGCAAGGCGTAGAGGGCAAAACAAACGAGCATGGTAAAAATGGTCGCAGCCACATATAATGCGAAATGCATGGGACGAATGGAGGTAGAAAGAATGCCAGTCAAACCCAATTTAAGCATTTTATGCAGGCTGTATTTGGTTTTTCCATGAGTTCGGACCTTTGCTTCATAAGGCAACACACAACTGCGATACCCAAGCCAGGGTATGACGCCACGATAAAACATTTCGCGTTCAGATAGTTGACGCAAGGCCCGGACCACACCTTGATCCAAGAGGCGGAAATCAGCCCCTCCAGGGATGACCGGGAGATCGCTTAACAGGTTGATGAGCCAGTAATAAAGCCGAGCGGTAACTTTTTTGATCACAGGCAGGTTAGGGGAGACTTGACGTGAGGTGACCACCACATCGAAGCCTGCACGCCAACGTTCGACCATGGTGACCATGAGTGCCGCAGGTTGTTGCATATCGGCATCCATGGAGATCACACACATTCCTTTGGCATGATCCATGCCTACGCGCAGAGCGGTCTGATGACCAAAATTGCGACTCAACACCAGGTATTTGACGCAGGGATCTTTTTGAACGAGACGTTTGATGGACTCCAAAGTGCCATCGTTGCTGCCGTCATCGACAAACAGGATTTCATAAGTGCCCATTCCCGCGAGAATGGGTTGGCAAAGTTCATAAATCAACGGGATGTTGGGTTCCTCATTATAAGCAGGAATCACCAGGCTGATGATGCATTCTTCGGATGGTTCCGGCTGTTGAGACTTCTGCTCTTGGTTCCATCTTTCCCCCTCTTCTTGGCATCGCATTGTTTTCATTTGAATCGCCCATGACGTGTAGACACGTAATAGATGGAAAAGAGTCTGAAATGGCCCTTGGAGAATACACCAACTCTCCAAATTGTCGAAGGTTTTTCATGCAAAATGGGGGCAAGAGTCCAACACCCGCGAGACGCGATCCATTGACGCATGGGGCTGGTTAGGTAGCCTTTGATTGGGATGATGTATTGACCATGTTCCCAGATCAGAATCAAGAATGAAAAAAGAACAATTGACGACATTCACTAAAAATGTCCATTGTCTCCCTCATCCAAGCAGTTCATACCTGAGTGCATGCACTTCTTGTTTGTTGCTTTTCAGGGAGGCAGATGTTATTTTTTCAAGTAATCGTCTGGGCATGTGATTATCATGTCATTGTGGTAAAGGCAAGTGTTTAAAAATGACCCATTCAGCCAAGGAGAAACAGCCATGACGCAAGCTGTGACATTTGACGATGTGTGGCGGATGCTTCAGGAAATGATCACTGAAAACCGGGAACAGAGGCGTGCAGACCAGGAACAGAGGCGTGCAGACCAGGAACAGAGGCGTGCAGACCAGGAACAGAGGCATGCAGACCTGGAACAGAGACGTGCAGACCAGGAACAGAGACGTGCAGACCAGGAACAACAGAGGCGTGCAGACCAGGAACAGAGGCGTGCAGACCAGGAACGCTGGGAGAAATTTGACCGCAATACTCATGAGATTGACCGTCACTTGAAGGAGACCGCCAAACTGATGAGGGAGAATGCCAAACAGATGCAGGAGACGGACCGCAAAATGCAGGAAACGGACCGCAAAATGCAGGAAACGGACCGCAAAATGAAGGAGACCGACCGCAAAATGAAGGAGACCGACCGCAAAATCGGTCAACTTGGTGGGCGTTTGGGAGAATTTGTGGAGGGATTGGTTGCTCCTGCATGTAAAACTCTTTTTGCGGAAAGAGGCATCCCGGTTCATAAGGTCAGCCGACGTGTTGAGGCTGATTTGCCAGGGAATCGACACATCGAGATTGACCTGTTTGTGGTGAATACGGATGCTGCGTCATTGGTGGAAGTCAAAAGCAAATTGACAATAGAGGATGTACGAGATCACATGACGCGCCTGGGGGAATTCAAAGATTTTTTTCCGGAATATTCTGACAAACGAGTGATTGGAGCGGTTGCTGGCATGGTGATTGATGACCATGTAATCCGCTTTGCCATCCAGAATGGACTGTTTGTCATCGTGCAGGCAGGGGATCAGGTGGTACTGGCCAACGATATGAATTTCAAACCACGGGAATGGTGATGTTAAAAAGGTTGAATAAATGATTTTAAAACTGTGGCATTTTATCATCCCTTTGTCCAATGAAAAGCAAGTGGCTGTTGATCCCTGGACCAAAACCCAGTGGCTGATTTTCTGGTTGTTCTGGTCCATTCTGGTCTCTGCCATTTACTGGGTGCTTGGTCCGCATTCCTATCTGCGTATTCAGGACAATGCCGATTTCAACGTACCTTACCGTATTACAGCAGCGCGTGATTTGTTGGAGTACGGCATCACCTTTTGGCAACCGAAATTCAGTGGCGGCATGCCCTCACTGGTCCATCCCATGGTAGACAGTTTCGCCATCGACGGCCTGCCTTATCTGGTACTGCCGGCCTGGGTGGTTTATGGTTTGGTCATGTGGATGCAACGCTTTCTGGCGGGATATTTTACCTATCGCCTGTGCCGGGACATACTGGGATTGGATGCGGTCGGTTCTTTGTTCGCCGGTCTGGCCTATTCCTTATACCTCTGGAGCGTACAGGACTGGAAACTGGTAGACGCCTTTGGTCTGCCTGCGGTTGCTTTGACATTATTTTTATTTGATAAAATCATGATGCACCCTTGGCGACGTGGCATCGGGTTGGCACTGCTGATGGGTATGGTTTTGGCGTTGGTCTCTCAGTCGGTGATTCACACTTTTTTTATGGTTGGGGCACTGCCGTTCTGGTTGTTGATCATACGTCAAAGCAAATGGTCTGCCTGGTGGTCCAGGTATGGCGCGTTTGCCGGTGGGGCCATGCTCATGGAAGCCCCCCTGTTTATTACCCTGATGACTTACAGCCCCACCACAACCCGTGGTCAAGGCAGTGTCACCTTGGAAATACCCAGTCTGATTGAAAAGCTTCATCACACCTGGGGCAGTATCGGCTGGTCTGAATGGCCTCAGAACGGCCTTTATCTGGGCTTGTTTTTTCTGGGCCTGTTTGCGGCGAGAGCCAATCGCAAAGCATTGGCGTGGCGTTTATTGTTTATCTTTTTACTGTCTGGCATTGGCGCGGAAGTGGGGCATTGGCTGCAACACGTTTGGCAGAACGTCATTCCACCCTCACGGGGCAATATGTTGGATTTCAATCAATTCACCATTTTCTTTGGTCCGTTGTTGGGGGGAATGGGTTTGCATTTGCTGCGAGAAAGTGGCATCACGGCCAGCCATCGCATCCGTGTTTGGATTACCCTGGTTACTCTGTTTGCCCTGGCCATGCCGGTTGTCAACTTGAAAGAGGTGACACGGCAACTGCTGCATCGCTTGTCCACAGACAATTATGCCATCAACTTCAACAATCCGGTCTTGCAAGAGTTGGCACAACAACAAAAAAACACAAAAAATCCCTTCCGTGTCGCCAGTGTCGGGACATGGCCACCCGGCATTGCCGGAGCTTCCGGGGATCGCATCTATCCCACTTATGTCCATGCCTACGGTTTTGAAAGCGTGGATGGGTATTACCGTCTCCATTCAGCCAGATATCATCAATTCTGGCGGCGTGTCATTACCAAGGCTCTGGCGGTCTACCCGGAACAAACCGAACGAACCATCAAATGGTATTACCTGTTCATGAGTCCTGAAAAACGTTTTGTCAATCGGGCACCCTTGGATTTGGACGCCTGGTATAATCTGGATTTGCTCTCTTTGGCCAATACCCGTTTCCTGATTTCCCACTGGCCGCTCAATCATCCTGCCTTGACCCTGATCCATAACCCAGTGTCAGAATTGGCGCAAGGCCAGGAATGGGACAAGCTGCGTTTGCGGGAGAAGGTCTGGCAAACCCTACAGGGTCATGTTCCCCATCATGCCTTGTATGTTTATGAAAATAAATCTCATCTGCCGCGCGCCTTCATGACTCGGAATTTTCGTGTTTTACAAAACGCATCAACTTTGCTGGAGGCCCTTTCCACTACATCGGTTGCCGAGTTGCGTCAAACCGCCTTGTTGGAACAACCTGTTTCGTTTGACAAGCTGGATTTTTCGTATAGTGAAATCCAATTCGACCAATACACTCCTGATCATATTCAATTGACCGTCAACAGCGATGGTCCTGGCCTGTTGGTGCTGACCAACAATTTCGATCCTTATTGGAAAGTCACAATCAATGGTCAGCCAGGTTCCATGATGCCGGTTTATCATACTTTTCAGGGAATGTTCCTGACAGGGGGGAAAAATCAGGTGGTTTTGGATTATTGGCCGCCCTATCGAACATGGATCAGGTAGAGTGAGATCAACATTCCAAGTTGAAAGCCAGGGAACTCATCCAAACAGATTTTTATTTTTGATTGGTTTCTGAAAATTCGTTATGATTTAAAATAGGGGGAACATAAAATGACACCAGCAAAAAAATTATATTATATTTTGATGGTAATTTTTCAGCAGTTCTGTATTCTTCTTTTTTTATTTATCTCCTCTTCACTCTTGATTGCTCCTGATGCATGGAGCATGAATCCATCTTTGGATGTGGATCAAAGCGGCATGGTGGAAGCCACAGATGGCGTGCTGATTTTGCGACGTTTGAATGGTGCTTCCACTATTGATACTGGTGTGCTGCTTCCGACCGGACAGACCAATGGCACGGTTTTGACCACCATCAACGCCTTGGGTCTCTCGTTAGATGTGGACAAAAACAGCATCGTGGACCCCACAGATGGGGTGCTGATTTTACGGTATTTGAATGGTGCTTCCACTATTGATACCGGGGTGATGCTTCCAACCGGGCAAACCAACAGTAGTGTGATATCTGCCATCAATGTTCTTGCCAATAAGGTGCCTACGACCAGCACGCCTTCCACGACCAGCACGTCTTCCACGACCAGCACGTCTTCCACGACCAGCACGTCTTCCACGTCCAGCACACCTTCCACGACCAGCACACCTTCCACGACCAGCACACCTTCCACGACCAGCACACCTTCCACGACCAGCACGCCTTCCACGACCAGCACGCCTTCCACGACCAGCACGACCAGCACGTCTTCCACGACCAGCACGCCCACGACCAGCACGTCTTCCACGACCAGCACGTCTTCCACGACCAGCGTAGCCGTGCAGGCACTGCCAAATGACGGTACTGATTTTCCGTTTCCCGCCACCAATCCTTTGAATGCCCGTTCGCCTTTGGCCATCAACATTCAGTCCATCAACTATTGGGAAGCGGAACTCACTTTTCTTGATGTGATGAAGCGAGCCTTTCGTTGGTATACCTACTGTCCCTCGAACGATCCCCGTTGCACCCCTCCTGCGCCAGCCCATTTCTGGGACACCCTGGAACAGTCCAAGCTGGATCTGGATGCACAGGGGTGGGTGCGTTCATTGCCTGCGGCAGATAGCCAGGATGTCTATTATCGGTCAGTTTATACTCATATGTTCTGGGATCAAGGAGCCTCCTATCCAGCGGGTCAATATATTGTTCTTTATGAGGGTGAAGGGACCATCCATTATGGTTATAACGGGGTGAAAAAAAATCAATCCCTTTCAAAACCAGGTCGGGATGTCCTGGATGTGGTTCCAGATGATATGGGGATCCAGATCATGATCCTGGCAACCAATCCAGCCAATCATCTGCGCAACATCCGGGTCATCATGCCGGGCGGTATTTGCGGGACCGATCCGTTCACCAGCTATGATCGCGCGGCAGACTGCCCCTCTGGGACGACTTTCCAGAGTTACGAGACACTTTACGAAACGTTGCGTTTTTATCCTCATTTTCTGCGGGATTTGCGTGCTTATCGTTCGATTCGGTACATGACGATGATGAATATTGTGCAGAATACGACCAGCAAGTGGGAGCAACGGGCACGATTGAATGACGCCATTTGGAGTACGAATCGAGGTGTGCCGCCGGAAATTCTGATGGCCTTGTCCAACGCGGTGATGGCTGATCCTTGGTTTAACATGCCCTTTCAGGCTGATGATGACTATGTCCGACAGTTTGCCACCATGGCCAAGGCGCGTTTACGTGACAATTTGAAAATTTATGTAGAATACGGCAATGAAATATGGAATGATGATCCTTTGTTTCCACAAGGACGCTGGGTGGAAGAGCAGGCCAAAGCCCGTTGGCCAAACGTGACCGATGCCGATCTCAAAAAGCTTGAAAGCTGGCATGATAATAATCTTTTGAAAAGAGTGAACTGGCAGGGTATGCGTACCGCACAGATGTGTGACATTTGGCGTGAAGTATTCGGTGAGCAGAGCAATCGAATCGTTTGTCTGGTGGCCAGCCAATCGGTGCGAGAATACATGTTTGATTATATGCTTGAATGTCCTCTCTATGCTCGTGAAAATCAAGGCAAAAGTTGCGCAAAAAGCATCAATGCCATGGCAATCGGCAGTTATTTTGGGTATCACGTTGGGACAAAACAATTCGCTCCGGTGGTGCAAACCTGGATTGACTCAGACCCGGATGGAGGTTTGAATACCCTCTTTAAAGAATTGTTTGAAGGGGGGCCTCTGTATGATCCAAAGTTCGAACCTGTCTGGGCCAGGGCACCCATCCACGGTCCATTGGCGGAAATCAGTCAATGGGTGGATACGAATTTGGTCATTGCCAAAAAATATGGGTTTCAACTGCTCGCTACTGAAGGAGGTCAACATCTGGGAGGACCGGGTTCTGATGAGAATAATGCTCCATTACAGAATCTTTTCAATCGGGCCAACCGCGACCCGCGCATGGCCACAGCTTACCAGAAAATGCTGAATTCCTGGAAAGAGCATGGGGGCGGGATGTTAGCCTTGTTTTTGAATGTCAATCGTCCCACCAAATGGGGTAATTGGGGTTTGAAAGAGTATCAGAATCAACCCCGCGAACAGGCAATCAAGTTTAATGCCGTGATGGATTTCATTGCCGTATTCTACATAAATTTTCAAATTGTCACGTAAACGCGCCTTGGCCATGGTGGCAAACTGTCGGACATAGTCATCATCA